>CAZLGB010000130.1:0-10183 GCA_964558825.1 uncultured Intrasporangiaceae bacterium
ACCGACACGCCCAACCGAGGGATCAACCTCGTACACCACCCCAACGGACTTGACCACACGCCCGCGCTGCCTTGCAGCGCTGGGAACACGCTCGGGGCGCGGATTGCCGTCCGGCTCTGCGCTGAGGTTGGCCTATGGGGAGTGTTGTGCACCTTGGAGGTGCATAACACTCCCACGAGAGCTCCTTCGCCACCGCGTCACGGGAGTTCGCACGGATTTGAGGGAGCAGGATGAGCACGGCGGCACCAACCGCGGCGGTGGGCTGTAAAAGGCGTCACCGGTGACCTCATCAGCAGCCCAATCTGATGCCGGGGGGCCGGGTCAGCGTCCGGAGCGTTGCCCTGGGCTGTAGAACACGTCACCGGTGACGGAATCAGCAGCCCGATCTGATGCTGGGGGCCGGATGTGTCAGGGTCGGGAGCGGTGTGTGGGCCCTGGAACCGCTGACCGAACCAGGCAGCCCAGCCGCGCGGGTCACCCGGTCCGGCGCTGCGGTGCGGCGGCCCGGCATACCCCCGGGGGCGGCGAGGCGTTGTGGGGAGGCGCGCGGTGGGTCATGCTTGGTGACTTACGTGATCAGTGGGGAAGGTGGGACCTGCGATGCGGGCGATGTGGAAGGGCGCGGTGTCCTTCGGGCTGGTCAACGTGCCGGTCAAGCTCTATTCGGCGACCGAGAACCACGACATCAGCTTCCGGCAGGTGCACCGGGTCGACGGGGGGCAGATCCGCTATCAGCGGGTGTGCAGCGCGTGCGGCGAGGTCGTCGCCTATGACGACGTGGCCAAGGGTTATGAGACCGAGGACGGTCAGCTCGTCGTGTTGACCGACGAGGATCTCAAGGAGCTGCCCAATCAGAGCAGCAAGGAGGTCGCGGTCGCCAAGTTCGTCCCGGCCGGCCAGATCGACCCGATGCTCTACGACAAGCCCTATTACCTCGAGCCGGAGAAGTCGGCCACCAAGCCCTATGCCCTGCTGCGCGACGCGCTGGAGAGCGCCGACCGCGTCGCCCTGGTGACCGTGTCGATCCGCACCCGGATGACGATGGCCGTGCTGCGGGTCCACGAGGGCGTCATCGTCCTGCAGACCCTGCTGTGGCCCGACGAGGTCCGCGCCGCCGACCAGGTCAACCTCGGCGACACCGGCCACGCCAGCGAGCGTGAGCTCGCCATGGCCAACATGCTCGTCGACTCGCTGTCGGGTGACTACGACCCCGGCGAGTTCGAGGACGACTACGCCGCCGCCGTGCAGGCTCTGGTCAAGGCCAAGGTCGAGGGTGGCTCGGTCGCCGAGGCCCCCGCCGCGGCCGAGGACACCGGCGAGGTCGTCGACCTGCTCGAGGCACTGCAACGCAGCGTCGACCGGGCCAAGGCCGCCCGCGGCGAGCCCGTCCCCGCCGCTGCGGCCACCGGGTCGGCCAAGGACGCGGCCCAGGAGGCCGCCCCCGCCAAGAGGGCCGCCGCCAAGCGCAAGGCCGGCTGAGCGCATGCCCGAAGGCCACACCCTGCATCGGCTGGCAGGGTCGCTCAACACCGCCTTCGCGGGCACCACTCCGGCGGTGTCCAGCCCGCAGGGTCGCTTCGTCGACGGGGCCGCGCTGCTCGACGGGCGCCGCCTGCTCGAGGCCGACGCCTGGGGCAAGCACCTGTTCGTCGAGTTCGAGGGCGAGGCCTTCCTCCACGTGCACCTCGGCCTCATCGGCACCTTCGAGGTCACGCCGCTCACCCTCACCCCCGACGGGACGTATGCCGTGCCCCCTCCGGTCGGCGCGGTGCGGGTGCGGCTGCTCTCCGCGGGAGGGCCGCCCTCGGCCACCCACCCCGCCGGGCGACCGGCATACCTCGCAGAGCTGCGCGGGGCGACGCTGTGCGAGGTGGCCACCCCGGAGCAGGTCGAGGGCGTCGTCGCGCGGCTCGGGCCCGACCCGCTGCGCCCGCACGCCGACCCCGAGCGGGCCTGGGCGCGCATCAGCAAGAGCACCCGCTCGATCGCCGACCTGCTCATGGACCAGGCGGTGCTCGCCGGGGTGGGCAATGTCTATCGCTGCGAGGTGCTCTTCCGGCATCGCATCGACCCGCATCGGCCCGGCCGCGAGCTGCGTCGCGCGACATGGGAGGCGATCTGGGCCGACCTGCGCCTGCTGCTGCCGATCGGCGTGCGGGTCGGGCAGATCGTCACCATGGACGACCAGGTCCAGGAGGTGCTGCTCGGCGGCTACGACCCCGATGCGGTGCCCATCAGCCCGACCGGCGTCTCGGCCTGGCGGCCCAATCCTCAGGGCGCGCTCGAGCGGCGCTATTACGTCTACAAGCGCCAGGGCGAGCCCTGCCGGGTGTGCGGGTCGCGGGTTCGCACTGCCGAGGTCGCCGGGCGCCATCTCTACTGGTGCGGCCGCTGCCAGCGCCGCCGCTGAGGGCCCCTTTCCGGCCGCCGACAGCCGGTTCGAGGTATTCCCCTACCTCCACGCGGTAGCGGAATACCTCGATGCGATTAGGCTCGCCGGCCGTGGAGGACTACCTCGCCGTCAACCGCGCCAACTGGGACGACCGAGCCGCGGCGCACGCCGCCAGCCCCGGGTATGCCGTGCAGCGCCTGCTCGCCGACCCCAGGGCGCTCTCCGGGGTGGTCGAGTTCGATTGGGCGCTGCTCGGCGACGTGACCGGACTGGACGGCATACACCTGCAGTGCCACATCGGCACCGACACGTTGTCGCTGCACCGGCTGGGCGCCCGGATGACCGGGCTGGACTTCTCGCCCGCGGCGCTGGCGCAGGCGCGCCGACTCGCGGCGGCGGCGGGCGCCGACATCCCCTTCGTCGAGGCCCGCGTCGATGACGCGGTCGCCGCGCTCGGGGCGGAGCGCTTCGACCTCGTCTACACCGGCATCGGCGCGTTGTGCTGGCTGCCCTCGATCCGTGACTGGGCGGCCACCGTCGCGGCTCTGCTGCGGCCGGGCGGGCGGCTGTTCATCCGCGAGGGCCACCCGGTGCTCTGGTCGCTCGGCGGAGACGCCGAGCAGCGCAATCTCGTGCTCACCGACTCCTACTACGAGCACGCCGAGCCCAACCGCTGGGACGAGCCGGGCACCTATGTGCAGACCGACACCGAGTTCACCCACAACGTCACCTACGAGTGGAACCACGGGCTCGGGCAGATCGTCCAGGCACTGCTCGACGCCGGCCTGCAGCTCACCGGGTTGGTCGAGCACGACAGCGTGCCCTGGGAGGCGCTGCCGGGGCTCATGGTCATCGACGAGCGCGGCGAGTGGCGGCTGCGGGAGCGCCCCGAGCGGCTCCCGGCGAGCTACACCCTGCAGGCGCTCAAGCCCTCCGTCCACGCCGATTCGAGGTAATCCGCTACTCCCGGAGGTCCGGGAATACCTCGACCCGACGGGAGGGCTTGCCTGGCGCCATACGCTCAAGGTCATGAGCACGGAATCGGACCTCGCCGAGCTGATCACCCAGGCCTCCCGGGCCTTCCAGAGTGGGCAGCGCTTCTTCGTGGCCAAGCTCAAGCTCGGCGCGTGGAGCCAGCCCGGCCACGGTGAGCTCCCCAGCTTCGGCGAGAGCCTCGAGGCGATCGAGGCGGCCGGCTGGACCCTCGACCGCTGGACGGTGACCTCCGATCCCAATGGCGGCACGTCGGCATACCCCGTCTTCCGGCGCAGCGACGGCTTGGGCACCACCCCGCGCGACCGCGACTCGTGAGCGGCGCGCGGATGCCGGTCGCCCACCCGAGCCCCACCCGGCGGTTGTGCCTCACCCGCGACGGCATCCCGCCGCTCGGGCAGGTCCTCGTGCGCACCGGTCGGGTCCACCTCCTGCAGCTGACGGCTGCCGAGGTCGACCAGCTCGACCAGCTCGATCGGACCTCCGGCGTGACCACCGCCTCACGCCGGGAGCCGGGGATCTGGTGGTGGGAGCCGGGGGAGCCGCGACCCACCGATCTGCCGGAGTTGACCGACGACGAGGCCCTGGCGGTATCAGCGGCCGAGCTCGCGGCTCTTGCACAGCACACCCGGACTCTCGACGGAGCCGACTGGGACGACCCCCGCGCACGGCCTCCTGACCCTCCGGGCTGAGCCCGGCCACAGGGGCAGCACTGTGGTCCTTCTCCCTGAGGAGCCGCTATGCCCGATACGTCCGCACCGTCGCACACCCACCCGCATGCCAGTGAGCCGCCGCCCACGTCAGTGGTCGTCCTGGATGCCCAGCGCAAGGCGCGTGGTCCGGCGTCCGGCCCCGAGCGCTATCAACCCGTCCCCGTGGAGATCGCCGATCGCGTGCTCGTGCGCTTCGGCGACCGGGTCCTCGTTGTCGACGACAGCGGCCCGACTGGCGGCCCGACGCGATCGGCAGGCAAGGTCGTGCGAGGCGTCGCCCCCAGCAAGATCGACAAGGCCGTCGTCGACTCGCTCACCGACACCGAGCGGCTCGGTCTCGACGCCCTCGCCTTGCGGCGGACCAAGGCCTGGGCCACGACCAAGGCGAACCGGCCGCGTGCGGGCGAGCCCTGGGACATGCCTAGCTGCGACGCGCGTCGCCCGGTCCTCGACGGCGAGCGCATCCGCGAGCTCATGCCCGATGCGCAGCTCGAGGGCGACGTCGAGGTGTCCGGCGCGCCGGTCGAGGTCCTGCGCGACCTGCCCGGCCCGTCCGAGGGGCTCAACGACTACCTCGAAGGCCCGGTCGCGCTCTCGGTCGTCTTCGTCAACGGCCCGACCGCCGCCGTCCAGATGGTCGCCAGCGAGCGGACCAAGGTCGCCGCCGAGATCCAGGAGGGCTATGCCTGGCTCGCCGCCGCCAACCCCTCGGCCCACCTGAGCTTCACCGTCGAGACCCACACGGTCAACATCACCGTCGCCGACGCGGCGGGCCTGGCCGAGGACACCTGGCGCGACGCGGCGATGGCGGCCCTCGGGTATGCCGCCGGAGGCGCCGGCATCGCGGCGATGGCCCGCGAGATCCGCGATCGCACTCACTCGCGCTGGGGTTATGTCCTGTTCGTCACCCGCTACACGCTCAACTGGTTTGCGTATGCCGGTGGCGACCGCATCGTCATGGACCCGCGCAACGACGGCTGGGGCATCGACAACTTCGACCGGGTCTTCATCCACGAGTCGGGCCACATCTTCGGGTGCCCCGACGAATATGCCTCCTCGGGGTGCACCACCGGCGGCTCCTTCGGCCGTTTCGGTGAGCCGAACAGCAACTGTGCCAACGGAGCCGCCGCGAGCGTCGACTGCATCATGAAGGCCAACTCGTGGGCCTTCTGCCCGGTCACCCCGCGGCATTACGGCTGGGGCCTGGATCGCCTCCGCCTGCCCTCGAGATCCTCGCCCGTCCACGTCGTCTCGATGGCACCCAACAGCCTCACCGCGCTGGCGGCCGACGAACTCGGCGACATCCGCTTCGCCTCGTGGAAGCCCGGCGGCCCGGCTTGGTGGCAGGGCTGGACCTATCTGCTGCGCGGCAAGACCGCCCCCGGCGGCCACGTCACCGCGGTGAGCCGTCGACCCGGCTATCTCGACGTCTTCACCGTCGGCACCGACGGACGGGTCTACACCGCGGCATACGACCCTTCGAACTTCTGGAAGGGCTGGTGGGCGATCGGTGACATCCGGGTGCCGGTCGGGTCCTACGTCGGGGCGGTGTCACGCAGCCTCGATCACCTCGACATCTTCGTCACCGACAACTCCGGCCGCATCATGACGGCGGCCTGGGAGCCGGCCTTCGCCGACGGCTGGCACGGCTGGTGGCAGATCCGCGGCGGCATGGCCGCGCCGGGTGCGCCCGTGACCGGGGTGTCGCGCAGCGCCAACAAGCTCGACATCTTCGTCACTGGCACCGACTGCCGGGTCTACACGGCGGCGTGGGAGCCGGCCTTCGCTGACGGCTGGCACGGGTGGTGGCGCATCCGCGATGTCGTCGCTGCGCCGAAGGCCTTCGTCACCTCGGTGTCGCGCTCGAGCGACAAGCTCGACGTCTTCGTCGTCGACTCGGCGCGGCGGACCCTCACGGCGGCGTGGGAGCCGGCCTTCACCGACGGCTGGCACGGCTGGTGGCACATCCGCGGCGGTCTTGGCCAGCCCGGTGCGCCGATCTATGTCGCCTCGCGCAGCGCCAACAAGCTCGACGTCTTCGTCGCCGGCACCGACGGTGGCACCTACACCGCGGCGTGGGAGCCGGCCTTCGCCGACGGCTGGCACGGCTGGTGGCGGCTCAACGGCGGCGTGACCGGGCTCGGCGGCACCATCGACGCGGCCGTGCGTAGCGCCGACCACCTCGATGTCGTCACCGTCGGCACCGACCGGCGGGTCTACACCGCGGCCTGGGAGCCGGCCTTCACCGACTGGTGGCACGGCTGGTGGCCCATGGGCGGCTGATCCTGCGCCGAGCGCTGACAGCTGACAATCCGACGGCCGTTGCTTCCGATGAGGGGCAACGGCCGTCGGTATGCCGGGTGGCTGCACTCTCCCGGAAAGGGCGGCGCCGTGGGGGCTGCGTTTGCATCACGGGTGGCCGTTTGCCGCCGCGTCAGCGAGCCTCAGCCGCAGCCGGCCGGGCAGCCGGTCGGGGCGCCCGTGACGACGATCAGGCTCCTTTCCGCCGTGGCCGGCAGGGGAGAGCCGGCTTTCCGCCGTGGGCGAACGCCGTGTCCATTGGCCCGCGAGGGGGAACAGCACGGCATACGGGGGCGTTGGCAGGGGAAGTCCAGACGTCACAGGTCGGTAACCCACGAGGCCCGAGCGGCTGGCATGGTTACCATCGAGGCAACTCGACACAGTAGGAAGTGGTGGCAGATGTTCGAACGGTTCACCGACCGCGCCCGGCGGGTGGTCGTGCTCGCCCAGGAAGAGGCGCGCATGCTCAACCACAACTACATCGGGACCGAACACATCCTGCTCGGGCTCATCCACGAGGGCGAGGGTCTGGCCGCCAAGGCGCTGGAGAATCTCGGCATCTCGCTGGCCGCCGTGCGCGAGCAGGTGCAAGAGATCATCGGCCAGGGCCAGCAGGCCCCGACCGGGCACATCCCCTTCACTCCGCGCGCCAAGAAGGTCCTCGAGTACTCGCTGCGCGAGGGGCTGCAGCTCGGGCACACCTACATCGGCACCGAGCACATCCTGCTCGGGCTCATCCGCGAGGGTGAGGGCGTCGCCGCCCAGGTGCTCGTCAAGCTCGGCGCCGACCTCAACAAGGTCCGCCAGCAGGTGATCCAGCTGCTCGCCGGCTATCAGTCCGGCCAGGGCGAGAAGACCGGCGCCGGCGTGGGCCAGTCGACCGGCCCGGCGGAGGGCACCCCGGCCGGCTCGCTCGTGCTCGACCAGTTCGGGCGCAATCTCACCCAGGCCGCGCGTGAGGGCAAGCTCGACCCGGTCATCGGGCGCGAGAAGGAGATCGAGCGGGTCATGCAGGTGCTGTCCCGCCGCACCAAGAACAACCCCGTGCTCATCGGCGAGCCCGGCGTCGGCAAGACCGCCGTCGTCGAGGGTCTGGCCCAGGACATCGTCAAGGGCACCGTCCCCGAGACGCTCAAGGACAAGCAGCTCTACACCCTCGACCTCGGCTCGCTCGTGGCCGGCAGCCGCTATCGCGGTGACTTCGAGGAGCGGCTCAAGAAGGTCCTCAAGGAGATCCGCACCCGCGGCGACATCATCATCTTCATCGACGAGATCCACACCCTCGTCGGTGCCGGTGCGGCCGAGGGCGCCATCGACGCCGCGTCGATCCTCAAGCCGATGCTCGCCCGCGGTGAGCTGCAGACCGTCGGCGCGACGACCCTCGACGAATACCGCAAGCACATCGAGAAGGACTCAGCCCTCGAGCGGCGCTTCCAGCCGATCCAGGTCGCCGAGCCGACGCTCGCGCACACCATCGAGATCCTCAAGGGCCTGCGCGACCGTTACGAGGCCCACCACCGGGTCTCGATCACCGACGGGGCGCTCGTCGCGGCCGCGAGCATGGCCGACCGCTATGTCAACGACCGCTTCCTGCCGGACAAGGCCATCGACCTCATCGACGAGGCGGGCGCGCGACTGCGCATCCGCCGGATGACCGCGCCACCGGACCTGCGCGAGTTCGACGAGCGCATCGCCGAGGTCAAGCGCCAGATGGAGTCGGCGATCGACGGGCAGGACTTCGAGAAGGCCGCCCGCCTGCGCGATGACAAGAAGCAGCTGACCATCGCGCGCAACGAGCGCGAGGCGCAGTGGAAGTCCGGTGACATGGACGTCGTCGCCGAGGTCGACGAGGAGCTCATCGCCGAGGTGCTCGCCGCCTCGACCGGCATACCCGTGTTCAAGCTGACCGAGGAGGAGTCCTCGCGGCTGCTCAACATGGAGGCCGAGCTGCACAAGCGCATCGTCGGCATGGACGACGCGATCCGCGCGCTCAGCCAGGCGATCCGGCGCACCCGCGCGGGCCTGAAGGACCCGCGTCGGCCCGGTGGGTCGTTCATCTTCGCCGGCCCGACGGGCGTCGGCAAGACCGAGTTGGCCAAGACGCTGGCGGAGTTCCTCTTCGGTGACGAGGACGCGCTCATCCAGCTGGACATGTCCGAATACTCCGAGAAGCACACGGTCTCGCGGCTGTTCGGCTCCCCGCCCGGCTATGTCGGCTACGAAGAGGGCGGCCAGCTGACCGAGAAGGTCCGCCGTCGGCCCTTCTCCGTCGTGCTCTTCGACGAGGTCGAGAAGGCCCACCCGGACATCTTCAACAGCCTGCTGCAGGTGCTCGAGGACGGGCGACTGACCGACTCTCAAGGCCGGATGGTCGACTTCAAGAACACCGTCATCATCATGACGACCAACCTCGGCACCCGCGACATCACCAAGGGGTCGCTCGGCTTCTCGGCCGGACCGGACAGCCGCTCGGAATACGAGCGGATGAAGAACAAGGTCACCGACGAGCTGAAGAACCACTTCCGGCCCGAGTTCCTCAACCGCGTGGACGACGTCATCGTCTTCCCGCAGCTCACCCAGGAGGAGATCGTCGCGATCGTCGACCTGGAGATCGCCAAGCTCGACAAGCGACTGCGCGACAAGGACATGGGCATCGAGCTCACCCTCACGGCCAAGAACCTGCTGGCCAAGAAGGGCTACGACCCGGTCCTCGGCGCTCGTCCGCTGCGGCGCACGATCCAGCGCGAGATCGAGGACATGCTCTCGGAGAAGATCCTCTACGGCGAGCTCAAGTCCGGCGAGTTCGTGCTCGTCGACGCGACCGGCGAGGAGAAGGACTCGACCTTCACCTTCACCGGCTCGCTGCGGCGCGAGACGCTGCCGGACATCCCCGATGTGCCCCCCGTCGACACGGTGGGCACCGGTGGGCCGCAGGACGCCGCTTCGGCGGGCTGATCCGGACACCTCAGGCTCAATCCGGCGAGGGCCGGGCGGAAGCGCTTCCGCTCGGCCCTTCGTCATTCGCCCAGAGGGCGATGAGGTGGCTTACCATCGGACAATGTCGTATGCCGCGGTCGACGGACTCGTCCGCGAGGAGGACGCGCACTTCGCGCTGCCCCTCGTGGGCCGCGAGGTCGATCAGCTGTGCTTCGACTATGCCGTCACCCTCGTCGTCGAGGGGACCGACACGATCCGGCTGGAGAGCGCCTTCACCGTCCAGCTGGCCAGCGGCACCCACCTGATCGATCCCGCCCGGCTCGAGACGGCAGCCGTGCTGCTGGAGTTGCACCGCGCGGTGGTGACTCGAGCCGAGGCCGGCAAGGATGGCTCGCTCGTGCTGGAGTTCGACGACGGGCGCTGGCTGCGGGCCGAGCCCGAGCCCGACGGCGAGGCCTGGGAGGTCCTCGGCGGCCTCCCGCCGATCAGCCCGCCCTACCGGGTCGCCTGCGCTGCCGGCGGAGGCCTGCGCTTCGAGTGAGTGCGGCCGGCACCTCTGTGGTGAGTGCTCAGCCGCCGTCCGGGATGTCCTTGCCGGGGTTGCACCCGGCCGCGACTGTCGCGGCATACCCCACGGCCGGTCGGGCCGGCTCGAGGAACCACGCGGCCTTCGCCGGCGCGAAGCGGGCGTGACAGGTCAGCTGGTCCTGCATGCCCGGTGTGTCGGCGTCCGGGCGCAGCGCGAGCACCTGCGCCCAGAGCTGCGCGGCGTCGACGGCTGCCGTGCGCCCGGCCGCGGTTGGCACCACTCGCAGCGAGCGCACCCCCGAGCGGGTCACCCAGGTCG
>CAZLGB010000131.1:0-10158 GCA_964558825.1 uncultured Intrasporangiaceae bacterium
GGGTGGTGGCCAGGGGCGGGGTCGAACCGCCGACCTTCCGATTTTCAGTCGGACGCTCGTACCAACTGAGCTACCTGGCCCAACGCTCCCTCGTGAGGAGCTGGCGACCCCGACGGGACTCGAACCCGCGACCTCCGCCGTGACAGGGCGGCGCGCTAACCAACTGCGCTACGGGGCCTTGGACGGGCGTTGACCACCCAAGACACTGCGTATCCCCAACGGGATTCGAACCCGTGCTGCCGCCGTGAAAGGGCGGAGTCCTAGGCCGCTAGACGATGGGGACCTTGGCTGTCGCCGTGGACCCTCGCCGCAAGCGAGCCGCGCTCGGATCCGTTGAGGACTCGGAAAGCATAGGGGACGGCGCACAAGGCGGCCAAATCGCTCGCCGACCCTGCCAGAGTAGGTCGCGTGACCGGGGCAGACCCCACCCGTCAGCCAGCCGCGGCGCCCGCGCGCAGGCTCCCCAGCTGGTCGGCGCTGCGCCCGCTCGTCGGCGTCCGCCGGCCCCAGCTCGACCCCACCAGCCGCCGCCTCGACGCGGCGCTGACCATCGAGGACCTGCGTCGCGCCGCCAGCCGCCGGGCCCCACGAGCGGTCTTCGACTACGTCGACGGAGCCGCCGAGACCGAGGCGAGCTATCGGCGCGCGCGGGCGGCATACGAGCAGCTCGAGTTCCGCCCGCGGGTGCTGCGTGACGTCGGTCAACTCTCGACGACCACGACGATCCTCGGCAGGCCCGCCGCGATGCCTTTCGGCTTCGCCCCGACCGGCTTCACCCGGCTCATGCACCAGGCGGGCGAGGTCGCCGTCGCGCGGGTGGCCGGCCGTCACGCCATCCCGTATGCCGTGTCAACCCTCGGCACGACGGCCCCCGAAGGCGTCGTGGCCGCCGTCGCAAACACCCCAGGCGCCCGGCTGTGGTTCCAGCTCTACGTCTGGCGCGACCGCTCGGCGGCCGAGGAGCTCATGCGGCGCGCCGACGAATCCGGTTACGAAGCGCTGGTGTTGACCGTCGACGTCCCCGTCGCGGGAGCTCGCCTGCGTGACGTCCGCAACGGCCTGTCCGTCCCGCCGGCCCTCACGGCGCGGACGCTCGCCGACATCGCCCGGCATCCCTCGTGGTGGTTTGACGTGTTGACCACAGAGCCGATCGATTTCGCCGCCCTGTCCGGCTGGGACGGCACCATCGGCGAAAAGCTCAACACGCTCTTCGACCCGACGATGACCCTCGCCGATCTCCACTGGGTGCGCGCCAATTGGCCAAAACCCTTGATCGTCAAAGGGATCCAGACCATCGACGATGCCAGGGCGGTCCTCGACGCCGGAGCCGACGCCATCGTCCTGTCCAACCACGGTGGGCGCCAGCTCGACCGGGCGCCCGTGCCGCTGCAACTCCTTCCTGCCGCGCGCGAGGCCCTCGGCCCGGACGCCGAGATCATCGTCGACTCGGGCATCCTCTCCGGCGCCGACGTCGTCGCAGCGCTGGCCCTCGGGGCCTCCAGCGTGCTCGTCGGGCGCGCCTACCTCTATGGCCTCATGGCCGGCGGAGAGGCCGGCGTCGAGCGAGCTGCCGAGATCCTCGAGACCGGCGTGCGCCGGACCATGGCCCTGTTGGGCGCTGCATCGATCGCCGACCTCGGCCCCCACCACGTGCACCTGGCCTGACTCAACCATCGCGTGATCCGCAGGCACTTTGGCCCCGATCCCTGCGCGGCTTGCAGGCTCCCCTCAGCGGCGGCCGGCCCACTCCAGCACCCGCTCGACCGGCCAGGTCGTGACGATCCGATCGACCGGCACGCCCAGCCGCTGCGCCCGCTCGCACCCGTAGGCCTTCATGTCGAGCTGTCCCGGCGCATGCGCATCCGAGTCGATGGCAAAGAGGCACCCCGCCTCCAGCGCCATCGCCACGAGCTCGTCCGGCGGGTCACACCGCTCCGGCCGCGAGTTGATCTCCACCGCGACTCCGTGCTCGGCGCACTCGGAAAAGACTGCAGCAGCGTCGAATTCCGACTGAGGCCGCGTCCCGCGCGACCCCTCGACCAGCCGCCCCGTCGCATGCCCCAGCACATCCACTCCCGGTGTGCGGATCGCCGCGATCATCCGCCGAGTCATCGGCTCACGCGGCATCCGCAGCTTGGAGTGGACCGATGCCGTGATGACATCCAACTCGGCGAGCAGCGCAGGCTCCTGGTCGAGCGTGCCGTCCTCGAGGATGTCGACCTCGATCCCCCGCAAGAGCCGAAATCGTTGTCCCAGAGCCGAGTTGATCGCACCTACCACGCCCAGCTGCCGCCGCAGCCGCTCGGCTGACAGCCCGTTGGCCACCTTGAGCCGCGGCGAGTGATCGGTCAGCGCCATCCACTCCTGGCCCAGCTCGACCGCCGAGAGCACCATCTCGTCGATCGGCGAGCCGCCGTCGCTCCAGTCCGAGTGGCTGTGCAGATCCCCGACGACCGCGGCATACAGCGCCTCGCCTCCGGCCACGAGCGGGCCAGTTTCCTTGTCCTGCAACGATTGGAGGTATGCCGGCAGCTCACCTCGCGCGGCCTCCGTCACCACCCCGGCGGTGGCCGGCCCCAAACCCGGCAGCTCCGCGACGGTGTCCGCCGCAATCCGGGCGGCGAGCTCCTCGGCCGGCAACCCAGCCACGACCGCAGCAGCCTTGCGGAAGGCCTGCACCCGATAGGTGCCTGCGCGAGATCGCTCCAGCAGGAGCGCGACCCGGCGCAAGGCATCGACCGGCGTCACGCCCGCGGCGAGCGGGGAGGGGCCCAGCATCGCGCCAGCCTAAGGGCTCAGGTCGCCGGGACCGGCCCCACCGCCTGACCGTTGATCGTCGCGCTGCACGACGCACCCTGCGCGGGCGCGTCACCGTTGAGACCCAGCCGGACGCTGCCCGACGACGTCGTGGACTCCGTGCGGGTGCCCGCGGTGAGGGTCACGGGCACCTGGCCCGTCGAGGTGAAGCTGAGGATGGCCCGCACGCGACGCCCCTGCAGGTTGCAGGTGAGCTGGACGTTGCTGATGCCGCCGCCCGGCCCGGCCGGCGGGTTGACGACCGGCGGAGGGGCCTGCCCTGGCGGCGGAGCCAAGGGCGTGGGCACCTCGCCGGGGATGAGCGGCTCGAGGGTCCCGAGACTGATGTCGAGGCTGGGGGTGACGAAGCTCGGCGCCGGCACCGCGAAGGACTCGCTGATGTCCGGCACCGCCGTGGTGGGCGGCGGCGTGGCCCCGAGCCGAGCGGTGTCGAGCGTGCTGGCGTTGCTCTTGGGGATCGCGGGACCCGACGCAAACAGCGAAAACATCCCGAAGACCGCCGCGATGGCCAGCAGGCCCACGGCGCCGATCAACAGCGCAGCGTTGCGACCGCTGTCTCGTGCGTCCGCCCCGGGGTGGCGGTGCTTGCCCATCAGAGTCCTCCGCGCCGTGCTCAGCCCCCGATGTCGTTACCCCACGGCACCCTAGCCGACGAGGCGCCGGACCGGGAGACCCGGCGCCGCGTCAGCCCGTGACCTGCGCGACTCCGGGGCGGCATACGAGTCCCATTTGTCGCGTATGCCGTGGCCTCATTCGAGGGAAAAGACCGAGTACAGCCCCTCGTTGGCCGCGATCGAGTAGGGCCCGCCCGTCGCGGGGATGGCCACGGCAACGAGGAATTTGGCCGTCTCGCCGCGCCCGATCGTCTTGCGCGGGAGATAGGGCACCTCGGTCGGGTCCCACACGCGTCCCGATCCGGGCACCGGCTTGACCGCCGGGTCCACGACAGTGGCGAAGAAGCTCCCCACATCGACCGGGATCCCCGTCATCGGCACGCTGACGTATGCCGTGTAGACCCGATAGCTGCCGGCTCCCGACGGGATCACGCCCCCGGTGGGCTGGAAGGTCTCGCCCGGGCAGAGGGTGGCCGTGTAGAAGCCGGCCAACTCCAGCGACTCGCCGGGGCGCAGGGTCGTCGGCGTCTCCTTGAGCAGGCTCGCGACGGTGACGGTGCGGGTCGGCGGCACCCCGTTGCATTCGGTGGGCAGCTGGGCGGACTTCCCGACGACGACGCCCTCCGGGCTCACCGTCAGTCCGGCCGGCGCCGTGGGGAGCCGCCGGGCGGTCGGCAGGGTCGTCGGCGTCGGCAGCGTCACCGGCGCAGGCGGCCCGGCCGTGACCCCGTCGCGCAACCGCCAGGCCAACTGATAGCCGACCTGGCTGTCGCCGAGATAGGCCTTGCCGTCCGACGGGAGCGCCATAACGATCTCCCATGTGCCGGACTCGCCCGGATAGACCGCCCCATAAGGCCAGGGATAGCCGTCTCCGTCGTCGATGAAGGCGTCGGGCAGGGTCTCCTTGGGCTTGCCAGCCGGGTAGACCGTCGTGCCGACCACGGGGCCGTAGATCACGTGGCGGCTCGCGTTTTCGACCCACACCCGATAGCGGTAGAAGTCAAACCCCGCCGTGGGGACCATCGGCGCCACCGGCTTGTATGCCGTGCCCGGACAGAGCGTGTAGGAGGCTCCGTCATCCACTCGCAGCCGGGTGCCGGGGGCGACGTCGACGACATCCTTGAACTGTCGCACGTCACGGTCCGTCGGCGGTGCCCCGTTGCAGGTCACCGCGAGCTGCTGGCCCTTGACGACGAAGACGCCGTTGTCGGTGAAGGCCACCCCCGCGCTCGTGCCGCTCGGTGCAGCGCTGCCCGACCCGCCGGTGCCCTTGGTGACGGTGGGGTCGCTGCCCCCTGGCGAGGGCTGGCAGGCACTGAGCCCGAGCACGAGGGCGGTCGCCACGGCGGCAAATCCGAGACGTCGTCGAGTGCGGTTGACGGCCATGGGCCTGACGTTAACGCGTCCTGCGCGAGTGCGCCGCTCGGGGTGGCGTCGGCCCGGCGGGCTGTAACGCGGGGGCGGGTCGAGTCGGTCAGGGCGCCGCTGCGGGGATCGGCCCGTAGGCATGCCCGGCGACGAGGGCCGAGCAACTCGAGGGCGACGCCGTGCCGGTCAAGGTCAACGTGACCCGGCCCGTCGGCACCTGGGTGGAGATCTGGTTGCCCGCGACGAGGGTGACCGGCACCTTGCCGGTCGAGGTGAAGGTCAGCGTGGCCTGCACCTGGGTGGGGGTGGTCGCCGTGCACCGCAGGACCACCTCGGACACGGTCACCGACTCTCCGGGCGCTGTCGTGACCTGCTCGCCGGGGCTGGCCGACGTCGCAGCCGCCGGGGACGCGGTTGTCGACGTGCCGCGCCCGACCGAGGAGCTCGTCTGCCCGACCGCCGGAGCCGGGGGAGGAGAGGTGTTGGCCGACCCGCTGAGGACGCGGGAGACGAGCGCCCACGCCAGCAGCGCCACGACCACCGTCACGATGCCGAGAGACCCGATCAAGGACATCCCGCGCATGCCAACGGGACCACTCTGGTTGGGTGGCCGATGACGACCGCTCCCGCTGATCATCGACATCAGGGCAAAGGATATCGAGGCGGACGCCCGGGTGCTCCCCCGACACCGGGCGGGCTCGGAGGCCACGGCATACGGCTGGCGGAGGGGGAGACTGCGGCGCCCGCGGCGGCAGGGGTGGTGCCGCGCGCGCATTACCCTGGGACGCGCAACCGGGTCTCTAGCTCAATCGGCAGAGCTGCGGACTTTTAATCCGTAGGTTGAGGGTTCGAGCCCCTCGGGACCCACCACCCTCGGTGGTCGCCATATGCCGGAGGTTCTGGCCGAACTCGGCTCACCCTGCGCAGTGGCTCGGCCCCTCAGCCGTGGACCGATGGCGACCAGGGCACCTGGATGACGTCGAAGCCCTCGCGGGTGAGCAGCCGGCCCCGCCCCGGCGGCGCCGGCACGGCCTTGACCTGCCCGACGAGGGCGCCCTCGGACGGGTCTCCGGAGAGCACGACGCCCGGCTGGGCCAGATCCCGCATCGCGGTGACGACGTTGTCATAGGACCGACCGGCACCGCCGACCCGTCGGGCGATGACGACGTGCATACCGATGTCGACGGCCTGGGCCAGCAGGGGGAGGACCGCGGCGATCGGGTTGCCCTGGCTCGTGGCGACCAGCTCGTAGTCGTCGACGACGATGAAGGCCTCGCGTCCGGTCCACCACGACCGCGTGCGCAGCTGCTCGGGTGTGACGTCCGGGCCGGGCAGCCGGGTCTGGAGGAATCCGGTGACTCCTTCGATGACCTCGCGGGTCTGGTCGGCACTCGTGCAGTAGTCCGACACCCAGTCGTCGGGAAACTCCCCGAGATGGGCGCGGCGGTAGTCCACGAGGAACAGCTGCGCCTTGGTCGGTCCGTAGATCCGCATGACCTCGCGGCAATAGGCGCGCAGCAGCGCCGACTTGCCGGACTGCCCGTCGCCGAAGACGAGCAGGTGCGGGTCCTTGGAGACATCGAGCCCGACCGGGGCGAGGGCCCGTTCGTTGACGCCCATGAGCACCCGCGGGCTGTCCGGCGCCAGCGCGCGGACCTCGTCGAGCAGGATGAGCGTGGGCAGCAGTCGCAGCTTGGGGCCGCGCGGGCCGGTCCAGGCCTGGTTGACCCGCGCGACGAGATTGGTGACCCCGCTGCCCAGGGTGAGGGCTCGGGAGTCACCGTCGATGCGCGGCAGGGCGCCGAGGAAGTGGTACTTGGCCTGCATGACGCCCCGGCCGGGGCGGTTGAGCGGGATGTTGGCCACGACCTTGCGGTCGATCTCGGAGTCCATCGCCTCGCCGAGGCGCAGCTCATAGCGGGTGCCGAGCACGTCGCGGGTGCCGGTGCGGAAGTCCATCCATCGGGTGGCGCTCGCGATGAGGTGCACCCCGAAGGTCAGCGCCCGCTGGGCGAGGATCTGCAGCTCCGTCTCGAGCTCGTCGAAGTCCGACCGCAGGGTGCTCCACCCGTCGATGACGAGGAAGACGTCGCCATATCCGTCATCGATGACCTCACCCGCCGGGCCGGCCATGGCCGCGTCGGCGCCCGGTCGCTGGTGGCCCGGCATACCCACCGCGCGGCGGGCACGGTAGGTCTCGATGGTGTCGACGCCGTGGGCTCGGAAGTACTCCTCGCGCGCGTTGGTGATGCCGATGACCTCCGCGACGATGCGCCGCACGACGTCCGGCTCGGACCTGGTCCCCACCCCTGCCACGTGGGCGAGATCGCGCATCCCGGTGAAGGTGCCACCGCCGAAGTCGAGGATGTAGAACTGCGCCTCGCGCGGCGTGTGGGTCAGCGCCAGCCCCGCGACGATGGTGCGCAGCAGGGTCGACTTGCCGGTGCGGGGGGAGCCGACGACCGCGACGTGACCCGCGGCACCGGACAGGTCGCACTGGAGCACCTCGCGCTTCTGCTCGCGCGGCATGTCGACCGTGCCGATGGGGAAGCGCAACGAGCCCTGGGCCCGCCACGACGGGGAGACGAGCCCCAGCTGCGGGTCGGCGAGCAGGTCGGGCAGCAGGTGGTCGAAGGTGTCGGGCACGTCCAGCGGTGGCAGCCAGACCTGGTGGGCGGCCGGCCCGCGACCGGCCATGGCGTCGACGGCGATGTCGAAGACGGCGCGCTTCTCCGTCGGGACGGCGGCCGCCTCGCTCGCCTCGGCCGCTGCCTCTTCGACCTCCAGTCGCGAGGTCACCAGCCCGGGCACGAAGGGCAGCGCCTCGCGGCGTGCACCACCGGGCCCGCCGCCTCGCGTCCCTGCCCGCCGCTTGGGCGGACCCGAGACGTATGCCGCCTTGAAGCGCCACAGTGAGGACTGGTCGGGCTTGAGCAGGCCCAGCCCCGGGACCGCCGGGAGGGTGTAGGCATCGCCGACCCCGATGACCGAGCGGGACTCGGAGTCGGAGAAGGTCCGCAACCCGATCCGGTAGGACAGGTGGCTGTCGAGGCCGCGCAGGCGCCCCTCTTCCAGCCGCTGCGAGGCGAGCAGCAAGTGGATGCCCAGGGAGCGGCCGAGGCGCCCGATGGCGACGAACAGGTCGACGAATTCGGGCTTGGCGGAAAGCAATTCGGAGAACTCGTCACAGACGATGAGCAGCGACGGCAGCGGCTCGAGGTGCGGGGCGTCGCCCGAGGTGCGGGCCTTTTCGTAGTCCCGCAGGGACGCGTAGTTGCCCGAGGCGCGCAGCAGCTCCTGCCGTCGGGTCATCTCGCCGGACAGGGCATCCTGCATGCGATCGACGAGGGTGAGCTCGTCGGCGAGGTTGGTGATGATCGCCGAGACGTGGGGCATGTCGGCCATGCCCGCGAAGGTCGCCCCACCCTTGAAGTCGACGAGGACGAAGTTGAGGATCTCGGGGGAGTGGGTGAGGGCCAGCCCGAGGACGAGGGTGCGCAGCAGCTCGGACTTGCCCGAGCCGGTGGCGCCGATGACCAGGCCGTGCGGGCCCATGCCCTGCTGGGCCGACTCCTTGAGGTCCAGATAGATGGAGCCACCGTCGGCACCCACACCGATCGGCACCCGCAGCCGGTCGCGGGGCGGACGGGGCCGCCAGGTCTGGTCGTAGTTGACCGAATAGATGTCGCCGATGCCGAGCAGGTCGGTCAGCTCGGTGCTCTTGGTCAGGGCGTCCTCGCGGACCGGGCCTTCACCGGCATACAAGGGGGTGAGGCGGCGGGCGAGCGCCTCCGCGGCGACGACACTCAGCTGGTCGGCATAACCCCGGATCGGCTCCTGGCGAGGCATGACGGCGGCGACCCGGACCCGGCCCGCCGCGTCGACATCCTGCAGGTGCAACCGCACGCGGGTCTCGTCGGTCAGCTCATCCCACCGGTTGGGCAGGTCGAGGATCGTCATCCCCTGCACGCCGTCCTCGGTGATGACCGAGTGTCCGGGCGGCACATAGACGTTGTCGATGACCACCAGGACGTGTGGTCCGATCGGCGCTGCGTTGGGAGCGAAGCGCGGGCGCTCGCTGAGGTCGGCCGGCAGCAGGCTCGCGAGCTCGTCGAGATCGGTGCAGATGAGCCGGCGAGGGCCGGCCGCATCGGCCTCGCGACGGCTGTGCGCATGGGGGAGCCACTTGACCCAATCCCATTGCGGCACAGCGGTGGCCTGTGTGAGGACCGCGATGACCAGTTGGTCCGGCGGATGCATGAGCGCGGCTTGGGCGACGATCGCCCGCGCCTGCGCGCGCACCTGGGTCTCGGCGCCGGTGATCTCGATGCGCGAAAAGCTGCGCAGGGCCACGGCGGCGGGCAGATCGGCGAGCACCCGGTGGGTTGACAGCAGTCGATGCAGGGCCGAGGCGGCCACCGGATCGAGCTTGTCGATGGTCTCCGACTCCGGCGGGACGAGGGCAAGCCCCAGCTGCTGCGGGCCCACGGCATAGCGGACGAGCAGGTGGTCGGGGTCCTCGGGCGAGCGCTCCCAGACCCGGGTGCGTTCCTCGGCGATGACGGCGAGGGCGCTGGGGTCGGGGTGGATCCAGGAGAGGTGCTGGCGTTGTTGCGCGGCGGCCTGCCGGGCCACATCACGGATGGTGCGCAGATAGTTGAGGTACTCGCGCCGGTTGCTCGTCACCTGGGCGGTCTTGCCGGTCCGCGCCCGCCAGACCGACACGCCGACGAAGCCGAGCGTCGCCACGAGGAAGCCGCCGGCCATGAGCATCCCCCGCGCCCCGGTGTTGCTCATCGCGACGAAGACGACCGACGCGAGCGAGCCGACCATGGGGATCGCGGTCATGATCAGATTGCTGGCCATGCTCTCGCCGGCGAAGAGCGGCGGCGGCGGCTGGATCTCGACCTGGCCACGCGGCATCGGCGGGGGCTCGATGCGACCCTCCCGGTAGCCCTCGCGCGGTGTCTGGGTCGTCGCGGACATTGCTCCCCTTCAGCGATGATGCGTCCAGGGCATGATAGGTGCCGACAGGGGAGGGCGATGTCCGAGGCAGCCACGAGGGTCGGCAACGAGCCGACGGTGCGTGCCCTCACGCTCATCGTCGGGTCTCGTCGCCACGACGTCGTCGTCGACGAAAACCTCCCCGTGGCCGAGGCGTTCGCCCTCGTCGAGCCCGGCGCGACGGTGCGCATCTGCACGCTCTCCGGCCGCGAGTTGCTGCCCACCCAGACCGTCGCCCAGGCCCGCCTCGGGGCAGGGGCGGTGCTGCTCGGGCACTATCCGTCGGGTGGCCTCACGGCCGGGCCGTCACCGGCGCTGGGGGCCGCGCAGGTCGCCCGGTCCGTGCCGACCGGCA
>CAZLGB010000132.1:0-9888 GCA_964558825.1 uncultured Intrasporangiaceae bacterium
AGCCGGCGCAGGCGGCCGCGGCTGGGTCGCCGCAGCCCGCCGCCGCGGAGCCGGTGGGTGCCCCTGCATGAACCTGCGCGACCTGGAATACCTCGTCGCCCTCGCCGACCATCGCCATTTCGGCCGGGCTGCGGCAGCGTGCGGCGTGAGCCAGCCGACGCTGTCGAGCCAGCTGAAGAAGCTCGAGTCGCAGCTCGGCGTGCAGTTGCTCGAACGCGACGCCCGTCAGGTGCTCGTCACCCCGGTGGGGGAGCAGGTGGTTGCTCGGGCCCGGACGATGCTTGCCGAGGCCGAGGCGATCCAGCGCATCGCCGGCACCGCCCACGATCCGCGTGCCGGGCGGCTCGCCCTCGGGGCCTTCCCGACGATCGCCCCCTATCTGCTGCCGCACGTGCTCGGCGAGCTGCGCCGCGCGCTGCCCGACCTCGAGCTGCTGCTCGTCGAGGAGAAGACCTCGACCCTGCTCGACCAGCTGCGCCGGGGGAGTCTCGATGCCGCCGTCGTCGCGCTGCCCGTCGCCGACGAGGGATGGCGGGTCGAGCCGCTCTTCCGTGAGGAGTTCTTCCTCGCGGTACCGGCCGATCACCCGCTCGCCGCAGACCCGACTCCGCTGCCGTTGGCGGAGTTGGCCGGCGAGGGCATCCTGGTCCTGACCTCCGGACACTGCTTGCGCGAGCAAGCTCTGTCCGTATGCCGTGCTGCCGGGGCGCACGAGCGCACCGGCTTCCGGGCGACGAGCCTGCAGACGCTGCGGCATATGGTCGCCGCGGGGCTCGGGCCGACGATCCTCCCGCGGCTGTCGGTGCCCGAGCCGGGAGAGTTGCCCGGCGTCGTCGTGCGGCCGTTCGCCGATCCGGTCCCCGCTCGCGATCTCGTGCTCGTCTGGCGCCCGGGCAACGTCCGCGACGAGTTGTTGCCCGAGGTCGCCGAGGTGTTGCGCCGCCTGCCCGCCGGGCTGGTTGCCGAGGTCCCACCCTCGGCTTTTCTTGACTGATTCCAGAAAGACTGCCACGCTGTCGGGATGACCGAGCAGGTCGGATCGGCGCACCTGTTGCGAGCCGCGGGGTTGCGGGTCACCCGCCCTCGGCGGGCTGTCCTCGACGCGGTCCACGCCCATCCGCACGCCGACACCGAGACCATCCTCGCGGCCACCCGCCGCGAGCTGGGCTCGGTCTCCCACCAGGCGGTTTACGACATCCTCCGCGCGCTCACCGACGAGGGGCTGGTCCGGCGCATTCAGCCGTCGGGTTCGGTGGCCCGCTACGAAGCGCGCGTCATGGACAACCACCACCACCTGGTATGCCGCCGCTGCGGCGCCATCGCCGACGTCGACTGCGTCGTCGGGGCCCGCCCCTGCCTCACCGCGTCCGACGACCGCGGCTATGTCCTCGACGAGGCCGAGGTCGTCTTCTGGGGCATCTGCCCCGACTGCGGCAGCGCCGGGCTCGAGCACGAACTCCTCACCACCACGTCACCCACTGCACCATGACCGCCGGAAGGGACGACCAGCCATGACCGAGCACGATGCGACCGTTGGCGAGATGAACTCCGAGCAGCAGCAGGCCACCTGCCCCGTCCCGCACACCCGGGCTCAGTACCCCACGGAGGGTGCGGGCAATCGCACGTGGTGGCCCAACGCGCTCAACCTCAAGGTCCTCGCCACCAACCCGCCGGCCACCGATCCGATGGGCGCGGACTTCGACTACCCGGCCGAGTTCGCCCGGCTCGACCTGCCCTCGGTCAAGCGCGACATCGAGGCCGTGCTCACGACCTCGCAACCCTGGTGGCCGGCCGACTACGGTCACTACGGCCCGCTGATGATCCGGATGGCCTGGCACAGTGCGGGCACCTACCGCATCAGCGACGGCCGCGGCGGTGCGGGCGCCGGACAGCAGCGCTTCGCTCCGCTCAACAGCTGGCCGGACAACGCCAACCTCGACAAGGCCCGCCGGTTGCTCTGGCCGGTGAAGAAGAAGTACGGCCGCGCCCTCTCCTGGGCCGACCTCATGGTGCTCACCGGCAATGTCGCCCTCGAATCCATGGGCTTTGCCACCCTGGGTTTCGGCGGCGGCCGGCCCGACGTCTACCAAGCCGACGAGGAGGTCTACTGGGGTCCGGAGGACACCTGGCTCGGCGACGAGCGCTACACCGGTGACCGCGACCTGGAAAACCCCTTGGCCGCCGTGCAGATGGGGCTCATCTACGTCAACCCCGAGGGACCCAACGGCACCCCCGACCCGCTCGGCTCGGCCCGCGACATCCGCGAGACCTTCGCCCGGATGGCGATGAACGACGAGGAGACCGTCGCCCTCACGGCCGGCGGCCACACCTTCGGCAAGGCCCACGGCGCCCACGACCCGCAGCGTTATGTCGGCCCCGAGCCCGAGGGCGCCGCGCTCGCCGAGCAGGGTCTGGGCTGGCACAACAGCGCGGGCTCCGGCAGCGGCATCGACGCGGTGACCAGTGGGATCGAGGGTGCCTGGACCCCCACCCCCATCACGTGGGACAACAGCTACTTCGAGACCCTCTTCGCCCACGAGTGGGAGCTCACCCGCAGCCCGGCCGGGGCACAGCAGTGGCGACCCGCGAACGGCGCGGGCGCCACCGACGTCCCTGACGCGCACGACCCGACCCTGCGGCACGCGCCGATGATGACGACGGCCGACATGGCCATGCGGATGGACCCGGCATACGAGCGCATCTCGCGACGCTTCCTCGAGCACCCCGACGAGTTCGCCGCCGCCTTCGCCCGGGCCTGGTTCAAGCTCACCCACCGCGACATGGGCCCGATCCAGCGCTATGTCGGCAGCGAGGTGCCCGCCGAGCACTTCATCTGGCAGGACCCGGTGCCCGAGCCGACCCATCCGCTCGTCGACGACGAGCAGGTCGCGGGCCTCAAGCGCGCGGTGCTCGACTCGGGGCTGTCCATCCCCGCACTCGTCGGCACGGCCTGGGCCTCCGCCTCCACCTATCGGGGTAGCGACAAGCGCGGCGGCACCGACGGTGCTCGCGTGCGCCTTGCTCCCCAAAACGGTTGGGACATCAACGAGCCCGAGCGGCTCGCCTCAGTCCTGCACACCCTGGAGGGCATCCAGAGCAGCTTCAACGCCGAGCACGCCGGCGGCGCACAGATCTCCATGGCCGACCTCATCGTGCTGGCCGGCTGCGCCGCCGTCGAGGCGGCCGCCCGCAACGGCGGCGTCGAGCTCACCGTCCCCTTCCGCCCCGGCCGCGGCGATGCCCTGCAGGAGCAGACCGACGTCGACTCCTTCGCGGTGCTCAAGCCGGCGACCGACGGCTTCCGCAACTACCTCGGCAAGGGCTTGCGGCTGCCGGCCGAATACCACCTCGTCGACCGGGCCAACCTGCTCACCCTCAGCGCGCCGGAGATGACCGTGCTCGTCGGCGGGCTGCGGGTGCTCGGTGCCACCTATCAGCAGTCCGAGCTCGGGGTGCTGACCGACCGGGTCGGCACGCTCAGCAACGACTTCTTCGTCAACCTGCTCGACCAGAGCGTGCAGTGGTCTCCGACGAGCGAGGCTCAGGAGACCTTCGAGGGGCGCGACCGGGCCACGGGGGCGGTGCGCTGGACCGGCAGCCGGGTCGACCTCGTCTTCGGCTCCAACTCCGAGTTGCGCGCGCTCGCCGAGGTGTATGCCGCCGACGACGCGGGCGAGGCCTTCGTCCGCGCCTTCGTCGCCGCCTGGGACAAGGTGATGAACCTCGGGCGGTTCACCCGGGTCTGAGCCGGCGTCGTCCGCGGGGGCTGTGCGCTCGCCCGGCCCCCGCGGGAGCGCCCGACCGCCCACCGATCAGCGCCGGCATACCAGCCGGTAGGCCGCCGGGGCGGGGTTAGCGTCGCGCCATGGCCAGCCACCGTGGACCCCTGCCCGCCACGCGCCGCAGCAGCCGAGTGCGTGCCACCTTCCTCGCCGTGACGAGCGCCGTCGCGCTCGGCGTGGCCCTCACCGCGCCTCCGGCGTCCGCCGACGACGGCGGTCGGGGCTGGCACGGCCCAGCCCCGATCATGCCCAAGGTCGCGGTGATGACCGGCAGTGGCGGGGCCGTCGCCTCGGTCGATCGCGATGCCAGTCAGATCGGGCTCGACGTGCTGGCGCGCGGCGGAAACGCTGCCGATGCGGCCGTCGCCACGGCCGCCGCACTCGGGGTGACCGAGCCCTATTCGGCCGGCATCGGCGGCGGCGGCTTCCTCGTCTACTACAACGCCGCGACCCACCGGGTGACGACGATCGACGGGCGTGAGACCGCCCCGGCCACCTTCACCGAGACGACCTTCCGCCAGCCCGACGGCACGCCGATGGTCTTCGCGACGGCCGTGAGCTCGGGTCTGTCGATCGGTGTCCCGGGCACTCCGGCGTTGTGGGACAAGGCAGCTCGCGAGCTCGGCACGTGGCGCCTGGCCCAGTTGCTCAAGCCCGCCGAGGACCTCGCGCGGCATGGATTCGTCGTCGACCAGACCTTCGCCGACCAGACGGCGGCCAACGCCGCGCGCTTTGCGATGTTCCCCGCGACCGCGGCGATCTTCCTGCCCGGCGGGGCCCCGCCGGCCGTCGGCTCGACCTTCACCAACCCCGATCTCGCCGGCGCCTACCGCGAGTTGCGCACCGCCGGCGTGCAGAGTCTGTATGCCGGTCGGCTCGGCCGGGCGATCGCCGCCGAGGCTCAGCACCCGAGCACCGCCCCCGGCGTCAGCGTGTATGCCGGGCAGCTCACCACCGCCGACCTCGCGGCATACCAAGCCCTGACCCGTGAGCCGATCCACTCGAGCTATCGCGGTCTGGACGTCTACGGCATGCCGGTCCCGAGCTCCGGCGGCATCGCCGTCGCCGAGATCCTCAACCTCCAGGAGGCCTACGAGACGCGCACCGGCGCGACCCTCGCGAGCGTCAGTGACGTCGACTACCTGCACCGCTTCGCCGAGGCCGGCGCGACCGCCTTCGCCGATCGCAACCGCTGGGTCGGCGACGTCCCAGGCGTCCCCGTGGCGGAGTTGGTCGGCCAGCCCTTCGCCGACGAGCGCGCGTGCCTGTTCGACCCGCTGCACGCCCAACCCCGCCCGATCCCCTTCGGCAGCCCCGACGGCTCGTATGCCGCGTGCGCCCCGTCGGTGGCCGCGGTCGGCGAGGGCCACCAGCTCGAGTCGACCAGTCACCTCACCGTCACCGACCGCTGGGGCAATGTCGCGGCATACACCCTGACCATCGAGCAGACCGGCGGCTCGGGGATCACCGTGCCGGGCTGGGGCTTCCTGCTCAACAACGAGCTGACCGACTTCAACTTCGCCCCGCTGACGGCCGGCGTGCCCGACCCCAACCTCCCCGGCCCGGGCAAGCGTCCGCGCTCGTCGATGAGCCCGACGATCATCCTCCACGACGGCCGGCCGCTGTTGGCGGTGGGCTCACCCGGAGGGGCGACGATCATCACGTCGGTCGCCCAGACGATCCTCGGGCACCTCGACCGCGGCCTCCCGCTCGTGGAGGCGATCGCCGCCCCACGGCTGTCCTCGCGCAACGGCACCGCGCAGGCCGAGCCCGCCATCGCTGCCGGACCACTCGGCACGAGCCTGCGCGCGATGGGCCACGTCATCGCCTCCACCCCGGAGATCGGGGCCGTCACGGCGATCCGATTCCTCGGCGACGGCGTCGTCACCGTCGCCGCCGAGCCGACCCGCCGCGGCGGGGGATCGGCCATGGTGCTGCACCCCAGCGGCTGAGCGCCCCTGCCCCCCTGCCTGCCCTCGCCCTGCCCCCTGCCTGCCCCGCCCCTGCCCCCCTGATTTGGGCGCTGGGGCAGGCAGGGCCTACCCTTGGACCTTGACCAATGACCGCCGGTCGTCGGCCCATCCGCTCCGGATGAGCTGACCGAAGGTCCCGCCACGAGCGGGCGTCCAGCGCAGGCCACGCCAGTTGGCGGCATACTTCCGGGGTATGCCGTGACGCCCCGTGCGCCTCGCGCCGGGGCTTCTCTCGTGTCGGGGGTTTCGCCGGCGGCGACACCGACACGAAGGAGGCCCGATGGCCACCGCTGCCAAGACAGCAGCCATCGCCGAGCTGACGGACGCGTTCCGTAACTCGGGCGCGGCCGTGCTCACCGAGTACCGCGGTCTGACCGTCAAGCAGCTCACCGAGCTGCGCAACTCGATGCGCGCCCACGCCACCTACGCCGTGGTGAAGAACACCCTCACCGAGCGTGCCGCCAAGGAGGCCGGAGTTTCGGCCTTCGACGGCCAGCTCGCGGGCCCGTCGGCCATCGCCTTCATCACCGGCGACCCGGTCGAGGCGGCCAAGACCCTGCGGGACTTCGCCAAGGCCAACCCCCTGCTGGTCATCAAGGCCGGCGTGCTCGACGGCAAGCCGTTGACCGCCGACGAGATCCGTAAGCTGGCCGACCTGGAGTCGCGCGAGGTGCTGCTGGCCAAGCTGGCCGGCGCGATGAACGCCTCGCTCGCCAAGGCGGTCTACCTGTTCGCTGCGCCGCTGTCGCAGGCCGCCCGCACCATCGACGCCTTGCGCTCCAAGGTCGCCGAGGGTGCGCCGGTCGCCGCCGCTGCGCCGCAGGACGCGGTCCCCCAGGACAGCGCCCCGCAGGACGGCACCCCGCAGGACAGCACTCCGCAGGACACCCCCGCCGACGACGCCTGAGTGGCGACGTCACCGCATCACCCATCCCGCCGCCACTCACGGCACCAAGAGAAAGGATCGCCACCATGGCGAAGCTCAGCACCGACGAGCTCCTTGACGCCTTCAAGGAGATGACCCTGATCGAGCTCTCGGAGTTCGTCAAGCAGTTCGAGGAGACCTTCGGGGTCACCGCCGCCGCGCCCGTCGCGGTCGGTGTCGCTCCGGCCGCCGGCGGCGCCGGCGCCGAGGCCGCCGCCGAGGAGGAGAAGGACGAGTTCGACGTCATCCTCGTCGCCGCGGGCGACAAGAAGATCCAGGTCATCAAGGAGGTCCGCACCCTGACCTCGCTTGGTCTCAAGGAGGCCAAGGACCTCGTCGACGGCGCCCCCAAGCCCGTCCTCGAGAAGGTCGACAAGGCTGCGGCCGACAAGGCCAAGGAGCTGCTCGAGGGCGCCGGCGCCACCGTCGAGCTCAAGTGAGCGTGACCGGCATACAGCCTGCTGTATGCCGGTGAGCACGCGGGGCGGGTCCATCCGGACCCGCCCCGCAGTCGTTTTCCGCTGTGCCCACCAGAGTTTCGCCGCCATGGCGGCCAAATTGGAGCCCCCGGAGCCCGGCCCGTCGGCGCTCAGGCTGGCGCTCACCTGGTGCTCGGGCTGGAGCTCGGGCTGGAGCTCGGGCCAGCCCCTAGGCCGGAGGGCGATAGCGCCCGGCCATCATCCACCCGGCCAGGCCGAGCGTGGCCGCCAGCCCCAGCCCGCCCAGCGCCATCGACCACCACGGCAGCCCGGTGCCGTCGAGCGCCGCCTGCACCGACCCGGCGAAAAGGGCGTTGACCGACACCCCGAGGGCGAGGGCGAAATGCCCCATGTCGGCCGCGAGCAGCCGCCGCAGCTGCTGCTCGTGCTCGGGCAGCCACTGCGCCTTGTGCGGGACGTTGATCGAGGCGAGCGAGCCACGGCCGCCGCACCATGCCGACAGCCCCGCCAGCAGCCCGACGACGGCCAGGGCGACCAGGCCGACCGAGAGCAGACTCCACCGGGATCCGAAGGCGTCGGGCGTCCCGTCGGCACGGAAATGGGTCGGCACGACGTCAGGCAGCACGAGCAGCCCCCAGCCGGCGATCACCAGGGTCGCCAGCATGCTGGCGACCACCCCGAGGCGCGTGAAGGGACCCACCCGACCAGGGTAAGCCGGGGCGGCTCAGCCCTCGGCGGCGGCGCGCAATCCTCTGATCAGCGCGGCCTTGCTGACCTTCTCGCCGCCGGTGAGGCGCCCGTCGCGCAGCGCCGCGGCATACGCCTGCCAGTCGCTCTTGACCTGCTCGGCATAGCGACTGGCGAACCCGGCCACCGCGGTCGCGAAGGCGTCACTGGAGCCGATGTATGCCGCGATGGCGACCGGGTCTCCGGTGCGGGCGTGGCTGCGCCCGAGCGCGTGGCCGCAGAGGGCGGCATAGTCCTCGAGCATGGACGCGGACATCGTCGAGGTGTCCGGGGCCCACTTGAGGTCGCGGAACTGGCGCACGTAACTGCTCGCCCCGCCGCCTCGGTCCGCGGCGCCGAGGAAGAGGTCGGGATCGGGCTGCGCGAAGCGCATGCCCGCCACGACCCGGTCGGCGTGGGTGCCGCCGCGAGCGCTCTTCGGAAGGCGAGGGAGGTAGTCGGTCAACACCGACGGGACGGCCTGTTTCACTTGCAGGAGTAAGTAATCCGTCGGAGTGCTGCCGTGCAGCAGCACGAGGAAGGCAAACAGGCCGACGCTGCCGACGCCGACGATCTTGTGGCCGACATCGACGATCTCATAGCGGCGCAGCAGCTTGGCCCGCTCGGCCCCGAGCCCGCTCTGATAGCCCTCGATCGAGCCGCGCACCCAGTCGCCGATCGGCGAGTCGGGGCCGATGCGGATGAGGCCGGGAGCCTCCTCCCGGAACCGGCGACTGCGCCCCCGCGGCCCGGCCGCCTCGGTGTAGCGCTCCACCGCCGACTCGACGGTCTCCGACAGCGCCCCGCGGGTGCTGGCGACGACCGCCATGCGCATCTGGCGGCTGCTCGGCGCCGCGCCCGCCCAGGCCAGCAGGGCGTCCTCGTCATCGCGGGCGTACCAGTTGGACACCTCGGTCGCCGTGGCGCTCGAGCGCATCCGCTGGGCATAGGCGTCGGCGGCGATCTGGGCGGCCCGCTCGCCGGAGCGCTTGCCCGCCTTGCCCTCGGCGCCGGCCAGCACGAAGGACGTGGACAGCCGCAGGACGTCCCACTCGAAGGGGCCGGCCGCGGTCTCGTCGTAGTCGTTGACGTCGAAGACCAGCCGCCGGTCGGGGGCGGCATACACCCCGAAGTTGCCCAGGTGCGCGTCGCCGCACAGCTGCACGTCGAGCTCCGTGGTCGGCAGCGTGCCCAGGTCGGCCGCCATGACCAGGGCGGACCCGCGGTAGAACGTGAAGGGGCTGACGCCCATGCGCGTATGCCGCAGCGGCAGCAGTGCGCCAACGCGCGGGCGCTCTTGAGAGGCAAGCAGATCGAGCGGGTCGAGGCGATCGGCCGTGGGCTTCCACGTGTCGAGGGACTCCCGCGAACGGCGCTTGCGGGCGACGCGCCCCGCTGACACCCGGGCTGGCTCGGGAGCGTGATCGCGGGAGGGCGCAAGAGCGGGGGCCATGGGCCGTCACGCTAGTGGAGATGGGGTGCGAGGACACCCCGTCGACGGCGCCGGTGAGTGTCTCGAGCCGGCCGCGCAGGCCTGCGCGGGGCGCGACACGCCGACCGGAGTGGCACGGCATACCTTGACGCGCGCCGCGGAAACGGTCACCATCGTGGTGACCGAGTCGGTCCGTGAGGCGTTCACACAGGGCTGCGAACGCCGGGGGACTTGACTGGGCTGGACAGTCATGCCTGTCTTCGGGTAGGCTCCCCTTTTGCGCTGCCCTTGCCCAAGACCCCTGCCGATGCCGCTGAGCGCTGCTGTCCGTCTCGCTGTCGCGAGAAAGCTGATGGCCACGCCTGTGCGGTCGCTCCGGGGGGAGGTCGGACCCGGGTGACGCCTCGACACCGAACAGCACGCCTGTGGAAGGACCCCCGTTGGCTGCCTCGCGCAACGCGTCCCAGAACGTCACCTCTGCACGGACGGCCTCGGGTCGTCTGAGTTTCGCCCAGATCCACGAGCCGCTCGAGGTCCCTGACCTGCTGGCTCTGCAGACCGAGTCCTTCGACTGGCTGCTCGGCAACGAGCGGTGGCAGGCCCGGGTGGC
>CAZLGB010000133.1:0-9663 GCA_964558825.1 uncultured Intrasporangiaceae bacterium
GGCGGGTCATGGCGCTGGGCCGGCTCGAGCACCCCAAGGGCTTCGACCTGCTCGTCGCGGCGATGCCGCTCGTGCGCGAGTCGCGCCCGGCCGCCACGCTGCGGCTCTGCGGCGAGGGCTCCCGTCGCGAGCAATTGGCCCGCGCTGCAAGCGAGCTCGGCCTCGCCGACAGCGTGACCCTCCCGGGTCGGCTGAGCTCCGACCAGGTCGCCGTCGAGTTGGCCACGGCTGATGTCGTCGTCGTGCCGAGCCGGCGCGAGGCCTTCGGCCTGGTGATCCTCGAGGCATGGCGGGCCGGCACTCCGGTGGTGGCGACCGACCGCGACGGACCGGCCGAGCTCATCCGCGACGGCGTCGACGGGGTGCTCGTCGACCCGACCGACCGGCACGCCCTGGCCGCCGCCATCGTCGGCGTGCTGGCCGATCCGGCCTATGCCGCCCGGCTGGCCGCCGGGGGCCGGGACGCGGTCGGGGGCTTCACCTGGGACGCCGTCGCCGCGGCATACGAGCGGATCTATGCCGCCGCGCTCGCGCCGCCTCCGCAGTCACCTGAGCCCACGCTTGGGTGACGGTCTGCGCGGTGCGCTCGACGCCGACGCGCTCGAGCGCCGAGTTTCATGCCCGCGCCACCCGCTGCCGGGCCGCCGACACTGGCCCCAGCAGGTCTCGCTGGTCGAGCCGCTGCGGCGTGGAACTCCCTCTCGACGATTGGAACGACGGCCGGGCGGCGTCGGTCACGGAGCGACCTCGGGACGGCGCGCGACGACGACGATCATTGGGCCGAGGGTGGGCCGCGCCCGCGCGAGCGTGTCGATGCCACGCTTGACCCAGCGTTTGGGCGCCGACCCGCCGTCGAGGTGGAAGTGCCGCCCGGTGACGAGGACCGGCTCGAAACCAACGAGGGCGATGAGTTGTTGGATCTCACCGAAGAGGTATTCGCGCGCATGCCGGGCGTGCGGCAAGCCGGCGATCCAGTCGGGCAGCGGGGTGTAGACCGAGCGTCCCATGAGCAGGCGCAGCCGGTTGAGCAGATAGCCGGCGTTGGGGGTGGTGAAGAACAGATAGCCCCCTGGGCGCAGCACCCTGGCGCTCTCGGTAAGCGAGCGGATGGGGTAGTCGCGCAGGTGCTCGAAGACCTCGGTGAGCACGACGCCGTCGTAGGCCCCGTCCGGCAGCGGATAGGGGACCTGTTCGAGATCCCACTCGACGAGCTGGACGCCGTGCTCGTCGAAGAGCGCCGCCATCCGGCCCTCGGCTGCATCGGCCCACGCGTCGGAGCCGATGCCGATGTCGACGGCGGTCACGGCATACCCCTGTTGGGCGAGGGCGACACACTGGTCGCCGGGAGCGGCGCCGAGTTCGACGATGCGAGCTGGCGGTGGGAGCACCTCGACGATGCGCTCACGCAGATAGGCATAGCGCCGCAGCGCGCTGCTCTCCAGGCCCATCGCGGCAGGCTAGCGCACCCGGGGCGGGCGCCGGCACCACCCGCTGGCAGGCTCGCCCGCCGCCTCGATGAGCACTGCACCGAGAAGGTTCGCGCTGCGGTCCCACGTGTAGCGCTCGGCATTCGCACGGCCGAGGGCCGCGAGGGTCGCCCTTAGGTGCGGAGACGCCAGCAGCTCGGCGACACTCTCGGCGAGCTCGTCGGGCCGATCGGGATCGACGAGGATGGCGCCGGCCCCGGCGACCTCGGGCAACGATGCGGCCGTCGTCGCCACGACAGGACAGCCGAGCCGCTGTGCTTCGACGAGGGGCACACCGAATCCCTCATAGCGAGAGGGGAATACGAGCACGGCGGCGTGCCGGTAGAGCCAGCCGAGTTGGGCGTCGGTGAGCCGACCGGCATAGCGGACGATGCCTTCGGGGGGTAGCGCCGCTGACGCCTCGGCGAAGACCCTCCCCGCACCGCGCGCACCGACCACCACCGTCGGTATGCCGCGCGCGTGCAAGGCATGCAGGGCCGGGGCCAGATTCTTGTGGGCGGCGAGAGTGCCCACGGCGAGAGCGAAGGGCGGCGCGGCCGGCCCGGCGCCGATCCCGGGGAGGCCAGGATCGGTGGGGACGATGCCCTCGAGGTGGTCGGACCCGTTGGGCACGACGTGGACGGAGGCCCGCGGGCGGTGCAGGACATCGGCGAGCTCGGCGGCGCTGAACTCCGAGACGGTAACCAGCGCCTGCGCGCGGCGGGCCAGCACCCTGGAGATGCTCCGATGCCACCACCCGAAGGCCCGGGTGTAGGTTCCGGGGTAACGGAACGGGGTCGCGTCGTGGATCGTCGCCACTTGGCGACGGGCGAGCATCGGCGCCGGACCGCAGAGGCTGAGGACGAGTCGACGACGGGACGCCCAGGGCAGGGCGAGCTGCTCGAAGGCCACCCCGGAGAGCCGCGAGCGCACGACGGGCACGGAGGACGGCAGCCACGCCGGAGCAGCGGCGCCGCGGGGCAGGTGGAGCGTGACATCGAGGTCGTCACGGACGACGAGCCGGCGAGCGAGCTGATCGGCATAACGCTGGGTGCCCGTGGTCTGTTGGGCCAGCCACTTGCCGTTGAGGGCGACGGCCGGGCGGGTTGCACGCCCCGCTCCGGGCCGTGCCGACCCGGGTCCCGCAGCTGCTGCAGGAGGATGGGACACGGGTCTCGATTCGCGACGGAGTGACGGGGACGCGTTGTCGGTTTTCGGCAGTCGAGGCTGTGCGACGGGGGTATTGTAATCGCGTCGGGGTTGTCGCGGCCGAGGGGCGTCGGCCGGAGGGGGAGGGTTGATGAGCGAGTTTGCGGTCTTCGTGACCTGGCTCGGCGGCGGAGCAGCCACACTGGCCTCGGCGTACCTGCTGGCACGCACGTCGGCCAAGTCCGGTCACAGCGCGTCCCGCGGGCAGCACGCGGCAATGACGGCACTCACGACACGGACGAAGACGACCCGGGATGGCTATCAGGAGTGACACCGCGCCGGCTGCGACCCACGGTCGGGCTGGCGTGCGCCGCGTGGCCCGACGAGTGGCCATCACCGACGCGATCGTCGTCGGCTGGGCTGTGCTCGGGGCCCATCTGCTGCGTTTCGGGCAGGTCCCGAATAGCTCCGATGCCGTGACCTCCAGCCTCGAGCTGCAATACACCTGGGTGTCCATCGGGGTCGTCGTGCTCTGGCTGGCCATGCTGCGGCTGCACGCGGCATACGACCCGCGGATGTTCGGCCACGGCACCCAGGAATACCGCGCCGTGGTCACGGCGACCTTCCGACTCTTCGCGGCACTCGCCATCGTCAGCTATCTGTCCAAGATCGAGCTGGCCCGTGGTTACATCCTCGTCGCCTTCCCGCTCGGGCTCGCGGCCCTGCTGCTCGCTCGCCGGGTGTGGCGGGTGTGGCTCGGGGCCCATCGCAGCCGCGGGGAGTATGCCGATCACGTCCTCGTCGTCGGCGACGCCGCCCACCTCTCCACGCTGATCCGCGACCTGCGCGCCGCCTCCGACGCCGGCTTCGCCGTGGTCGCGGCCGCCTGCAGCGACGCCGGGGAGACCATCGACGGCATCCCCGTCGTCGGCCCCGAGGAGGAGGCGGCCACGCTGGCAATGCACCTGAGGGTCGACGTCGTCGCCAGCTCGCCGTCGTGGCGTCAGGGAGCGGCCGGACTGCGCAAGCTCGGGTGGGCGCTGGAGGGCACCGGGATCGAGCTGGTCGTCTCCCCCGGCCTCGTCGACGTCGCCGGCCCGCGGATCCACTCGCGGCCGGTCGCCGGGCTGCCGCTGCTCTATGTCGAGGAGCCCTCCTTCACCGGCTCCAAGCTGCTGGCCAAGACCGCCTTCGACGTCGTCACCGCGGCGCTGCTCCTGCTGCTGCTCCTGCCCGTCTTCATCGTGCTCGCCCTGGCCGTCTGGCTCGACGACCATGGCCCGGTGGTCTTTTCGCAGACCCGGGTCGGGCTCGACGGGCGCCGCTTCGTCATGCACAAGTTCCGGTCGATGCGCGTCGGCGCCGACCAGATGGTGCCGCCCGCCAACGACGGGGCCGGGCCGCTCTTCAAACTGCGCAACGACCCACGAGTCACCCGCGTTGGCACGCTGCTGCGCCGCTACAGCCTCGACGAGCTGCCCCAGCTGTGGAATGTCCTCACTCGCGACATGAGCCTCGTCGGGCCGCGGCCACCGCTCGCGTCCGAGGTCGCGGCATACGAGCAGGACGTCCATCGGCGGCTGCTCGTCAAGCCGGGCCTCACCGGGCTGTGGCAGGTCAGCGGCCGCAGCGACCTGTCGTGGGAGGACAGCGTGCGGCTGGATCTCTACTACGTCGAGAACTGGTCCTTCACCAGCGACCTGCGCATCCTCTGGCGGACACTGCGTGCGGTGACCGAGCGCCGCGGCGCCTACTGACCGTCCCGAGTCGCCCCACCGAGGAGCGCGTCGACCTCCGCGACGAGGGCCGCCGCGAAGCGCTCGGGGCCGAAGCTCGCGGCGTGATCCCGGATCGCCTCCACCGACCACGGATATGCCGCTGCGCGCTCGACCGCTGCGGCGATGGCCTCCGGGGTGGGCTCGGGGAAGAAGACGCCCGTCACTCCCGGCTCGACGGTGTCGAGATAGCCACCCCCCTCGAGCGCCACGGTCGGCTTCCCGAAGATGCCCGCCTCGAGCGGGGTGAGCCCGAAGTCCTCGAAACTCGGTGCGACCAGGGCGGTGCTGTGGGCATAGATCCAGCGCAGCTCGGCGTCGCCGAGCGAGCTGACCAGCCGGACGTTGCGGGGCAGCATCGCGGTGACCCGGGCCGCACCGGGCCCGTCACCGACGACGACGAGGCGGCGCTGCGGCATACGCCCGAAGGCGGCGACGGCCTGCTCGACGTGCTTGTAGGGCAGCAGCCGCGAGACGACGAGGTGGTAGCCGGGCTCGGCCCAGTCGACGAGCTGCGCGAGCGGGCGCTGCTCGGCCGCCGGGTCCAGGCCGAAGGGCGGAGCGAGCACCGTGGCCTCGATGCCGTATGCCGCCCGCACCCGGTCGCGCACGACCCGCGAGTTGACCAGATAGCGGGTCGCAGCGGCCGCCGCGCGCTGGTCCCACGCGCGCAGGGCCGGGGTGAGCGCCCGCAGGACGAGCCGGGTGCCGCCGCCGGTGGAGCGGTCCCCGACATAGTCGTCCGCCTGGTAGATCCACCGCGCCGGGGCGTGACAGTAGACCAGGCGCAGTCCGTCGGCCCGGAAACCGTGGGCGAAACCGCTCGTCGAGGCGAGCACAACCTCGGCGCGGGGCCGCACGAAGCGGGCGGCGAGAGGGAGCAGCGGCAGGGCGAGGCGGTGATGCCGACGCAGCCACCCGACCCGGTTGAGCGGCGAGACGACGACCGGCAGGTCGGCGAACTCGGGGAAGGTGCCGGCGGGGTCGTAGAGGGTCGTATAGATCCGGGCTTCGGGGAAGGCCCGGGCCATCTCGAGGACGACTCGCTCGGCCCCACCTCGCTGGGTGAGGTAGTCGTGGGCGATGGCGACGCGCGGCCGGGAGCCGGCCGGGCCTGCCTGGGCCGGGTCATGGCCGGTCCCGCGCGTGATCAGCTCACTCACCTCGCTGGGGGGGTCGGCTCCGGGCGATCGGCCGCGGGGGTGGGGGCGAGCCGGCGCAGGACATTGTGCATGGCCTCGACCCGTTGCGCCCAGCCAGGCGCGGTCTCGTCGACGCGCGGCAGTTCCGACGCGCCCGGGTGCAGGGCCGCCGCATCGGCTGCGTCCACGGCATCGGCTGGGGCGACGGCATCGGCTGGGGCGACGGCCGCGGCGACGGCCGCGGGGAAATCCGTGGCCGCGACGGCGTCGACCCGGGGCGACTCGGACCCGGCGAAGCCGGCCACCGGGGTGGCGACGACACGCCGGCCTGCCGCCTGGTATTCGTAGCGCTTGATCGGGTCGAGGCTGGCGGTGAATGGCGGGAGCACGTGCGGCACGAGCAGGACGTCGGCGTGGCGCAGATAGCCGGGCACCCGGTCGGCGGGGCGGGCGCCGAGCAGCAGCACCCCGGCCGCCTCCAGGGCCTCGACGTCGGCCGCGGGCAGGGCCACCGGGCCGAGCAGGACGACCCGAGCCTGCCCCTCGATCGCCCGCGCCGTCGCGACGGTGAGCTCGACGTCGAGCCGGTCGCGGTGGAGGGTGCCGGCATAGAGGGCGACCGGCCCGTCGGGCAGGTCGTGCGGTCGCTCCCCGACCGCCCGGTATGCCGCGAGGTCGACACCATTGGGCACGAGCGTCACCGGCCGGGTGCGGCCCTTGCTCGTGGCGAGCGCCGGGGAGCAGACGACGATCTCGGCGGCGTCGCGCAGCAGCCGACCCTCCAGCTCGGTGAGCCGGGCCCGCTCGCGCGGGTCGCGGTCGGCGAGCAGCCAGTCGTCGGTGACGTCGTAGAGCGTCGGCCACCCGGTGGCCGCGAGGACCGCCGCGCCAAGGGGGTCGTTGACCCAGAGCACCGGCGAGTGCATGCCGAGCCCCCGCGCCGCGCGCACCACCCGGGCAGCCAGCCGCCGGTCGGCCCCCGGATCGATCCGCCGGGGCAGCCATTTGGTCGGGTGCAGCGTCCACAGTCGTCCCTCGCCGATGCCGGCCAGTCCGCGGACCGCGTGCACCCCCCGGCCCGGGGTCGGGCGGCGCCCGGACCGCGCGGCATACAGGGGGTCGGCCGGGGGCTCGACGAAGAGCACGCGCAGCGCCGGGTCGGCCCGCAGCAGACCGGCGACGAGGTGCTGGTTGCGCCGCCAGATCTCGTCCCACGGCTCGAGCGAGACGACGACGAGGTCGGTCACGATCGCCCCAGGACGCGGCGGTAGACCGCGTCGGTCTGCTCCACCTGCCGCTCGAGGGTGAAGTGCTCGCGTTGCACGGCCCGCGCCGCCTCGGCGTATGCCGCCCGCGCCGCCGGGTCAGCCGCGAGCTCGGCGAGCACGGCCCCCGCCGCGTCGAGGTCGCCCGGTGGGTAGAGCGTGGCGCTGGGCACGAGCCCCACCGTCTCCAGGTGACCGGCCGCTCCCGCCGCGACGACCGGCAGCCCTGCGGCCATGGCCTCGACGACCGAGAGCCCGAGGTGCTCGGCGGGATTGGGCGCGAGCAGGATGCCCGCTTGCCCCATGAGCTCAGGCACGTCCGCCCGGAAGCCGAGGAAGCGGATGGCCGCCGCGGCCCCCGAGCTCGCGGCCTGGTGGCGCAGCGCGGCGGCCTGTGCTCCGACCCCGACGACATGCAGCGCCCAGCCGGAGCGGGCCAGGCCCGATCTGGCGAAGATGTCGATGGCGTCGGCGGTGTGCTTCTCCAGCTCGAGCCGCTGGACGACGAGAACGATGCGGGCACGGGTGCCGGGATCTGAGGGTCTGTCTTCGCCGGGCACCCCCGGGTGGACGACGGCGGACGAGCCGTCGATCGCGGCGGCGACGGTGTGGCTCACGGCGATCTGGGCAGCGATCCGCGGGACGACCAGGCGCGCGACGGCCGGGCCGAGCCGGCCCGAGCCGTCGGCCCGGACGAGGGCGAAGTGACGCGTCGCGACGATCGGCGCGCCGGGGTGCCGGGCGCCCCGGCGGGAGAGCTGCGCGAGCACGGCGGCGACCTCGGTCGCGGTCATGTGGACGTTGAGGATGTCGGCTCCGCCGAGCTCGTCGGCTCGAAGGGCATGAGCCACACCCATCACCCCGCGGGCCGGCAGATAGCCGACCGCGGACCCCAACGCGAGGGACATCGCGTCTGCGGGACCGCCGCAGACCGTGACCTCGTGACCGGCGCCGGCCTGGGCCAGGGCGAGGGTGGTGACGAAGCGCTCGACCCCCGCGAAGCCGGAGGACACGACCGCGTGCGCGATCCGGGTCATAGCGGCCGGGGCCGGTCGACGAGCGGAGCCGCTCGGGCGGTGGCCAGTTGCAGCGGCCCCGGACGTGCGGCCGCCTCGGCGTGGGCCTGGGCACCGAGGGCGAGCCCGACGAGCAGCCACGGGACCGATCCCATGACCGCCACCCAGAAGAGGTCGAACTGCGACTGCACCAGCCGACAGATGAGGACCATCATCGGCATGAGGGCGTAGGCAGGGTCGGTGCGCGCGAGGACCATCAGGGCGCCGACGAAGAGCACGACGAAGCCGACGAGCCCGATGACCCCCGTCGAGGTGAGCTGCTCGAACTCGGCGTTGGGCGGCTGGATCGCGCCGGCATTCTCCGGGGCATACCACCACCGCAGCCCGAGACCGACCCACGGATCGCGCAGCCAGGCATCGACGCCGTCGGAGAACCACGACAGCCGCGTTTGAGCCGAATTGAAGCGGTTGCCCGACTCGAGCTGGTCCTGGAGCATGGTCAGGCTGACGCCGACCAAGCCGACGACGACGACGAGGATGCCCCGGTTGCGCCGCTGGCGAGCCGGGCTGCGGATGACGAAGAGCACGAGGACGACGCTCATCCCGATGAAGGCCTGCCGTGACTGGGTGAGCAGGGCGCCGACGACACACAGGGTGAAGAGCACCCGCGAGCTGCGCACACCCCACCCGAGCCAGGCCGGACGCACGTAGGCGACGGTCGCCGCGAGGACGAGCACCGGACCGACGAGGTTCTTGTGCATGAGGAAGGGCCACTCGGTGAAGACCGGGCCGAAGTCGCGGCGGGCGAAGTGGACGGCAGCGGTATAGAAGGTGCCCGCGAGGATGACGAGCACGCCGAGGACGAACAGGCGCACGGCGAGCGGCCCACGCCCGTCCCGCCCCAGCGCCCAGCCGACGAGCAGACTCCCGCCGACGAGCACCCCGGCGTGGAGCCACTCGACGATGCTCGCCGAGAAGGGGTGGGCGGCAACCGCGAAGAGGGTGGCGAACTGATAGCAGGCCGTGAGGATGAGCATCCACGACATCGGCCGGCTGTAGGGCCGGCGGCCGAAGAGCACGGCCGGGACGAGGACGAGCCCGAGGACGAGGTCGGACAACGCGAGGCTCAACGAGCCCATGCCCATGCGGACGATGATGACCATGAAGGGCATCGCGAGCAGCGGCAGCAGCAGCGCGTCGACAAGGGTGAGGCCGAAGACGAGGATGGCGGTGGCGAGCAGGCCGGCCACGAGCGGACGCCCCGGCACGTTGAGCCCGACGGCGGCGACGCCTGCCAGCCCGAGGACGACGACGGCGGGACGCACGAGCCGCTCGCGCAGGGGGATCGTGGTCGTGCTCATGCCTGCCCTCCGAGCGCCTCGGCGCGCAGCGGCCCCTGCAGGAGCAGCCGCAGCCGGGTCGCGTGATGGCGACGCGCGGCACCGCTGCGCACACTCGCGCGGGCGAGTTCGCCGAGGATCATTCCGCCCCGCGCGAGCTGCCAGCCGGCCGGCCCGAAGTGCTTGCGCAAGTAGCGCTCTTGACCCGCCGTGAAGTGCCGCTCGCGGCGGGTCGGGTCGGTGCTCGTCGCCCCTCCCGAGTGCAGCGCGACCGCGGCGTCGACGATGGTATGCCGCCACCCGAGTCGACTCGCGCGTCGGGCCCAGTCGGTCTCCTCGGCATAGAGGAAGAAGTGCTCGTCGAAGCCGCCCACCTGCGCGAGCGCCTCGGCCCGCAGCAGCAGGACCGACCCGATGACGAAGTCGACCCGGCGGCGCCACCGTCCGAGCCCGACGGCGTCGGCCCAGGCCGCCAGCGGCGAGGGCCAGGGCCAGCCGACGCGGCAGCCG
>CAZLGB010000134.1:0-9613 GCA_964558825.1 uncultured Intrasporangiaceae bacterium
AGAGCCCCAGTCTTCCAAACTGGCTACGCGAGTTCGATTCTCGTCGCCCGCTCCATGCCCTCGTGGCCCCCTCAGCCTGACGTCGTATGCCGCTCGGGAGGGTCATCGTTCGGGCGATGATCCCCTCCCGGACACGCTGACACATGTCGCCCGCTCGACGAGCAGGTCGGTGATCGCCCGACCCGCCGCGATCCCCTTGGCCTCGAAACCGGCGGTCGGCCGCCAGCTCGGTCGCGCGACGCGGCGGGCCGTGAAGGCGCCGTGCTCGGCGACCACCGCCTCGACATGCTCGGCATAGTCAGCCCAGTCGGTCGCCACGAGCACGTGGCCTCCCGGGGTCAGCCGCGTGGCGAGCAGGTCGAGGGTATGCCGGGAGACGAACCGCCGCTGGTGGTGACGGTGCTTGGGCCAAGGATCCGGGAAGAACAGGTGCACGGCGTCGAGCCCGCCGTTCGGGACCCGCTCGGCGAGCACCTCGACGGCATCGCCGAGCTCGGCCGACAGATTGGTCAGGCCTGCGTCGGCAGCCGCGGCGAGCATTCGGGCGATCCCTGGCGGGTGGACGTCGACGGCGATGACGTGTGCCGCGGGAAAGGCGGCGGCATACGCCAGCGTGGCCGCCCCGTGGCCGCATCCGATCTCGAGGACGACCCGCTCGGGCCGTCCCGCCGACCCTGGCGACCCGGGCGCGGCGAGGACCGGCGCCGGCACGGCATACCTCGGGAGCAGCTCGGTGAGCCGGGACTCGGTGAGCGCCGAGCGGCGGCCCCGGCGGGCATGGAAGGTCCGCACCGGCTCACTGCGCATCCGCTCAGGGTAGGCGACTACAGTGGCACGCGGCCCGGGACCGCCCCGGAGCTGCACCGGGAGGGAGTCACAGATGGGTCTGTTCGACGAGATCAAGGAAAAGGCCACGGAGCTGATCCAGGGCCACAGCGACAAGGTCGACGAGGCCGTCGAGAAGGCCGGCGACCTGGTCGACGAGAAGACCGGCGGCAAGTTCTCCGACCAGGTCGACGCGGTCCAGGAGAAGGCCAAGGAAGTCGCCGACGACATGGACCAGCAGAACTGATCTGACTGATCGTCAGCGCCGCGCCACCGGGCGCGGCCCCGAAGCGGGGTCCCTCCTCACGGAGGGACCCCGCTTCGCGCGTTCAGCGACGTGTTGGGTGCCGGTGCGAGTCCGGGTGAGCGTCAGTCGCGCCAGATCATGACGACTGCGCGGTCGTCGGTGTCGCCGGCCTTGGCGCCCTCGACGAGCCGGCGGGCACCGCCGGCCAAGCCTCGCGGCAACAAGCCCTCGGCCGAGCCGATGAGCCGGTCGACCCCGAGGTCGAGATCGTGACCGCGGACCTCGATGACACCGTCGGTGAACAGCACGATGGCATCGCCCCGGCCGAGCACTCCCCCCACCCGGGGGAAGTCGGCATCCTCGATGATCCCCAGCACCGGGCCGCCCACCGACTCGTGGACCACCCAGCGGCCCGACCCGGAGAAGAACTGGAAAGGACCGGGGTGGCCGGCGTTGCCGATGCAGAAGACTCCGGTCGCCAGGTCGATGCTCACGTGCACGGCCGACGCGAAACCCTCGGGCCAGCCTTGGCGCAGCAGATAGGTGTTGGCCGCCGGGAGCAGCCGATCGGGCTCGACCTGGCCGAGCAGCCCGCCGATGGCCCCGGAGAAGAGCAGCGAGCGGGTGCCGGCCTGGCTCCCCTTGCCGGAGAGGTCGACAAGGGCCACCTCCAGGCGGGTGCCGTCGGCGCTCAGCGAGGTGACGGCGAAATCGCCGGAGAATTTGTCGGCGTATGCCGAGCGGATCGCCGACTCGGCGTGCCAGCCGGCGGGCAGTCCGGGGAAGCGCCCGAGGTCGAGCAGCCGGTCGCGCAGGTCGACGAGCATGTTTTCGCCGTCATTGCCCTGGACGCCGAGGCGCTCGCGCGAGCGGGACCGGTTGCGCATGAGAGCCATGGTGAGCGCCAACGCGATGATGATGCCGATCTGGAAGGTCGACCACCCGCGCACCGTCGTGCCGGCGAAGACGAGGCAGGCGGCATACTCCACACACACCAGGCCGAACCAGCGCGGCGTGAGGAAGAGTCCCGACAGCACGACGAGCGGCCCATAGAACGCCCAGGGGACGTCGTCAGGCCAGCGCAGCAGCAACACGAGCAGGACGACGCCAGCCAGCAACAGCGCGGCGGCGCGCCCGGCCTGGCGACCGCGAGCAGCCCGCGCGAGCCGACGCAGGCGACCCCCCCAGCCTCCCGCCACGTTCACAGCGCGGGAAGCGTCCCGTCGTGCTCGAAATCGGTGATCATCGCCAGCCGACGGGCATGGCGCGGCTCGCCGGAGAAGGGCGTGGCGAGGAAGGCGTCGGCGATGGCCAGCCCGGTGGCCACATCGGTGAATCGCCCACCCATCGACACGACCTGGGCGTCGTTGTGCTCCCGCGCCAGCTGGGCCAGCTCGACGCTCGATGCGAACGCGGCGCGCACCCCCGGGACCTTGTTGGCGGCGATGAGCTCGCCATTGCCCGACCCGCCGAAGACCAGACCGAGCGAGCCGGGGTCGTCGGCGACGGCCTGAGCGGCGCGCAGGACGTAGACCGGGTAGTCATCGGCCGCGTCATAGTCGAGCGGGCCGTGGTCGACCACGTCGTGGCCGGCCGCCCGCAGATGCGCGACGACCGCGCGCTGCAGCTCGTATGCCGCGTGGTCGCCGCCGAGGTGAACTCGCATGGAGATCCTGCTTTCCGTCAGATCCGTCACTCGAGGCCGTCAGTCGAAGATCGGGCCGACGGTGCGGGTGCGCTTGAGCTCGAAGAAGCCTGGCGTGCCGGCGACGAGGACGCAGCCGTCCCAGAGCTTGCCGGCGGCCTCGCCTTGGGGGGCCGGGCTGACCACCGGGCCGAAGAAGGCGACTCCACCGACGCTGATGACCGGCGTGCCGACATCGGTGCCGACGAGGCCGATGCCGCGCTTGTGACTGCGTTTGAGCGCCGCGTCGTACTTCTTCTGATGGGCCACCTTGGCCAGCGTGGCTGGCAGCTTGCACTCGGCGAGGGACTCGGCGATGACCTGGTCGAAGTCGGTCATCTTCTGCAGGTGGATCCGGGTGCCCATGGCGTCATAGAGCCGCTTGACGACCTTGTCGCCGTGGGCCTGCTGGGCGGCGATGATGACCCGGACCGGCCCCCAGCCCTTGGTCATCAGCTCGGCATACTGCGGAGGCAGCTCGCGGCCCTCGTTGAGCACCGACAGACTCATGACCGACCAGGTCATCCTGACGGGGCGGATCTTCTCGACCTCCATGAGCCATCGCGAGGTCATCCACGCCCAGGGGCACAGCGGGTCGAACCACATCTCGGCCGGCTGGCGACGGACACGGGCGGGGCGGGAAGCGGGGACGGAGGACGCGCCCGCGGATGCCGTCACAGAGGTGCTCATGGCGGGCATTGTGCCATCCAGGCCATCCGCGGCGACTCACCTCGCGCGCATGGCAGGATGACCACGCATTGCCCAACTGCTGAGATGCAAGGCCTCGGCGCCCACCCGGCATACCCACAAGGAGCAAGCCGTGCCCGGAACCAACCTCACGCGCGACGAGGCGAGCGCCCGCGCGGCCCTCGTGCAGGTCGATCGCTATGACGTCGCCCTCGAATTGGAGCTCGACCCGAGCGTCTTCCGGACGAGCACGACCGTGCACTTCACCGCGAGGACGCCGGGGGCCTCGACGTGGCTGGATTTCGTCGGTGACGCGGTGGAGCGGGTCGTGCTCAACGGGCGGCCGCTGGACCCGGTCGCGAGCTATGCCGACGGGCGGATCGAGCTGCCCGACCTCGCGGCCGACAACATCGCCGAGGTCGTGGCGATCGGCCGCTACACCAACACCGGCGAGGGTCTGCACCGCTTCGTCGACCCGGTCGACGGGGAGGTCTACACCTACACGCAGTTCGAGAGCGCGCTCGCGCGCCAGATGTATGCCGTGTTCGAGCAGCCCGACCTCAAGGCGAGCTTCGCCTTCACCATCACCGCGCCCGAGCACTGGACGGTGCTGTCCAACGAGGCGACGCCGGCACCCGAGCCGGCTGCGCCGGGCCGGGCGACCTGGCGCTTCGCGCCGACCCCGCGGATGTCGGGCTACATCACCGCGCTCTGTGCCGGCGGCTATGTCGGGTGGACCGACGCGATGACCGGGCGCAATGGCACCATCCCGCTGGGGCTCTATGCCCGCCGCTCGCTGGCCGAATACGTCGACCGGGACGAGCTCTTCGGGCTCATCAAGACGGGGATCTCCTTCTTCGAGCAGGAGTATGACTGCGCCTACCCGTTCGCGAAGTACGACCAGATCTATGTGCCCGAGTTCAACTGGGGCGGCATGGAGAACGCCGGCTGCGTGACGATCACCGAGCAGTATGTCTTCCGCGGCCAGCCGCCGGCCCCGCTCGAAGAGCGCCGGGCGCTGACGATCCTGCACGAGATCGCCCACATGTGGTTCGGCGACCTCGTCACCATGCAGTGGTGGGACGACCTGTGGCTCAACGAGTCCTTCGCCGAGTGGGCCTCGACGACCGCCCAGGCCGAGGCGACCCGCTGGACCGAGGCCTGGACGACCTTCCACGCGCACGAGAAGACCTGGGCCTATCAGCAGGACCAGCAGCCCGACACCCACCCGATCGTCGCGGACATGGCCGACCTGCACATCGTCGAGACGGCGACCGATGGCATCACCTATGCCAAGGGTGGCTCGGCGCTCAAGCAACTCGTGGCCTTCGTCGGGCGTGACGCCTTCCGCGAGGCGCTGCGCGCCTACTTCCGGATCCACTCCTGGGGCAACACGACGATGGCCGACTTCCTCGTCGAGCTCGAGCGGGCCTCCGGCCGCGACCTCACCGACTGGTCGCAGCGCTGGCTGCGCACCAGCGCCCCCAACACTCTGGCGATCGAGCTGGCCACCGACGACGCGGGCGTCATCACCGCCGCGACGATGGTGCAGACCGCGCCGGCCGAACACCCGACGCTGCGCCCGCACCGCCTGGGGATCGGGTGCTACGACCTCGTCGACGGGCGTTTGGCCCGGCGGCACGTCGTCGAGGTGGACATCGACGGGCCGGCGACGGCGCTGCCCGAGCTCGTCGGCGTGGCCCGCCCCGACCTGCTGCTGCTCAACGACGAGGACCTCACCTACGCGCGCATCCGCCTGGACGATCGCTCGCTGGCGACCGTCCTCGCGCATCCGGAGGCCCTCGACAGCCTTCCGCGCTCGCTCGTGCTCGGCTCGTTGTGGGAGTCGGTGCGCGACGGCATCCTCGCGCCGTCGATCTTCGCCGACTTCCTGCTGCGCTGCGTGCCGGTCGAGGACCACCCCGTCGTGTTGCGCACGATGCTGACCGAGACCAAGCAGACGATGTCGATGTTGCTCGCGACGCTGCGCTGGTTCCTGCCGGCCGACGTCCGCGCGGCCTGGCGCGATCGCGCCGTCGCCGTGATCTCCGCGGCGCTCGACGCCGCCGCTCCCGGCAGCGACAAGCAGCAGCGCCTCGCCGTCGCGTATGCCGGGCTGGCCCACCTCCCTGCTGACACCGACCGGGTCCTGGGGATCCTCGACGGACGTGGCGTGCCCGAGGGGCTGCAGGTCCACCAGGACCTGCGCTGGAGCCTGCTCGCCGGGCTGTCCTCCTCCGGCGCCGTCGATGCAGCACGCCTCGACGCCGAGGTGCGCCGCGACCCGTCGGCGGTCGGAGCCGACTACGCCCTGCTCTGCCGGGCTGCGCTGCCGGACCCGGCCGCCAAGGCCGCGGCGTGGTCGGCCGCCGTCGACCAGGGGGGCCTGAGCAATTCGGCCATGGAGTTCGTCGGCAAGGGGATGCGCCGAGTCGAGAACCTGTCCCTGCTCGAGCCCTATGTCCAGCGCTATCACGACGCGATCCCGGTCATGGGGGCGCGCTATGCCTTCGCCATCGCGGAGAAGTTCGTCAAGTACTTCTACCCGCTCGACCTGGCGTCGGCGCAGCTGCGGGACACGACCCGGCAGTGGCTGGCCGATCACCCCGACCTGCACTCGGGCCTGGTCCGGCTCATCCACGATGAGCTTGGCGCCGTCGAATTCGCGGTCGTGGCACAGGAATGCGAGCGCCGCCAACAGCAGGCCGCCCGGTGACGTCGACGTCCGCGGTGCCGGCGGTCGACTGGGGGCTCGCCCTCGACCGCTTCGTCGGCACGCCCCTGCAGATCGTCGGGATCCTTGTCGCCGCCCTCGTCGCCCGGTGGCTGCTGCACCGTCTCATCAGCTCGGTCGTGCGCCGCGCCACCGACCGGCACGCGGAGCGGGCCCGGCTGCTGCCTGGTCGAGCCGGCGAGATCCTCGCCGACGCAGCGGGATTGGAGCACTCTCGTTATGCCCAGCGCACCCAGACGATGGGTGCCGTGCTGCGCAGCATCGTCACGGTGGCGGTGTCGGCGCTCGCGCTGCTGACCATCCTCGCGACCCTCGGCGTGCCCTTGGCGCCCTTGCTGGCCTCCGCCGGGGTGGGTGGTGTCGCCCTGGGGTTTGGTGCACAGAGCCTCGTCAAGGACTTCCTCTCGGGGGTCTTCATGATCATCGAGGACCAATACGGCGTGGGCGACTACATCGACCTCGGCGAGGCGACCGGCGTCGTCGAGGACGTCAGCCTGCGGGTCACCCGGCTGCGCGACCGCAACGGCGTGGTCTGGTATGTCCGCAACGGCGAGATCGTGCGGGTCGGCAACCAGTCGCAGGGCTGGTCGACGGCTGCCATCACCGTGCCCTTCGCCCTCGACGCCGACGTCGCCCGGATCACCACGGTCCTCGCCGACGCCTTAGCCGACCTGCCCGCGCGCGATCCGCGAGTTCTGGACACCCCCAAGGTCGTCATCGACTCACTGTCGACCGGCGCGATCAGCCTGCGGGTGCAGGCACGCTGCACGCCGTTGGACAATATCGACGTCCAGCGTGACCTGCGCACCGCGGTCAAGCTGGCCCTCGACAGTGCCGGCATTGCCATGGCAGCGCCGGCAGTCCCCCAGAGCCGCCCCGGAGCAGCAGGATGAGCGAAGTCGACAGCCAGCCAACGATGTTCGAGCGCCTCGGGGGTCATGAGACCTTCGAGCGGCTGGTCCATGCCTTCTACGTCGGGGTCGCCGGCGACCCTGCGCTGCGGGCGCTCTACCCGGATGAGGATCTCGCTGCCGCCGAACGTCGGCTGCGCATGTTCCTCGAGCAGTATTGGGGCGGCCCGACGACCTACTCGGCCGAGCGCGGTCACCCTCGCCTGCGCATGCGCCACGCCCCGTATGCCGTGACCCCCGAGCAGCGCGACCGTTGGCTGCGGCACATGCTCGCTGCCGTCGACAGCCTGGGGCTCGACCGCGAGCTCGAGGCGACCCTGGTCGACTACGTCGTGCGGGCGGCATACATGCTCGTCAACGCGCCGGAGGAATCCTTGTGACGCAGGCGGATTGGTGGCGTGACGCGGTCACCTACCAGATCTATCCTCGGTCCTTCGCCGATGCCGACGGCGACGGGACAGGTGACCTGCCGGGCGCGACCGCTCGGCTCGGCTATCTCGCCGACCTGGGCGTCGACGCGGTCTGGCTCTCGCCCTTCTATCGCTCACCACTCGCCGATGCCGGCTATGACGTGTCCGACTATCGGGACGTCGATCCACGATTCGGGACGATGGCCGACGTCGAGGCGCTCATCGCACGGGCGACCGAGCTCGGGCTCAAGGTCGTCATCGACCTCGTCCCCAATCACACCTCAAGCGAGCACCGGTGGTTCCAGACCGCCCTCGCGGCTGCCCCCGGCTCCCCCGAGCGGGCGCGCTATCTCTTCCGGGACGGGCACGGCATCCACGGCGAATTGCCGCCCAACAATTGGCGATCCGGCTTCGGCGGGCCGGGCTGGACGCGCGTGACCGAAGCCGACGGCCGGCCGGGCCAGTGGTATCTCCACCTCTTCGACGTCACTCAGCCCGACCTCGACTGGACCAACACCGAGGTGGCGGCGGAGTTCGAGTCGATCCTGCGCTTCTGGCTCGACAAGGGGGTCGCCGGTTTCCGGGTCGACGTCGCGCACGGGCTGGTCAAGGTGCCAGGGTTGCCCGATCTCGCCTACACCCCAGCGGAATTGGCGCTGCTGCCGACCAGCGCGGCGCCGATGTGGGACCAGGACGGCGTCCACGAGATCTATGCCGGGTGGCGCCGGCTGCTCGAGGGCTATGCCGATCCCGAGCGCATCCTCTGCGCCGAGGCGTGGGTGAGCCCGCCGGAGCGGATGGCGCGCTATGTGCGCTCGACCGAGATGCACCAGGCCTTCACCTTCGACTTCCTCGGCTGCGCGTGGGACGCCGCGCGGCTGCGGGCCGTCATCGACCATGACCTCGCGTCGATGGGCTCGGTGGGTGCACCGTGCACGTGGGTGCTGTCCAATCACGACGTGCTGCGCCACGCGAGTCGACTGGGGCTGCCCAGCGCGACCACCGCGCCACAGCTCGGCGGCGTGAAAGCCGACGACCTGCAACCGGATCCGGTCCTCGGCCTGCGCCGCGCGCGGGCCGCGACGATGCTCATGCTCGCACTGCCGGGAGCGGCATACCTCTATCAGGGCGAGGAGCTCGGGCTGCCCGACCACACCGAGCTGCCCGACGAGCTGCGCGACGACCCGGTGTGGCACCGCAGCGGCCACACCGAGACCGGGCGCGATGGTTGCCGCATCCCCCTGCCGTGGACGGCCGACGCGCCGGGATTGGGCTTCTCCCCCACCGGGCGCACCTGGCTGCCCCAGCCGGCGGCCTATCGGGAGTATGCCGCCGACGTCGAAACCGGCGACACGGGCTCGACCCTGGAGCTCTATCGGACCCTCTTGCGGCTGCGCCACGAGCACCGGCTCGGCCGCGGTCGACTCGCGTGGACCGCCGAGCGGGCCAGCCGGTCGGTCCTCGACTTCTCCAACGGCGACGTGCGGGTGATCGTCAACCTCGGATCCAGAGCCCTTGTCCTGCCGTCGGATTCATCCGTCTTGGCCGCCTCCGGACCGCTCACTCGCACGGGGCGGCTTCCTCGCGACACGGCGGTCTGGTTGCAGCACGGCTGACCCGGCCCGAGAGGCCGACGCTCGCGTGCGGTCGGGCCGACCAGCCTTTCAGGCGGCCTGGGACGGCCCTGTGGAAAACTTCCGACGAGTCGCGGGCACACGGCATACCGTCGGCGCATGGATCTGCAGGTGAGCCCCGACGACCTCGCCACGGCCGGTGGCCACCTGGCTGGTGACGCCGACCTGCTGCGCGCGCTGGCCCTGCTCGTCGAGTCGGCCCGGGGCGCCGAGGCCGGAGCGCCTGCAGAGCTCTGCGCAGCCCTTGGACGCTTCGTCGAGCTCGTCCCGGCCGCCTGGCGCACGCTTGGGCTGGCCGCAGAAACCTTGTCCCGCAATCTGATCGGCGCTGGACGCAGCTATGGCGACGCCGAGGACCGCGCCGCGACGATGGCCCGCAGCCTGGTGCTCGGATGAGTTCGGCCGAGCGGGCCTTGCCGCTGCCGACCGCCGACCCGCGGGTCGCGCGGCGCTGCGCCGCCGATCTCGCGGTGGCTGCCAG
>CAZLGB010000135.1:0-9556 GCA_964558825.1 uncultured Intrasporangiaceae bacterium
CCAAGATCAGGCCCCCACCAGGCGGGCGCGTTGCCTGGACGCTATGACACTGCCCGGGTTGTTGTCCCTCTCTAGGAAGGACGTCATCCATGATTCGACGACGAACGGCCGCGCTGGGGATCTTTTCTCTGGTGGCTGCGGCAGTTCCCGCGCTCGGTGTCGCGATATCGGATGCGAATGCGGCCGCACATGGCCCCAAAAGCAGCTATATCGTCGTGATGAAGGCGGACCCGCTCGTCAAGAGCGTGGCGCCCAAGCAGTTGGGCAGCGCCGCTGCCAAGAGCCGCCGCTCCGAGTTGCGCTCACAGCACGGCGAGGTGCTGGCCAAGGCCGGTGTCCCGGCCCAGGCGAAGGTCGGCGACTACACCAACGCCCTCAACGGCTTCGTCGCCAGCGTCACCGAGCGCCAAGCAGCCGACATCGCCAAGCAATCGGATGTCGCTCTCGTGCTCAAGGACGAGATGCGTCAGATCCAGCAGGACAACGCGGGCAATGACCGCTACGCCTCGCTGCGCGTCGGGTCCAACGGCCTCACCGACTTCCTCGGGCTCACCGGCTCGCGCGACGCATGGGGCCAAGGCATCACCGGTGAGGGCGTCACCGTCGGCGTCATCGACACGGGCATCTGGCCCGAGCACCCGAGCTTCGCCGACGATGGGACCTACCCCGCCCACGCCCCGCTCGCCACCGTCGACGACCAGGGCCAGCCGCTGCCCTCGTGCGTCTTCGGCAACACCGCCCACAACCCCGACGACGCCGCCTTCACCTGCAACAACAAACTCGTCGGCGCGCGCGAATTCCTCACCACCTACAAGGCCAACACCGGCCTGGGCGCGGCCGAGTTCGACTCGGCCCGCGACAACGAGGGCCATGGCACCCACACCGCCTCCACGGCGGCCGGCAACGCCAACGTCGCCGCGACGATCTTCGGCGTCCCCAAGGGGCGGACCTCCGGCATCGCACCTCGGGCCCAGGTCATCGCCTACAAGGCGCTCGGCGACCTCGGCGGCTACACGTCCGACCTCGTCTCCGCCATCGACCAGGCGGTCGCCGATGGTGTCGACGTCATCAACTACTCGATTGGTGGTGGCGCGGCGACGGTGAGCGCCGACACGCTCGCTTTCCTCTTCGCGGCCGACGCCGGCGTCCTCAGCGCCGTCTCGGCCGGCAACAGCGGCCCGAGCGCCAAGACCATCGGCGGCCCGGCCGACGTGCCGTGGGTGACCTCGGTTGGCGCCAACACGCAGCCGACCTTCTACCAGGGCCTCATCGTGGCCGGAGGGATGATCCTGCGCGGCGCCTCGATCACCCGCGGGACGGCGCCGGCCAAGTTCACCGACGCCGCAGCTGCCGGAAACGAGCTCTGCCTCGCCGGCACCCTCGATCCGGCCAAGGTCACCGGCACCATCGTCCTGTGCAAGCGGGGCGGCAACGGCCGCATCGCCAAGAGCGCGGAGGTCAAGCGCGCCGGAGGCATCGGCATGGTCCTCTACAACGCGGTGGACGTCGACACGCTCTTCTCGGACAACTTCTTCGTCCCGACGGTGATGATCGACAACACCCCGGGCGTGTCCCTGAAGAATTGGATCGCCAAGAGCCGCAACCCGGTCGGCCTGCTCATCAACGCCGGAGTCGGCACTGCGCCCTTCTATTCGCCGACGATGGCCTACTTCTCCTCGCGCGGCGAAAACCCCACGGCAGGCGACATCATCAAGCCCGATGTCACCGCGCCGGGTGTCCAGGTCCTGGCCGGCAACACGCCCAAGCCGTCCGGCGGCTCCCAGCCCTCGGGTGAGCTCTTCCAGGCCATTGCCGGCACGTCGATGTCCAGCCCGGTCGTCGCCGGTTCCTACGCCCTGCTCAAGCAGGCGCACCGGGACTGGAGCCCGGCCATGGCCAAGTCGGCACTCATGACCACGGCATACACCCGCGTGCGTGACTATGACCGCGTGAGCCAGGCCGGGCCCTTCGCCATGGGCGCCGGGATGGCCTTGCTCGGTCAGCCGGGCAGCCGGGGGTCGGCCTTCCAGCCGGGCCTGGTCTACGACGCGGGCTTCTACGACTACCTCGGCTTCTTGTGCGCCGAGGGGCGCGAGGCCTTCGGAAACCCGGACAAGACGTGCGCGAGTCTTGCCTCGGCGGGTTACTCGACCCGTGCCGCCGACCTCAACCTCGCCTCCATCGGCGTCGAGGCCGTCCCCGGCGCGACGACGGTCACCCGCACGGTGACCAGCGTCGCGAGCCGGCGCACGACCTTCACGGCGACGGTCACGGCACCGGCCGGCTACCAGGTCGCGGTGACTCCCAACCGGATCGCCCTCGACCCCGGAGCCTCGGCGACCTTCACGGTGACCATCACCAACACGGGGTCCGCCCCCAACGGTGAGTGGCGCAGCGGATCGCTGACCTGGGCCGGCGGCGGATACGAGGCGCGCAGCCCGATCGCCGTCAAGGGTGTCCCGATCGCGGCACCGGCGTCCCTCACGGGCACCGGGGTCACGGGCACGGCGAGCATCCCGGTCGACTTCGGCTTCACCGGGGCCTACACGGCCACAGCCCAAGGGCTCGTGCCGGCGACGCACAACCCCGCATCGGTGGCTCAGGACCCGGACCAGACCTTCAGCCCGACCGATCCGGTCGGTGTGACGGCCATCCCCTTCACGCTCTCCGGCGTGGGTCTGGCGCGCTGGACGCTCGACGTCCCGGGTGACACCGACCTCGATGTCTACCTCTACGGTCCCGACGGCAAGCTGGCCGCCTCGAGCACCAACGGGGGCACGCACGAGGTGATCCAGCTGGTTGCGCCCGCGGACGGGGCTTACACCCTCTATGTCCACGGCTGGGCCGTGGGTGCCACACCGGTGTCCTTCGACCTGCTCAGCTGGCTGGTCCCGGCCAGCGGTGGCCCGGGCAACTTCTCGGTGACCAGCGGCGGCTCGGTCGCGGCGACCGTCGGTGGGTCGACCACCGTCGGCGTCGAGTGGCACGGGCTCACGGCGGGTGAGAGCTATCTCGGCACGGTGACCCACAGCAACGGGTCGACGGTGCTCGCTCGCACGGTCGTGTCGGTCACCGGCTGACCCGACTCCCGTCCCCCCACTGCGGCGGTTCACCCTCGGGGTGGACCGCCGCAGTGCAGTCCGGCGCAATGCGTCCGGATCAGGGGCCGGTGCCGCCCCCGGGGGCGCCTGGTGGCTCGCGCCCAGGCACTTGCGCGGCGGCATACAGTTGCCCGCATGACCGAGGCGACCACGCAGACCGAGCCCGCCACCGCGCAGCGTATGCCGGACCCCGCGACCTTCCACGTGCCCACCGACAAGGGCAGCGTCTGGGACCACGACCGGGCCCACGTCTTCCACTCGTGGTCCGCGCAAGGGCTCATCGCGCCGTTGCCGATCGCCGCCGCGCAGGGCAGCCGATTCTGGGACCACGACGGCAAGGAATACCTCGACTTCTCCAGCGGCCTGGTGCACGCCAACATCGGCTACCAGCACCCCAAGCTCGTCGCGGCCATCCAGGAGCAGGTCGGCCGGATGGCCACTCTCGCACCGGGTTTCGCGGTCGACGTGCGCTCGGAGGCCGCGCGGCTCATCGCCAGCAAGGCCCCCGCGGGCCTCGACATGGTCTTCTTCACCAACGGCGGCGCGGAGGCCACCGAAAACGCCATCCGGATGGCCCGGTTGCACACCGGCCGGCACAAGATCCTCGCGGCCTACCGCTCCTATCACGGCGCCACGGCCGGCGCCCTGACGATGACCGGCGACCCGCGGCGCATCCCCAGCGAGCCCGGCCTGCCCGGCATCGTCCACTTCTGGGGCCCCTACCCCTATCGCTCGGCCTTCCACTCCACCACCCCGGAGGAGGAGACCGCCCGCGCCCTGCAGCACGTGCGCGACACGATCATGGTCGAGGGCCCCGGCGCGGTCGCCGCGATCATCCTCGAGACCGTCGTCGGCACCAACGGCGTGCTCGTCCCGCCGCCCGGATATCTGCAGGGCATCCGGGCGATCTGCGACGAGCTCGGCATCGTCATGATCTGCGACGAGGTCATGGCCGGCTTCGCGCGCTGCGGCGAGTGGTTTGCCGTGCAGCACTGGGACGTCACCCCCGACCTCATCACCTTCGCCAAGGGCGTCAACTCCGGCTACGTCCCCCTGGGCGGGGTCATCATCAACGGGCCGATCGCGGCCTCCTTCCGCGACCGCGCCTACCCCGGCGGCCTCACCTACTCGGGCCACCCGCTCGCCTGCGCCTCGGCCGTCGCCTCCATCCAGATCTTCGAGGAGGAGGGCATCGTCGAGCACGCGCGGATGCTCGGCGCCGAGGTCATCGGCCCCGAGCTGGCCGCGATCGCCGCGCGCCACCCCTCGGTCGGCGACGTGCGCGGCCTCGGAGCGATGTGGGCGGTCGAGCTCGTCCGCGACCGTGAGACCCGCGAGCCGCTCGTCCCCTACAACGCCAGCGGCCCCGCCGCCAAGCCGATGCTCGACTTCGCCGCCGCCTGCAAGGAGCGCGGCCTGTGGCCCTTCGTCCACTTCAACCGCACCCACGTCGTGCCGCCGTGCACGACGAGCGTCGAGGACGTCCGCGCCGGCCTGGCGATCCTCGACGAGGCCCTCACGGTCGCCGACGGCTACGTCGCGTCCTGACTCCGCGAGCACGGTGACGCACGCCGCTCGGGTGGGGCGCACGGCATACGGGCAGCGGGTGGGGCAGGATGGGGCGGTGTCCAGCGTGTCCGTGCGGCCCCCGACTGCCGTCGAGGTGATCGAGCCGCCCATGGGCGAGCGCGTGCGGCGCGCGTCGGACGTCTACCTGCTGCTCGTGTATGCCGTGCTCGCGGCGGTCGCGATCACCCTCGCGGACCTCGCCGTCGGCACCGCCGACGCACTCGAGGCCGACCTGGCCCTCGCCACGGGCGGGCTGCCGCGGCTGCTGTTGCAGCTCTTCTCCTGGCTGGCGGGCGTCGGAGTGCTCATCCTGCCGGTGGCCGTCTGCGTCGACCTGCTCATGCGCCGGCGGGCGTGGCAGCTCATCCATGCCCTGGTGGCCACCGGAGTGGCTGCCGGGGTCGCGGTGTTGCTGCGCGCCGCGCTGCAGGAGGGGCAGTTCACCCAGGTGCTGGCGGCGCTGACCCGGCCGGCGCGCGGCTCCGGGCGCACCAATCCGCTCGACGTCCTCGTCGTCGCTCTCGTGGCGCTCGTCGTCGTCGCCAACATCTCCGGCCGCCGGTGGCTGGCGACCCTCGCACCGGTCGTCATCGGCTCGTTGCTGCTCACCGGCTTCCTCGCCGGTGCGAGCACGGCCTTGGCGCTGCTGTGCTCCTTCCTGCTCGGGGCGATCATCGGCCACGCCGCTCGGGTCGTCTTCGGCACCGCCAGCACCCGTGCACCGGGGACGGCGATCGCCCGCGAGCTCGTGTTGGCGGGCACGCCGCTGCGCACCCTCGAGCTCGTCGACGGCTACGAGGACGGGGCTCGGCTCTATCGCGGGACGACACCGCAGGGCTTCATCGACGTGCACGTCTTCGACCGCGACACCTTCGGGCTGGCCTCCGGGCGGCGCATCCTCAACCGGCTGCGTTTGCGCGGCGCCACCGCCCGCGCTCCCTCGCTGACCCTGCGAGCCGCGCTCGAGCATCGCTCGCTCCAGGGCCTCGCGCTGCGCTGGGCCGGCGTCTGGGCCCCCTTCCCGATCGCCGTGTGCGAGGTCGACGGCGCCTCGGCGGCCATCGCCTTCAGCCGGGTCGAGGGCGTGCCGCTGCGTGTGCTCGGCGACGGGCTCACCGAGGAGCAGGCGCGCGCCGTCGTGCGGATGATGGGGGCGATGCAGGACCACCGCATCGCCTTCCGCGGGCTGACCCGCGACACCGTCGTCATCCTCCCTGACGGCGCTGCCGGGGTCACGACCGTCGGTGACGGCGACGTCGGCGGCGACGACATCTCCCGGCGCACCGACGCCGCTCAGGTCATGGTCATGCTCGCGCTCGCCCTGGGCCCGGAGCGGGCGGTCGAGGTGGCGGTCAGCGAGATCGGCGCCGCACGCGTCTCGCGCACCCTGCCGCTGTTGCAGCCGCTCGCGCTCGGGCGCGACCTGCGCCAGGCGGTCAAGGAGCGCAAGGGCCTGCTCGACGAGCTGCGCGAGCGGGTCCTCACCCTCGAGGACAGCCGCGACCAGCCGGCCATCATCGAGCTGCGCCGGGTGACCGTCCGGGGGCTGCTCACCCTCGTCGGTGGTGCCGTCGCGGCATACATCGTGCTGCCGCAGTTTGCCCAGGTGGATTTCGCGGCCGTCATCAGCACCGCCCAGTGGGGGTGGGCGCTGGCAAGCCTGGCCGCGGCGATCGTCACCTTCGTCGGAGCCTCGCTCGTGCTCACCGGCTCGGTGCCGACCAAGCTGAAGTTCGCACGGACGTATATGACCCAACTCGCGGTCGCCTTCAGCGGGCTGCTCGCTCCCGCGGCCATCGGCAATCTCGCGCTCAACACGCGCTATCTGCAGCGCGCCGGTGTGCCGCCGGCCGTCGCGGGTGCCAGCGTCGGTCTGGCGCAGGTCTTCCAATTCACTTCGTATGCCACGCTGTTGGCGATCTCGGGCGTCGTCGCCGGCACCGGACCGCAGTCGGCCTTCCAGCCGCCGGCCAAGCTCGTCGCGGCCGTGCCGATCGTGCTGCTCGTGCTGCTCGGGCTCTTCGCCCTGCCGCCAGTGCGGCGCTTCTTCCGCGGGCGGGTGCTGCCGCAGCTGCGTCAGGTCGTGCCGCAGGTGCTGCGGGTCTTCCAGCGCCCGCGCAAGCTCGCCGAGCTCTTCGGCGGGGCGCTGTTGCTGGACATGTCCTTCGTCACCGCCCTCTATTGCGCGACAAGGGCTTTCGGTGCTCAGCCGGCGATCGCCGCCGTCGCCGTCGTCTACTTCGCCGGGGCCATCATCGGCTCCGCGGTCCCCACACCCGGTGGGCTCGGTGGCATCGAGGCTGCCCTCGCTTACGGGCTCACCACTTTGGGCATCGACAGCGGCACGGCCTTCTCGGCCGTCGTCCTCTACCGCCTGGTGACCTACTGGCTGCCGATCCCCTTCGGCTGGTGGTCGCTCAACCGGCTCACCTCACTCGACGCGATCTGAGGGCGTATGCCGTGTGCTCACGGCATACGCCCTCAGTGAGGTAGGCGGGTCAGGAGCCGGCCGCGGCGGCGATCTCCTCGTCGGTGGCCTTGCGCACGACGATGCGCGTCCACGCCCCGACATAGATCCGGTCGTCGGTGTCGAGCTCGCGCTTAGGCCCGACCGGGATCGGGTCCTCGGGCAGCGGCTCGTCGATCGAGCCGACGAAGGTGCCGTTGGAGGAGTCGAGGTCCTCGACGAACCACCGGGTGCCGTCGGTCGTCAGCTGCGCGTGCTTGCGGCTCACGCTGCTGTCGGTCGTGCAGTCGATATCGGGGTGGATGCCCCGGCTCTCGGACACCCGCCCGATGAGCGCGCTGCGCACGGTCAGCGGCACGACGGTCGGCAGCCCCGGTGAGGGCATCGGGTCGTCGGCCTCCTGCACCTCATACCACTCGGGGTCGATCCACACCTCCGCCACCCATTGCAGCGGGATCGCCGGGGGTATGCCGGTCGCGGCCCCACTCGCTTCGGCGATCGCAGCTCCCGGGGCCGCGGGAGCTGCGGCCACCGCCTCTTGCTCGCCAGCCGTGGCGGGCTGCTCTGCCTGGGCCGTGGCGGGTGGAGCCACCTGCGCCGCAGCCGGGGGCGCCTGCTCCGCCGCAGCCGCCGATGCCTCGCCCTCGCTCGCCGCGGCCGTCGGCTCCGGTGGCGCGAGCGGCATACCCGCCGCCGGGGCGACCCCGCGGGGCAGCGCGCCGGTGGTGAAGTCATAGCCGCACGCCTCGCAGAAGAGCGAGTCGGGCACGTTGTCGGTGCCGCAGTTGGGGCAGCGCGCCCCGGAAGGCGCCTCGCCAGCGGCACCCGACCCGATCGTGAGCCCCGACGGATCGGGTTGCGCGGCAACGGGTTCGGGGGTCAGCTGGGCCGACGCGTCGATCGCGGCGCCGCAGGTGTCGCAGTAGTCGTCGGCGTTGGAGGAGTGACCGTTGGGGCAGGTGAAGCTCACTTCTTGATCCTCCTGGTCTTGGTCGACGCGGTGTCGAGGGCCATCTCGTCGAGCTTTTCGACGGTCTTCTTCAGCCGCACCGTGCCGGTCTCGGCGTTGTCGATCTCGACGACCTTCTTCAGTCGCGTGGTCATTTCCTCGTCGCCGGTCGCGGCGGCGATCTGCACGGCCCGGCCGAGCTTGCGGGTCGCGTCCTCGTCATTGCCGGCCGCCTTGGCAGCGAGGCCGTCCTGAATGGCGGAGGCAAGCTCGGCCTGCCCGGTATAGCGCGCGACCTGGTCGTCGATGCGCGTGGTCAGCGCCTCGTCGGAGGACCAGGTCGCCTTGACCAGGGCCTGGGCCTGCACGTCATCGCGCACGACGACCTGCACCCGCGAGGCGAGCTGCTCCTGACCGACCGACTTGGCCGGCAGCCGCACGGCGACGTGATAGTCGCGCGTCTCGTCGGCCCATGCCCCGGTCGGGAAGGCGGCGGTCAGCGGGTTGACCTGGCTGCGCTTGGCCGTGATGTCCTCGAGGTTGGGCGCGACCTGCTTGACGAAGAGCACCTGAGCACCTTGCGGTGCCCACACCCGCAGATCGACCTGGGCGACACCACGGGCCATCGAGGCGCGGATGAGCTTTTCGAACTCGTCGGCCATCCGGTCGGGGGTGGGGATGAGGTCGACGGTGCCGAGCAGCGCCGAGGCGATGCGCCGGGCCTCGTCGATCTGCCAGCGGTCACCGAGGCCGCGGACGTCGCACTGGAAGAACCCGGTGGCCCCCTGGATCGCCCAGGTGAGCTGCTCGGGGGTCTCGTGCTCGTTGGTCCCGTCGGTCAGCAGAATGGCGTGACGCTGCACGACGCTCGGCACCGAGAGGAAGACCTCTTTGGCCTTGGTCAGCCAGGTGCCCATCGCCGTGCCGCCATCGGCGCGGAACATCTGGACCGCGTTGATGGCCTCCTGGCGCGTCCGCGCGTCCATGCGCACCATCTGCTGGATCCCGTATGCCGGGTAGACGAGGGTGCCGACGTGGTTGCCGGTGATGACGGCGAACCAGGTGCCGTCGGTGATCTCGTTGAGGGCGACGGTCGCGGCATACCGCCCCTGGGCGATGCCGTTGGCGCCCATCGACCCGGAGGTGTCGACGATGAGGATCTCCGCGGCCTCACCCGAGCCGGTGCCGACCGCGCCGGCGCCGGCGCAGCTCACTCGGACGATGGCGTGCACGTCGGTGCCGCCGTCGGGCAGGAACTCGTTCTGGAAGACCTCAGTGGTGAACTGTGCCATCGGTGGCGACCTCTCCGTCTACGTGCGGGACTGCTGGTGGGACGACTGCTGGTGGGACGACTGCTGGTGGGGTGAGTGGCTCAGGCCCGGGCTCGGGAAGCGGCTCTGCCGGCGTAGCGGCCTCGGGAACCGGCGCGGCGGCGGGCGCGGCCGCGACCTCGGGCGTCGCGACCTCCTG
>CAZLGB010000136.1:0-9317 GCA_964558825.1 uncultured Intrasporangiaceae bacterium
TCCCTACAACGAACGCCCAACAGGCCCTCGCACAGAGGATGGTGCCCTAGTGACCACCCCAGCGACCACCGGCCCGACCGCGCGGCCGACTCACGTCCCGCCCCCGGGGCCGGACGCGCACCCGCTCGAGCGCACGCTCTATCAGGTCAAGCAGACCATCGTCGGGCAGGACCAGCTCGTTGAGCGGATGCTCGTCGCCCTGCTGGCCCGCGGTCACCTGCTCGTCGAGGGCGTGCCCGGCCTGGCCAAGACCATGGCGATCAAGACCCTCGCCCAGGCGCTCGGGGTGGACTTCAAACGGATCCAGTTCACCCCCGACCTCGTGCCGGCCGACCTCGTGGGGACGCGGATCTACAACCAGCACTCCGGCGACTTCCAGGTGTCGCTCGGGCCGGTCTTCGCCAATCTCGTGCTCGCCGACGAGATCAACCGGGCGCCGGCCAAGGTCCAGAGCGCGCTGCTGGAGGTCATGCAGGAGCGCCAAGTGACCATCGGGCGCGAGACCTTCGCCGCGCCCGACCCATTCCTCGTCATGGCGACCCAGAATCCCATCGAGTCCGAGGGCACCTATCCGCTCCCGGAGGCGCAGGTCGACCGCTTCATGCTCAAGGTCCTCGTCGGATATCCCAACCAGACAGAGGAATTCGTCATCGTCGAGCGGATGATCGGTGCCCTTCCGGACACCGCGCCCGTGCTCGACGCGGCGGGTCTGAAGGACCTGCAGGCGGCCGCCGATGCGGTCTACGTCGACCCGGCGATCATCGCGTATGCCGTGTCCCTCGCCACCGCGACCCGGGCGCCGGGCACGGTCGGGTTGCCCGAGCTCGGCCGCTATGTGTCCTTCGGGGCCAGCCCGCGCGCGTCGATCAACCTGGTCCTTGCCGGCCGGGCGCTCGCCTACATCCGGGGGCGGCACTACGTCATCCCGCAGGACATCCGCGACCTTGCGCCCGATGTGCTGCGCCACCGGATGGTGCTCACCTACGAGGCGCTTGCCGACGATGTCAGTCCCGACGATCTGCTCGGTCCGATCCTCGCCGCCGTGCCCGTGCCTCAGCAGCCGTTGCGCGAACGGCATACGGGCGGCGCGGGTGAGCCGACCCCGATCCCGGCCGCAGTGGACCCGGCATGGTACGCCCGGCCGAGCTGACCCCCGCGCCGGGCACGGACGACTCGGGCGAGCCGGCGCAGACGCCGGAGCGGCTCGTGCGCCGGCTCGAATGGCGCGTCGTCCGGCGCCTCGACGGACTGCTGCAGGGCGACTATCGGACGATCTTCCGCGGGGCCGGAGTCGACCTGCTCGACCTGCGTGAATACGAGCCGGGCGACGACCTGCGGCATATCGACTGGAATGTCACCGCGCGCACGGACGTGCCCCACGTGCGCGACTACACCGAGGACCGTGAGCTGACCGCGTGGCTGCTCGTCGACCGCACGTCGTCGATGGGCTTCGGCTCGGGGGTGCGGACCAAGCACCAGGCCACCGCCGAGCTGGTCACCACGCTGACCCGCATCCTCACTCGCGGTGGCAACCGGGTCGGCGCGGTCTTCTTCACCGGGACGGCGCCGACCGTCGTGCCGCCACGCCAGGGGCGCCGGCAGGTGCTGCGGATCGCGCGCGAGTTGCTCGCCAATCCGACTCCCTCGCAAGGCCCGACCGATCTTGGTGTGCTCCTGCGTCATGTCGTCGGCCTCGCGCGCCAGCGCTCGCTCGTCGTCGTCGTCTCGGATTTCGTCTCGCTGCCGGGGTGGGAGCGGCCGCTGACGATCCTCGCCCGCCGGCACGACGTCGTCGCCGTGCAGCTCGTCGATCCGGCCGAGGGGGCGCTGCCCGAGGCCGGGCTCGTCGCCATTGCGGATGCCGAGACCGGCGAGCAGGTGCTCGTCGACACCGGTGACCCCGAGTTCCGGCGCCGGCTGGCCGAGCTCACCGTCGAGCGCGATCGGCAGCTCGTCGAGACGATTGCCGGCGCTGGGCTGCCGCTGCACCAGGTGCGGACCGACGAGGATCTCGTCGGGGCGTTGGTCCGGATGGCGCATCTGCGGGCGAGGTGGCACCGATGAGTTTCGCCGCGCCATGGGCCTTGGTGGGGTTGCTGTTGGTGCCGGTGCTCGTGCTGACTTATCGGCGGGTCCGCGCTCGCCGGGCCGGACGGCGCGCGGCACTGGCCGCACTCGGTTTCGGCCCGGTCGGTATGCCGTCCCCCTCGAGCGCGTTTGGTGGTGCCGGTCGCGGGGGGCCGGGAGGGCGCCGCGATCGGCGCGCTCGTGCGGTGCCGGTGTTGCTCGGGCTCGGGCTCGGGCTGCTCGTCGTCGCGGCCGCCCGGCCGCAGGCGACGGTGGCCGACGTGCACCGGGAGGGGACCGTCATCCTTGCCATCGACACCTCGACGAGCATGCGGGCGACCGACCTGGCACCCAACCGCCTCGATGCGGCGCGCGCTGCCATCCGCGATTTCGTTGCGGCGCAACCCCCGTCGATCAAGATCGGGGTGGTGGCCTTCGGCGACGGGGGGCTGGTCATGCAGGCGCCGACCTCGAGCCAGGCCGACGTGCTCGCCGCCCTCGACCGGCTCAAGCCCGGCGGGGGCACCTCGCTCGGCAAGGGCATCTATGCCTCGTTGCAGGCGATCTCGGGCGGCAAGCTGACGATCACCGACGAGCAGCTCGCGGGGGGCGTCGACAACCTCGACATCGGGCACTTCGCATCTGCCCACATCGTGCTGATCTCCGACGGCGAGGACACGTCGCGGTTGGACCCGATGCCGCTGGCCCGGCTCGCCGGAGCTGCCGGGGTGCGCATCGACACCGTCGGCCTCGGCTCGCCCGACGGCGCGACGCTGCAGGTCGACGGCTTCTCCGTGTCGACGTCGCTCGATGAGGCTGCGCTCACCGAGATCGCCCAGACGACAGGGGGCAGCTACCTCGGCGCACCTGACGCGGCGTCTCTCGCCACGGCATACGACGGGATCGATCTGGCCCTGACGAGCACTCCGGTCTACACGGAGGTCGGGGCGCTCTTTGCGGCGGCGGCCATGCTGCTCGTCGTCCTCGGTGCGGCGTTGTCGATCCTGCGGACGGGGCGGGTGATCTAGATGTCCTTCACCTGGCCGCTGGCGCTGGCGTCGCTCGTGCTTGTGCCGCTGCTCGCGGCGGCATACCTGCTGCAGTTGCGCCGCCGCCGTCGGTATGCCGTGCGCCACCCCGATATCTCGCTCGTGCGGGCGGCGATGCCGGCGCGGTCGCGCTGGAAGCCGCATGTGCCGGTCGCGTTGCTGCTGGCCGCGATTGCGATCATGGGGCTGGCGATGGCGCGGCCCCAGGCGAGCGTCCAGGTGCCGCAGCAGCGCAGCGCGATCATCCTCGCGATCGACGTCTCGCGGTCGATGTGCGCCACCGACGTGACACCCAACCGGCTCGCTGCGGCGCAGTCGGCGGTGCGGGCCTTCGTCGCGGATCAGAGCGGCGACGCGCGGCTCGGTCTGGTCGTCTTCTCCGGGTCGGCTGCCTTGGTCGTCGCCCCGACGACCGAGCACGATCGGCTGGTCACCGCGCTCGACTCGCTCTCGACCGGTCGAGGGACTGCCATCGGGGCGGCTCTGCTGTCGGCCGTCGATGCCATTGCGGCGATCAACTCGGCGGTCGACCCGGTCGGCGACGTGCCGGCGCCGCCCGCCGGGCAGGGCCGCCCGGCCTCGCCTCCGGCGATGCCGACGATCCCGCCGCCGGGGGAGTCGGCGGGCTATGTCTCGGACATCATCGTCTTGCTCACCGACGGCGCCAACACCCGAGGTGTGCTGCCGCTCGACGCGGCCAAGGTCGCTGCCGATCGACGAATCCGGGTCTATCCCATCGGTTTTGGCACCGCCAACCCGACGTCGCTGGTGTGCTCGTCGCAGCAGCTCGGTGGCGACGCATTCGGCGAGTCCGGGCCGGGCAGCCGCAACGACCCCGGGATCGGAGGCGGTGGCCCCCAGGTGCCGCGCAACTTCCTCGTCGTCGACGAGCCCACCCTCAAGGCCGTCGCGGCCACCACCGGTGGCACCTATCACGCAGCGTCGGACGCCGATCAGCTCAGTGACGTGCTGCGTGGGGTGCCGCGTGATGTCGTGCTGCAGCGGGAGAACCTCGAGCTCACCGCCTGGTTCGCCGCGCTGGCTGCGCTGCTCGTGGTGGCGGGGTTGGTCCTCTCGGTGCGGTGGAATCCCACGTCTTGAGCGGGCCGGCGCTCGAGTCGTGACCGCTGGCCGTGCTTGCGTGGCGGGGCTCGGGGAGGACGTGCGGGCCGCTAGTCGGCCCGGTAGCGTTTCGACGCTTGTCGCGGCTGCGCTGCTCGTCGTTGCCGGGTTGGTTTCTCGCCGCCGCTGGAACCCGTCGTCTTAGCTCTTGCTGCCAGGTCGGGGCGTCTTGCGCTTGTCGTGGCTGCGCTGCCTCTTGCGGCATTCGGGCCGGACTTGGTCGGGGCCGCATGGGCGCGCCTTCTCTCACGCATCCGCACCGGGCTCGGGTTCGGCGTCGGGGGTCGGGCTGGCGAGGGCGGCCAGGGTGAGCTGGGCGCGATGGTGCCGGTAGTGCTTGGGCGCCCAGCCCTGCGCATGGCCAGCGAGCGGCACCAACCCATGTATCGCTGGGCATCGCCCCGTTTCCCCCGCGGCCTTGTGTGCCGACCCTGCGCCAGAGGGCGGTCACCGAAGCGTGTTCGGGCCGCCCAGTGGATCAGGGCAGCCCGGACACGGCATCGTCTGCCTGCAGTTGTGGCGACGGTCCGAAGCGGGCCGCGGCGAGTCCCTCGGCAGTCTCGTGCCAGGGGTCGAATTTTGATGGCAGCGACGGCATCCCATCTCCACCGCCGGGCCAGGGCCACTCACCCTTCGCGCCCGCGAGGTCGTGCCACGGATCGCGTTCGACTGGCGACGTCGGCATCTCATCCCAGGAGGTGGCCCGGTGCCACTCACTCCTGCCGTCTGCGAGGTCGCGCCATGCGTCGTGCTCAAGTGGTGTCCGCGACAGCTGGTCGTGGACGGCGGCGCGCCGCGGTGACCTCGAGAATCCGTCCGTCGTTTGGTGCCACGGATCATCGTCGTCCTGCAGAAGATCCGTGGCACTCGGTCGGGTTTCGCGGCGCGTTGTGGTGGCCGAGTTGGCCTCGACATGCCAGGGATCGCGTTCGGGTGGGCCGGGTGTCGGCCAGGTCGGGATGGCCGGTGTCGGCAAGGTCGACGACTCGTCTGGTGGGGCGATCGCCATGTGTGGCGCGTCGGGTGGCGCGGTGCCCGGTGGCATCCGCGATTGGGTGGGCGGTCGGGTGCCGGGTGGTGCGCCGGCTCGGTAGCTGCCGGGGGTGGTGTCCCAGTGGATGCTGTTGGTGTCGGGGTCGTAATGGCCGTGCAGGTGGTCTCGGTGGACGATGGTGTGGTGTCGCCCGCAGAGCAGGCCGAGGTTGGTGAGAGTGGTGGGTCCGCCGTCGGCCCAATGGGTGAGGTGGTGGGCGTCGCACCAGTGGGCGGGGGTCGAACATCCGGGGAAGGTGCAGTGTTTGTCGCGTAGCCAGAGGGCCAGTTGCAGGGCGGGGGTGGCCAGGCGGGTGGTGTGGCCGAGGTCGAGCAGTTGACTCTTGGTGCCGAGCACGGCGGGGATGAGGTCGGCGTCACAGGCGAGCCGTCTGACGGTGTCCGGGGCGATGAGGGTGCCGCCGGCTGGTGTGCCGAGCACGGTGGCGGCACCGACCTTGTTCTTGAGTTGCTCGTAGGGCATGGTGACGATGAGGGTGGTCTTCGCCCCGGTGGGTGGCCGGTCCCCGGCAGCAACCGCGCGGCGGACGACCTCGATGAGCGCTTGTCCGCGGCGCAGTTGGGCCGATCGGGTGTCCCGCGATCCGTCCGGGCCAGGCACCGGCCTGGAAAGGGGCCCGATCGCTGCTTCGAGGGTCGCGGAGCCGACCGGGTCGAGGGTCAACTGGTAGGTGTAGCCGGCCAGGTCATCTCCGACCGGCCGAGACAGGGAGATGAGTCCGGCGGCGGTGTCGGTGTCGTGTTGGAACTCTCCGTCGAGCCCGTAGGTCGCCAACAGGGCCGGGCGCAGGGATCGGACCCCGCGGCTGCCGTCGCTGGCGGCCATGGTCAACAACCCCTGAAGGACGGTGGGTGCCGCGGCGTCGTGCAGTCGGTGGCGGAGTTTGCGGTATTCGGTGATCACGGTCAACGCCACACCGGTTGGCACGGTCCCGTCGAGGACGGCATCCCGCACCGGGGCGAGCTCACTGGTGCGGGTATCGTGCACCAGCTTCGCGACCTGCCCTGCTCCACCCCCGGCGGCCAACGACGGTGCCTGCGCGGCGACCCAGCCGGTGACCGACCCGGCCTGCGACGCGGCGATCTCCCCGCGGGTCTCAGCCTCTACGACCACGGCCACCCGAGCCCCCGCCGTGAGCGCGGCGAGCCGGTCGAGCTCACCGAGCATCGCGGCCAGCTCACTGCCGGGCGCTTGCCAGAGCACCTCCCGCAACCCCACGACCGACTCGGTCGCGGCAGCCCACAGCGCACGCCGGTCGGCGACACTGCCAAGGGTCGGGCTGCTGCTCATGACCTCACGCTATAACCGACCACCGACAGACTCCCCGACCCGAAACCGGCTGCAGCCCAAGGACATTGGTTATCCACAGATCGCCCGACAGGCACGACTTGGCCGTCCCGGACGTGGTATCCGCCGGGCGGGGCGGTGATCGGGGTCGGGATGGCAGGGGGTGAGGCCTGGCAAGCGAGCGCCTTCGCCGGCTTCAGCGGCGACTAGCACCTCGACCTCACCCGGCGTATGCCGCCGCCACCGTGTCCGCGATAGCCGAGCGGATCTCCGGGAGCCCGCCGACGGCATACCCCAGAGCCTCGACGCTCGAGCGCCAGTCGACGAAGAACTCGCGATACATGATGTCGCGCATCAGCCAGTCGGGGTCGAGGCCTGAGTCCATCCCCGAGGTGCGCATCTCGCGGCCCATCGAGCGAGCGGCGGGCTCGGCGAGCAGCCGCGGCACGGTCACGACCGGCGTGCGCGGCCGCCCCATCGCATCGAGGATGAGCCGTAAGAGAGCAGGCCAGGTCAGGTCGGCCGACCCGACCGGATAGCTGCGCCCGTGCTCGCCGCGCTCGATCGCTCCCGCAGCCGCCTCGCCGCACTGCCGCGACGTGACGACCGTGGAGCCTCCCCGCGGATAGAAGACCACACCCCGCATCGCGCTCAGCCGGTCGAAAAGCCATGTCTTCCACATGGGTTCGCGACCCGCCACCGCCCCGAAGACATAGGGGATCTCCAGCACGCACACATCGGCCCCGCCTCCAGCAGCGCCGCCCCCCGCAACGATCGCCCGCGCCGCCTGGTCGATGCGCGCCCGCACATACGTGTGCCGGCGCGCAAAGCCCGACCCCGGATGCTCCCGCTCCCACGCCGTGAAATAGGACCCGAGGATGACGATCCGCCGCACCCCGACGGACCGGGCCACCCGGCATACCCGCTCGGTCTGGTCGGCGAGCATCCGCTGGAAGTATGCCGCCGCCGGGGCCGGCACGTGCTCGCGGTCATCCGGCCCCAGCGCATAGACCAAGCCGTCGAATCCGCCCACCACAGAGGCCAATTCGTCATCGCTCGCACCAAAGACATCAGCCAGCACCAGCGGCACGGAGGCCAGCCCCGGCAGCGGCCGAGGCGGCTGCCCCGAGGCCACCAAGGTCACCGCATGCCCCCGCGCCAGCAACGCGAGCGCCGTCTCGTGCCCGAGCAACCCCGTCCCGCCGAGGACGACGACCCGCATCACCAGCGCACCGATGACTCAGCTCTCGGGGACGTTGCGCGTCAGCTCGTCGAGCCAGGCCCGCCCCGAGGCGTCGGACGGCATCCGCCAGTCACCGCGCGGTGACAGCGAGCCGCCGCGCACGACCTTGGGCCCGTTGGGCAGCGCCGAGCGCTTGAACTGATTAGCGAAGAAGCGCCGCAGGAAGACCTCCATCCAGTGGCGGATCTCCGCCAGGGAGTATGCCGGTCGCGCACCGTCGGGATAGCCCGGCGGCCACGCCCCGCTCGCCGCATCCGACCAGGCGTGCCACGCGAGGAAGGCGATCTTCGACGGGGCGAGCCCGTGGCGCAGCACGTGATAGAGCGTAAAGTCTTGCAGCGCATAGGGACCGATCATCGCCTCGGTCGACTGAGCGGCCTCGCCCTCGCGGGTCGGCACCAGCTCGGGCGTGATCGTCGTGTCGAGGATCGACTGCAGCGTCTGCCCAACCTCGGTCGAGAACTGCCCCGACGCGATGACCCACCGGATGAGATGCTGCATGAGCGTCTTGGGCACGCCGGTGTTGACGCCGTAGTGCGCCATCTGGTCGCCGACGCCATAGGTGCACCACCCCAGCGCGAGCTCGGACAGGTCACCGGTGCCGAGGACGATCCCGCCGCGCTGGTTGGCGATGCGGAAGAGATAGTCGGTGCGCAGCCCCGCCTGGACGTTTTCGAAGGTCACGTCGTATGCCGGCTCACCGCGCCCCGCGGGGTGGCCGAGGTCGGCGAGCATCTGCGTCGCGGCCGGGCGGATGTCCAGCTCGGCCCAGGTCACCCCGAGGGCCTCCATGAGCCGAATCGCGTTGGTCTTGGTGTGATCCGACGTCGCAAACCCCGGCATGGTGAAGGCGAGGATGTCGGTGCGTGGCCGCGCCAAACGGTCCATCGCCCGCGCCGCGACGATCAGCGCGTGGGTCGAGTCCAGGCCCCCAGAGACGCCGATGACGATCGTGGGCGACCCGATCGAGCGCAGCCGCTGCTCGAGCCCACTGACCTGGATCGAATAGGCCTCGAAGCAGTCCTGCGCGAGCGCGTCGGCATCCGAGGGCACGAAGGGAAAGCGCGCCACCGCGCGCCGCAGCCCGAGATCCCCTCGCGGCGGTGCCAGCTCGAAGGCGACCTCGCGGAAGGCCCCGACCCGCACCGCATGCGTGCGCCGGTTGTCGTCGAAGGTCCCCTGGCGCATCCGCTCCTGGCGCAGCCGGGCCAGGTCGATGTCGGCAACCGACCGGCGCGCCCCCTGCGGGAAGCGCTCGCTCTGCGCGAGCAGCGTGCCGTTCTCCCAGATCATCGTCTGCCCGTCCCAGGACAGATCGGTCGTCGACTCGCCTTCTCCTGCAGCGGCATACGCGTATGCCGCGAGGCATCGGCTGGACGCCGACTCGCACAGCATCGCCCGGTCGCGCGCCTTGGCGACGGTGATCGGCGACCCCGAGATGTTGGCCAGCACGGTCGCGCCGGCCAGCGCTGCCTCGGCCGACGGCGGCACCGGC
>CAZLGB010000137.1:0-9296 GCA_964558825.1 uncultured Intrasporangiaceae bacterium
AGCCGCCCGCCGAGCCGCCGGCTGCGCCGACCCCCGACCCGGAGGAAGCCCCGGGACCCGGCCGACCGGCATACCCCTCAGCGGTGGGAGGCATCGCGCGCAACCTCCGCAGGTATTCCTCGACCCCACCCGGCAGCTCGCGCAGCCGACCGTCGCCGAAGAGCGCCAGCTGGCGGTCGGTCATCCGCTCGAGCAGATAGCGGTCGTGCGAGACGACAACGAGCGTCCCGGCCCAGCCGTCGAGAACGTCCTCGAGCGAGGTCAGCGTCTCGATGTCCAGGTCGTTGGTCGGCTCGTCGAGCAGCAGCACGTTGGGCTCGGCCATGAGCAGCCGCAGCACCTGCAGGCGTCGCCGCTCGCCACCGGACAGGTCACCCACACGCGTCTGCTGGCGGCCGCCGGGGAAGCCCAGCCGGGTGGCCAGCTGGCTCGCGGTGATCTCGCGGCCGCCGAGGGTCGTCACCCGGCGCACCTCCTCGACGGCCTCGATGACGCGGTATGCCGCGAGCGGCTCCAGCTCGTGCACCCGCTGGGTGAGCTGGGCCAGGGCCACGGTCTGCCCGACCTTGCGCCGGCCGCCGCTCAGCGGGACCGTGCCGGCGATCGCTCCGAGCAGGGTCGACTTGCCGGTGCCATTGGAGCCGAGGATGCCGACCCGCTCGCCAGGGGCCAGCCGCCAGGTCACCCGGTCGAGCAGGGTGCGCCCGCCCACCTCGACACTCGCGTCGACGAGGTCGATGACGTCCTTGCCGAGCCGGGTCGTCGCGAAGCGCACGAGCTCGACCCCGTCGCGCGGCGGGGGCTCGTCCTCGATGAGGGCGTTGGCCGCCTCGATGCGAAACTTCGGCTTGCTCGTGCGCGCCGGTGCGCCCCGGCGCAGCCAGGCGAGCTCCTTGCGGAGCAGGTTGTCGCGTCGCTCGGCGGTCACCGCGGCCATGCGCGCGCGCTCGGCCTTGGCCAGCACGTATGCCGCGTAGCCGCCGTCGAAGCTCGACACGGACCCGTCGTGGACCTCCCACGTCAGGGTGGCCATCGCGTCGAGGAACCAGCGGTCGTGGGTGACGGCGACGATCGCGCTGTCGGCACGGGTCCGGCGAGTGGCCAGGTGCTCGGCCAGCCACGCCACGCCGTCGATGTCGAGGTGGTTGGTCGGTTCGTCAAGCAACAGCACGTCGGGGTCGGCGACGAGCAGTGAGGCCAGCCCGAGGCGGCGGCGCTCGCCACCGGAGAGCGGCCCCACGAGTGCATCGAGCCCCCCGACCGCGGGGGCAGTGACGCCGCCGAGCAGCCCGGCGAGCACGTCGCGGACCCGTGCGTCGCCGGCCCAGTCGTGCTCGGGGCGATCGCCGACGAGCGCGGCCCGCACGCTGGCCGCCGGGTCGAGCAGGTCGTCCTGGGCGAGCATGCCGACGGTCACTCCGCCGGCTCGCACCATGCGGCCCTCGTCGGGCTGTTGCAGTCCCGCCAGCACCCGCAGCAGGGTCGACTTGCCGCCGCCGTTGCGCCCGACCACGCCAATGCGCTGGCCGTCGAGCACGCCGGTCGTCACCCCGTCGAGGACGTGGGCGATGCCGTGGACGACGGTGACGCGTTCGAGCGAGACGAGCACACCCATGAGTCTGTTTTCCCGGTCTCTGGCTTAGTCGCGCGAGGGTCCGGCGAGCACCTGGGCGCCGTGGACCGGGCCCTTGGCACGCTTGACCTCCGAGGCGACGCCGCTGGCGGTCAGGGCGACGCAGAGGTCGAGGGCATGCTCGGACGAGCGAGTGAGGAAAGCGACCGTCGGGCCGCTGCCGCTGACCAGCCCACCGAGCGCGCCGAACTCCAGCCCGGCCTCGAGCACCCCGCGCAGCGCCGGGCGCAGCGACAGCGCCGCCTCCTGCAGGTCGTTGTGCAACGCGTCGGCCAGCGCGTCTGGATCGCCCGAACGCAGCGCCGACATCATCGCCGGGTCGGGCTCGGGCGCCGGGACGCGGTGGCCGGCGCGCAGGCTGTCGAAGGCGCCGAAAACCTCGGGCGTCGACAGCCCCTCGTCGCTGACGGCGAAGACCCAGTGATAGCTGCCGCGGGCGAGCACCGGCGCGAGTCGCTCGCCGCGCCCCGACCCCATGGCGATGCCTCCGGCCAGCGGGAAGGGGACATCACTGCCGAGCTCGGCGGCGAGCTCGGCGAGCTCGTCGCGCTCCATCCGCAAGCCCCACAGGTGGTCGCAGGCGAGCAGGGTCGCCGCGGCATCGGCGGACCCACCGGCCATGCCACCCGCGACCGGGATGTCCTTGTCGATGCGGATGCTCACGGTCGGCCGGGCCGCTCGAGCGTGGCGAGCGAGCAGCCGCGCGGCCCGCATGGCGAGGTTGTCGCCCCCGGTGGGGACGGCAGCGGCATACGGCCCGGTGACCTCGACCGTCCACTCGTCGGCCCGGGCGACGGTCACCTCGTCGTAGATCCCGACCGCCATGAAGACCGTCGAGAGGTCGTGATAGCCATCGCGGCGCAGCGGCCCGACCCGCAACTCGCAGTTGACCTTCGCCGGCACGCGCACCGTCACGGAGCGCGGGAGCACGGTGGCGGTCACGGCTCCACCCTATGGGTTGCTCGCGCAGCGGCGATCGCTGCGAAGGCCTCGACCCCGAGCGCCTCCCCGCGGGCCTGCGGGTCGACCCCGGCCGCGCGCAGGATCGTCTCGGCAGCGGCGGCTCCCCCGGCCCAGCCGGCGAGGGCGGCGCGCAGCGTCTTGCGGCGCTGGGCGAAGGCCGCATCGACGACCGCGAAGACCTCGGCTCGGCTGGCCGTCGTCGAGGGCGGATCGCGCCGCACCAGCTCGACCAGCCCTGAGTCGACATTGGGCACCGGCCAGAAGACTCCGCGCGGCACCTGCCCCGCCAGCCGCGCGGCGGCATACCACGCGGCCTTGACGCTCGGCACGCCGTAAGCCTTGCTGCCTGGGCCGGCGGCCAGCCGCTCGGCGACCTCCAGCTGGACCATGACGAGCACCCGCTCGAGGCTCGGGAAGCTCTCGAGGAAGGACAGCACGACCGGCACCGAGATGTTGTAGGGCAGGTTGGCAACCAGGGCTCTTGGCTGCGGGTCGGGCAGCTGGGCCACCGCGAGCGCATCCCCCGCGACGACCCGCAGGTATGCCGTGTGCCCGGGTGCGTGGGCGGCCACGGTGGCCGGGAGGGCGGCGGCGAGCACCGGGTCGACCTCGACCACGGTGACGCACGCGCCGGCGTCGAGCAGGGCGAGGGTGAGCGAGCCGAGTCCCGGGCCGACCTCGACGACCGGGTCGCCCGGGCCGACCTGCGCGATGCGGACGATCCGCCGGACGGTGTTGGCGTCGACGACGAAGTTCTGCCCCCAGGTCTTGGTCGGGCGCACGCCGAGCCGGGTCGCCAGCTCGCGGATCGCCCCGGCACCGAGCAGCTCGACGGGGGCGGCGGGCGGCTCCGCTGCGGTGGGCACGTCGGCCAGCCTAGGGGCGGGCGGGCACCGCCTGCGTCGAGCCGACTCTTGCGCGCCTCCCGTGCGGGTGGCGACCGCAAGCCACTAGACGCGAGCGGGCGGCATACCCCCTGCAGGAGTATGCCGCCCGCTCGCGGTCAGTCGGCGGTGGCTCAGGCGGCCCCGCGGCAACCCCAGGGCTGCAGGCCGCGCGCGGCATACAGCCGGTTGGCGACGGTGATCTGCTGCTCGCGGCTGGCCAGGTCAGCACGCTGGGCGAAGTCGGCACCGCCATAGGCCAACCACGTCGAGTAGCTGAACTGCAGCCCGCCGTAGTAGCCGTTGCCGGTGTTGATGTGCCAGTTGCCGCCCGACTCACACTTGGCGATGCGGTCCCACATGGCGGCGTTGGCGAGGTTGATGCCCGCACCCGAGCCGGTGGGAGTGGTCGGGGTGGTCGTCGTCGGCGCGGGCGCGGCGACGACCTTGGTGCCGACCCGGACGACCTTGTCGACGGCCGGCTTGGTCACGTCGGTCTTGGTCGCGGCGCGGCTCTCGAGCACGCCGTCGACGTAGGTCTCGGTGTAGGTGACCGTGGACTCGCCCGCGACACCCTTGGTGTCGGTCTGGGTCTGGCCCTTGGCGAGGTTGGGGTCGTCGTTCTTGACGGTCTTGAAGGCGACCGACTGCTTCTGCGTCGTCGTCTTCTGGGTGACCCGCTGCACGGCGACGGCCAGGCCCTCGGTCACCGCGGCGTCGGCGGCCGGGCTCACCCGGTCGAGCGGGCCCATGGTGATGCCGAGCGCGGTGAGCAGATCGCCGACGGTCGCCGCCGAGGTCGACTCGGCGCGCTGGGCGCCATCGACCTTGACCGTGACCTGGTGGGGGTTGGTGACGGTCATCGCCAGGCCCTCGCGGCCCAAGCCGGCCGAACGCGAGACCGACAGCTGGGCGCCGGCAAGCGCGCGGATGCCGAGCTGGCTGATCGCCTCGTCGACCGTGGTCGCCGTCGTCCAGTAGGCGTTGGTCGCGCCGTCGACGGTCACGGTCAGCTGGCGGCCGTAGCGCACGACGATCGAGCTGCCGTCCTGGATGGCGGCGTCGACCGCGGGGACGACCAGGTCGTGCTCACCGACGGTGATGCCTTCCTTGGCGAGGGCGTCGCCGACCGTGCTGCCGAAGACATGCATGGCGATCGGCTGGCCTTCGACGGTCAGGTCGACGGACTTGTCGACCTCGGCCAGGGCGAAGCCGGTGAGCCCGAGGGCGACCGCTGCCCCGCCAGTAACCAGGCGGCTGGTGAGGGTGTTGAACACAGTGCTCCAAACGTCGAACAACCCGGGCCGGCACGGCGCTCCGACGGATCGTGACCCGTCGCAACTCCCCATCCGCTTCGCGCTCCATTGCGCCGGCTGGCGCACCGTTGAACGGTCTCGGTGGGTGTACCTCCCGGCTTTTCGCCCTCCACGGTGCCCTGCCGGCGGGTGAAAGGTCAAGTTTCGATAACGGCGCGGTGTATGCCGGGTGAGCCAGGTCACATCCCATCCGTCACGTTGATCACGCTGGCCCCATCTGTCACAGCGCCCGCGCTGGGCCTCAGGTCGACCCCCTCGGTCGCTCCGCCGGCCCCTCGCCCCCGTCACCCGGAAAACCCGCCACTCAACCGCTTACTCCGGCCGCACCGCGCCGGCAGCACCCGGAAACCCGCCGCTCAACCGCTTACTCCGGCCCTACCGCGCCGGCATCACCCGGAAAACCCGCCGCTCAACCGCATACTCCGGCCCCACCGCGCCGGCATCACCCGGAAAACCCGCCACTCAAGCGCATACTCCGGCCCCACCGCGCCGGCATCACCCGGAAAACCCGCCGCTCAACCGCTTACTCCGGCCTTTTGGAGGACCCGGTGACACGGCGAGAACTCTGGCCGACGACTTCGCTGACCTTCGGCGCACTTCGCTGACCTTGCAAGGTCAGCGAAGTGCAGCAAACCTCAGCGAAGTGGCCCGGGACGGGCAGCTGACCAGATGGTGAGGCAACCGACCAGATCGTTGGGCGACGGACCACTGGGCTGGCATGGTGGACGGCCCCGAGTGGCGCCGCGCGGGATCACGGTGACCGAGTGAGGATCTCGACGGCCGGAGTGCACTCGGCGACCAGGTCGCCCATGCGTTGGCTGATGGGGATGTCGTCCTGGCGGGGCAGCACGAAGGTCGGCTCACGGCCGGTGCGCAGGTCGACTGCACCATCTGCCCGCAAACCCTTGACCGTCTCGAGGTCCTGCAGCCAATAGACCGCCGGGTGGTCGCCCTTGAGGGTGTCGTCACCAAGGCTGCGCATATCGGCGAGGAAGGCGTCGATGGCCTGGTTCTCGAGGTCGACCGCGTCCGCGCGATAGCGGTCCGGGGAGCCGGGAAGGGCGGCATACCGCGTGACATCGCTCGAGAGCGTCGCGCACGCCGTCTGAGCCTTCGCCCGGACGGTGGGGTCGTCGAGGATCCCGAGGTGGTCCATCGAGCCGTCGACGATGGCGTAACCCACCATGATCGCCACGAACGCGCCGAAACTGACGATGAGGGCCCAGCCCCACGCCGGCAGGCGTTGGCGAGTCCGCCTGATCCGCGGGTCGGGGGGCGGCGCCGGGGGCGCCGGAGGGAGCCCGGAGAAGACCCCCACCTAGCCGACCGCCCAGCTGCCGTAGACCCGCTCGGAGTTGGCGGCGATCGCCTGGCACAACGTCGGCACGGCGACGCCGAGCACGCTCGCCATGGCCCGCACCGTGATCGGCACGAGATAGGAGGCATTGGGCGCACCCCGCCACGGGTGCGGCGTGAGATAGGGCGCGTCGGTCTCGACGAGCACCCGGTCGAGCGGCACGACCGACAGCGCGTCACGCAGCCCCTTGGAGCTCTTGAAGGTCACCGGTCCGGCGAAGGAGAGGTAGAGCCCCGCCTCGACCGCCCGCTTCGCCATCAACAGATCACCCGAAAAACAGTGCAGCACAGTCTTTTCCGGCGCCCCCTCCTCGTCGAGGATGCGCAGCACATCGTCATGGGCATCGCGGTCGTGGATCTGCAGCACCTTGCCGAGCCGCTTGGCCAGGTCGATGTGCCAGCGGAAGGCCCACTGCTGATCGGGTATGCCGTCCGGCCCGGTGCGGAAGTAGTCCAGCCCGGTCTCGCCGACGACCCGCACTCGCGGATGCCCTGCGAGCGACTCGATCTCGGCCAGCCCCTCGAGCAACGCGGAGCGCGAGGCAAAGCGCTTGATCTCGTTGGGGTGCAACGAAACTCCGCCGAGGAGCGCGGCATACGAGTCGATCATCCGCACCGTCTCGCGCGCGCCGGGCAGGTCGCACCCGATCTGGACCATCCGCGGCACGCCGACCGCAGCGGCCGCCGCGATGGCCTCGCCCACGTCGACGCGCGCCTCGCCCTCGCGGGCGATGTCGAGGTGCAGGTGGTTGTCGACGACGTCGATCGGCAGCGGATCGGGGGCGGGAGGAGGCGTGGCGCGCACGGCCTCAGCCCTCCCCGCGCATCCGGGCGATCTCCTCCTCGACGACCGCGGGGTCGAACTTCGTGAAGACCGGCGTCGGCGGCCCGATCGGCGTCCCCGGCACGACCGGGCGCGACTCCCAGCGCGGCGTGGCCGCATAGTCCCCCATGATGACCGGGTATGCCGGTCCGCCGTCGAGATCGTCGACCTCGCGCAGCTTGGGCATCGGCACGAATTCGCCTGTGCCGCCGAGAATCTGGTGCACCCGGTTGGCCCCGTGCGGGAGGAAGGGGGCGGTCATGGTGTTGAGATCGCTGACGACCTGCGCGAGCACATGCAGCACCGTGCCGAGCCGCTCGCGCTGGTCGTCGCCCTTGAGCTTGAAGGGCTCGGTCGCCGACACATAGGCGTTGGCGAGCCCGACGAGGCGCATGACCTCGCCGATGCCGGCCTTGAAACGCTGCCGCTCGATGTGCCCCCCGACGACGTCGAAACCCCCACGCACCGCCGCGAGCAGCTCCTCGTCGATCGGCTCGAGCGGCCCGGCGGCCGGGATCTCGCCGAAGCGCTTGTGGATCATCGACGCCGTGCGGTTGACGAGATTGCCCCACGCCGCGACGAGCTCGGAGTTGTTGCGCTGGACGAACTCGGCCCAGGTGAAGTCGCTGTCCTGGCTCTCCGGCCCGGCCGCGCAGATGAAATAGCGCAACGGGTCGGGGCCATAGCGCTCGAGGACGTCGCGCACATAGATGACGTGGCCGCGGCTCGTGGAGAACTGCTTGCCCTCCATCGTCATGAACTCACTCGCCACGACCTCGGTCGGCAGATTGAGCACTCCGTATGCCGCGCCAGGCTCGCCTCCGCGAGCTCCGCGACCGGCATACCCGAGCAGCTCGGCGGGCCAGATCTGGGAGTGGAAGGTGATGTTGTCCTTGCCCTGGAAGTAGAACGAGACGGCCTCGGGGTCGTTCCACCAGGCGCGCCAGGCGTCGGCGTCGCCGGAGCGCCGGGCCCATTCGATCGCGGCCGACAGATAGCCGATGACGGCGTCGAACCACACGTAGAGCCGCTTGGTGGGGTTGTCCTCCCAGCCCGGAAGCGGGACGGGGATGCCCCAGTCGATGTCGCGGGTCATCGGGCGGGGTTGGACACCCTCGAGGATGTTCTTGGAGAACTTGATGACGTTGGCCCGCCACAGGCCGGTCGCCTCGCGCCCCTCGAGCCAGTCGCCGAGCGCGTCGGCGAGCGCCGGCAGGTCGAGGAAGAAGTGCGCGGTCTCCTCGAAACGCGGCGTCTCGCCGTTGACCTTGCTGCGCGGGTCGATGAGGTCGATGGGGTCGAGCTGGCGGCCGCAGTTGTCGCACTGGTCACCGCGCGCCTCGGGGTATTTGCAGTGCGGGCAGGTGCCCTCGATGTAGCGGTCGGGCAGCGTCCGCCCGGTCGACGGGCTGATCGCGACGAGCTGGGTCTGCTCGATCATGTAGCCGTTGGCGTAGTTGCCCCGGAAGAGCTCCTGGCTCACGGCATAGTGATTGCGCGTCGTCGTGCGGGTGAACAGGTCATAGGCGAGCCCCAGCCCGACGAGGTCCTCGGCGATGACCCGGTTGTAGCGGTCGGCGAGCTCGCGCGCCGTCACGCCCTCCTTGTCTGCCATGACGAGGATCGGCGTGCCGTGCTCGTCGGTGCCCGACACCATGAGCACGTCGTGCCCGGCCATGCGCATATACCGACTGAAGACGTCGGAGGGCACGCCAAAACCGGCGACATGGCCGATATGGCGCGGGCCGTTGGCATACGGCCAAGCGACGGCGGACAGGACCTTGCTCATGCCGAGAATCCTATGGGCCGCGGCAACACACTTTTCTGCCGTCAGCGACCCTCGGCCCGGCCCTCGACGAACTGCCCAACGGTGGCCGGCAGCAGCGCCAGCGACAGCTCGATGGCCTGCTCGCGTGGGAGGTCGAGGGCGGCATACCCCTGCTTGCCGGCGGCCGTCGTCGCGGTGAGGGTGGCGACCCCGGCGCGGCGCTGGAAGAAGGACTCCCGCACGACCACCCCGATGACGCCCTCCCGGGCCAGCACGTCGCGCCGGCGACTCAGCGAGCCAGCCCGCACGACGAGGTGGCGCGCAGTGAGCAGGTGGCCGAGGGCGGCATACCGATCGGCCGCGAGCCAGGGGGCAAGCAGCAGCGGCACGCACCCCGCGACGACGAGTGGGACCGCCAGACCGAGCCGCCACCACCCGAGCAGGGCGATCCCGGCCAGCACGGCGCACGAGCCCACCGCGCGAGTGAAGCGCCGACGCCGAGCCCCTCGCCCGTGGGCCAGCAGCGGCCCGGCGACGGCCTGCTCGTCCCCGA
>CAZLGB010000138.1:0-9285 GCA_964558825.1 uncultured Intrasporangiaceae bacterium
CGCGCGCAGCTCCCGCCGCACGGCCGCCAGCGCCGCCTCCGCGTCGCCCTCGTCGGTATGCCGCGCCGCTCCCCCGCGCTCGTGCGTCGGGCGGGTGGGCAGCTGGGCGACGGTGATGCGCAGCGTGGCTGCGAGATCGCGGCGCGACTTGGGGCTCTTGGGGGTGAAGCCCTTGGGCACCCGCACCCGGGTAACGGCCTCGATCGGTGTCGGCACGTCGACCGGACCGAGCCGGCGCAGCTGACGATCCTCGGTGACCACGGCCGGGGCCGGCGGATGGCCAGGAGCCCCCTTGTCGGGCACGACGATGACCGCCCAGCCGGCCCGCCTGCCAGCTGGGATCCGCACGACATCGCCCGTCTGCAAGGCCGCGAGCGACAGCTCGGCCTCGGCGCGTTGAGCCACCGATCGCGCGCGAGAGGCCCCCTTCTCGAGCTCCCGCTGACGGGCGCGGAGCGCGGCATACTCGGCGAAATCGCCCGCGTGGCACTGCATCTGCTCGCCGATCTCGGCGAGCTGACCCTCGTTGCGCCGGACCGCGCGCGCGAGACCGACGACCGCTCGGTCGGCCTGGAACTGGGCGAACGAGGTCTCGAGCACCTCGCGAGCACGCTCCCGGCCCACCTGCGCGACGAGGTTGACCGCCATGTTGTAGGTCGGCCGAAAGCTCGAGCGCAGCGGATAGGTCCGCGTCGAGGCCAGCCCCCCGACGGCGAGCGGATCGAGCCCGCGGCTCCACAACACGACGCCGTGCCCCTCGACGTCGATCCCCCGCCGGCCGGCCCGGCCGGTCAGCTGGGTGTATTCCGCCGGGGTGAGGTCGGCATGCGCCTCGCCGTTGAACTTGACGAGCTTCTCCAGCACGACGGTCCGCGCCGGCATGTTGATCCCGAGCGCCAGCGTCTCGGTGGCGAAGACCGCTCGGATCCGCCCGGCCGTGAAGAGCTCCTCGACGATCTCGCGGAATGTCGGCAGCATCCCGGCGTGGTGGGCGGCATACCCCCGGGTGAGCCCGTCGACGAAGTCCCAGTAGCCGAGCACCCCGAGGTCCTCGTCGGCGATCGCGGCCACGCGCTCCTCGACGAGCCGGCGGATGCGAGCCCCCTCCTCGTCGGGGATGAGTCGCACACCGCGGGCGAGCAGCTGACCGACGGCCGCGTCGCAGCCGTTACGACTGAAGATGAAGGTGATCGCCGGCAGCAGCCCGTCGCGATCCAAAGTCTCCAGGACGTCGGCTCGACCGGGCAGCTGGCTGCCTGGGCGGGGCCCTCCGCCCGCCCCACGGGGTGGCGGGCCACCGCCGCGCCGCCCCCCACGCCGGTCGTATGCCGTGTGGCTCGCCCGCTGCTCCAGCGACCGAATCCGATGCAGCAGATCGGGATTGACCTCGGGTCGACTCTCGCTGGGGTCATCGACGAAGAGGTCGAGCAAGGCCTTGCCGACCATCATGTGCTGCCACAGCGGCACCGGTCGATGCTCGGAGACGACCACCTCGACACCGGTCCCACTGCGCACCTCGGCGAGCCATTCGCCGAACTCCTCGGCATTGGAGACCGTGGCCGACAACGACACGACGCAGACGTCCTCCGGGAGGTGGATGATGACCTCTTCCCAGACCGCGCCGCGGAAGCGGTCGGCGAGATAGTGCACCTCGTCCATGACGACATAACCAAGGCCCGTGAGGGTGGGCGAGCCGGCATACATCATGTTGCGCAGCACCTCGGTCGTCATGACGACGACGGGAGCCTCGCTGTTGACCGAGCTGTCGCCGGTGAGCAGGCCCACCCGGTCGGCGCCATGGCGGCGGACCAGATCGAGATACTTCTGGTTGGACAGAGCCTTGATCGGCGTCGTGTAGAACGCCTTGCGGCCACGGGCGAGCGCGAGGTGGACGGCGAATTCGCCGACGACGGTCTTGCCGGCCCCCGTCGGTGCCGCGACGAGCACCCCGTGGCCGGCCTCGACAGCCTGACAACCCCGCACCTGGAAGTCGTCCAGCGCGAAGTCGAATCCGGCTGCAAACCGGTCGAGTTCACTCACGGGGCAATGACGGCGAGCGCGTCGGGGGCGACCTCGAGGTCGAGCGGCAGAGGGAGGAAGTCCTCGCCGTCGGCCTGGGTCGTGCGCACGCCCTCGGCCTCGAGGCGCACGTTCCGTCCGCGCAGGATCTCGACCGCGGGATGGGTGACGTGCCCTCCGCTGAAGACCTTGGGGAAGATCTTGAGGAACTCCAGCCGGCCCACCCGGTGGAGGATCATCACGTCGAGCAGGCCGTCGCTCATCGACGCGTCCGGGCACACCTTCATGCCTCCACCGAAGGACGGGCCGTTGCCGACGGCGACGAGCATCGCGGTCGTCTCGTGCCGCGTCCCGTCGATCTCCACGGCATACGGGATGCCGCGGAAGGAGGGCAACTCAGCCGCGACGGCGGCGAGATAGCGCGGCGTGCCGTGGAGCCGCTTGAACTCCCGACCGCGGTCGTTGACGCGCGTGTCGAAGCCTCCGCCGAGCACGCCGAGCCACCACCGGTCGCCGGCGGGTGTGCGCGAGCGGCCGGCGTCGATGCGGCGCACCGATCCGCTCGTCACCAGGCCAGCGAGGCGGTCGAGGTCAACCTTGGCCAGCCCGAGCGAGCGGGCGTTGTCGTTGCCGGTCCCTTCCGGGACGATGAGCAGCGGGACGTCGGTGCCGGCGCAGGCGTTGACGCCGAGGTGGGCCGTGCCGTCCCCGCCGACGACGGCCAGGGCGTCGAGCTCGCCCGCGTGGACGGCGTCGTGAGTGGTCGCCCGAGCCGCCTCTGCGCTGGTGGCATTGAGCTCGACGACGTCGTGCCCGGCGGCGCGCAGCCGGTCGCCGAGACCCGTGCGCAAGGCAGCGGACCGGCCGCGGCCGGAGGTCGGGTTGGCGTAGATGCCGACGCGCGCGAGCGCCGGAGCGGAGTCAGACACGGCGCGAGGCTATCGGTCGGCGGGGGTCAGATGGCAGAGGCTTGGTCGTCGGGCACGGCGAGCCATGCAGCCGCCGGGTCGCGCTTGGCCCGCCGCCGGTCCAGCAGCGTGCAGACCCCGACGGCGGCGAAGAAGAGCCCGACCAACGGGATCGCCAGGATGATCATCGTGAAGGGGTTGGGGTCGGGCGTCATGACGGCCGTGAAGAGGAAGCAGAGGAAGACCGCGCCGCGCCAACCCTTCATCATGATCCGCGCCGGGAGGACGTGGACCATGTTGAGCCCGACGAGGAAGACGGGCAGCAGGAAGCCGAGCCCGAAGGTGAGGATGAACTTCAGCACGAAGCTCAGGTAGTCGGGCGCATAGATGATGTTGGACCCGCTCGGTGGCGTGAAGCTCAGCAGGGCGTGCATGGCCCGCGGCAGCACGGCATACGCGAGGACGCAGCCGGCGAGGAACAGCGGCACGGCAGCGACGATGAAGGCGATCGCCACCCGCTTCTCGCGGCGGGTGAGCCCCGGCACGACGAAGGCCCAGATCTGCCAGAGCCAGACCGGGGAGCTCAGCACCACGCCGATGAAAAGGCCGACGGTGATCATGATCGAGAAGGCGTCGGTCGGGGTGGTGAAGGAGACCCCCGTGATCGTCCCGGCGTTCTTGTCCCGAGCGGCGTCGACGACCGGCCTGATCAGCACCTCGAAGAGCTCTTGCCACTTGGCCCACCCCACGATCGACCCCAGCAGGATCGCCACAGCGGAGATCAGGGTGCGATTGCGCAGCTCACGCAGGTGATCGCCGAGGGACATCCGCCCCTCGGGGTCGCGTTGGCGACGGAATCGGCCCATGGCTCAGTGCGCTGCTCGTCGGGGTGCGGCGGGCTGGCGGTCGCGGAGGTATGCCGGGTGGCTGGCTGACGGGGACCCGCTCAGCCGGCCGACCGATCGTCCGTGGACGCGCCGGCACGCGGCGGCACGACATCACCCGCGACGGTGTCGGTCGATGCCGGGCTGGGCCGGCCTTCCTTGCCGTCGGTCTTCATCTCGTTGACCTCGGACTTGAAGATCCGCATCGACCGGCCAACGCTGCGGGCCATGTCGGGCAGGCGCTTCCAGCCGAAGAGCAGGACGAGCGCGAGGATGACGAGCGCCCAGTGGCTCGGTTCACGCAGAAACATGCTGGTCAGGCCTTTCGCTGGTCGGCATCCGCCGATTCTACGCCGCGGGAGAGGCTGCGGCGGGCCCAGCCGGGCACCCGCTCTGCCCGCCGGTGATCCCGCTGCTCGCGCAACGTCCGCCGAAGGGTATCCCGTTCCGCGGCGACCTCGCCCGCATCGCGAAAAACGGCAAGCTCGCGCGCCGGAGCCTGCACCCGAGCGACCGCAGCCGCCTCGGTGTGCGCTGCCGCGACCTGCTCGGTGGCCGCGAGCAGCGCCTCGGCCTGGGTGAGCTGATCCCCGAGCGCCCCGGAGCGCCGCCAGAGCACCCGCAGCCGCCCCCACAGCCACCACCCGGCGGCGCCGAGCAGCACCAGCCACACGAGCACCCAGACGAGCACCCTCACGAGCGGCCGGCCGGGGGGTGTGCAGACGGGGCGTATGCCGACGCGGGGTATGCCGCCAGCGCCGCCGCTGCTCCCCCGTGCACCCGCTCGGCGAGCGAGGCCGGCGACTCGATGTGCACCGCTCCCCCGAGCCGCCAGGCCAGCCGGGCGATCCACGTCGGGTCGGCGGCGCGCAGCACGATCCGACGGCGCCCCTCACCCAGGTCATCGACCGTCTCGGCGGGGTAGTAGTCGCCCACCCATCCCGCAGTGGGCTCGGTGACGAGCACGACCCGCTCGTCGGCAGGGCCCGGCACATAGGAGGCGGACTCGAGGTCGCGCGGGGTCGCCTGCTGCGGCGGCGTCCCGTCGACGTCGAGCACGGTGAGGGTCTGCACCCGGTCGAGCCGGAAGAGGCGCACCTCCTCGGCCCGGTGACACCACCCCTCGAGATACCAATGGGCGTCGAGGTTGACCAGGCGCATCGGGTCGACGTCGCGCTCGGTCACCTCGTCGCGGCCGAAGGACTGATAGCTGATCCGCACCCGTCGGGTGTCGTGCAGCGCCTGTCGGGCGCGCGCGAGGGTCGACTCGGCACCCTCCGCGCCCCCGTCGCCGCCGCGGTCGTCGGACAGGCTGACCCGCACCCGAGCCGCCAGTCCCCCGGCCTCGCCGGTCGCCGCCTCGAGCTTGGCGAGGGCACCGAGGACGGCATCGCGCTCGGTCAGCCCCGGGGTCGCGGCCAGGGCCCGCAGGCCGACCATGAGGGTGAGTGCCTCGTCGACGGTGAGGCGCAGGGGCCGGCTGATCGCCTCGGCATTGCCGATGTAGACCTTGCCGTCCTCCCAGTCGGCCTCGATGAGGTCGTCGGGCAGATGTCCTGGGGTGCCGCAGACGAACAGCAGCGCGAGATCGGACTCCAGCTGCCCCGCGCTCACCCCGAACTGGGCCGCCGCGACGTCGATGTCGACTCCCTGGTGGGCCAGCAGCCACGGCACCATCGTCAGCAGCCGCGACAGCCGGGCGCTCGCGGTCTCGCCGGTCGGTCGGGCGGGGGTCACGGCATACCTCCTGTCGTGGCGTCGGTATGCCGGTCGCGCGCCGCGACGAGCAAGCGGACCACCGCGTCGCGCAGCGCCTCGGGCGCCTCGACGACGACGTCGGGGCCGAAGCCGGCGACCTCCTGGGCCAGCGGCTCGACGCCGCCGTAGTCGAGGTCGATGAGCGACCAGTCGTCGTCGATCTCGCCGACGGTGCGGGCGCGTCGGCGCAGCGTGTTGCCGGCGCCCACGCGGATGCGCAGGATCGCGGGGGGCTGGTCGACGATGGCCGGCTCGGACGCCTCGACGAGCACGCGGGGCACGTGGTCGGCGGGGATGTCGTATGCCGCGGGCCGGCCCACCGCCGACACCGGACCGGCGATGCGGCTGAGCCGGAAGACCCGCTCGGCGCCACGGTCGACGTCGAAGCCGGTGACATACCAGCGGCCCCGGGAGGTCGTCATCCCCCACGGGTGGACCGTGCGCGTCGCCCGGTCTCCGTCGGCCTTGACGTAGTCGAAGCGCACCGCCTGGCGAGCGAGCAGCGCGCGGCGCATCGGCTCGAAGGCCGGCTCGCTGGTGCGCACCCGCGGCTCGATCCCGACGAGCGAGGTGTCGTCGAGCTCGATGCCCGCCGAGGCGAGCTTGGCGAGCGCCGTCGCCGCCGACCCGGCCAGGCTCGCCTGGGTCCAGGCGCGGGCGGCCAAGGCGAGGGCTGCGACCTCGGCGGGCTCGAAGGCGATCTCGGGCAGGGCATATTCGCGCCGGTCGATCCGATAGCCGAGCTCGTCGTCGTATGCCGTGTCGATGAGCGTCGTCGCCAGGGGGATGCCCAGCTCGCGCAGCTCGTCCTTGTCCCGCTCGAACATCCGGTCGAAGGCCTCGGTGGAGGCGGTCTGCTGGTAGTGCGGGACCGCGGCGCGGATCTGGGCCTTGGTGAGCGGTCGGCGGGTCGACAGCAGGGCGATGACGAGATTGAGCAACCGCTCGGTCTTGGCGGCTGCGGCCGGCTGGGCGCTCACCCTCCGACGTTACCGTGAGGGGTAGGCGCCAGCCCGGCGACGCCCCGGGTCAGCGGACGCCGACGAGGTCGACGACGAAGATCAGCGTCTCGCCGGGGCGGATGACTCCCCCGGCGCCGCGGTCGCCATAGGCGAGGTGCGCCGGGATGGTGAGCTTGCGCCGCCCCCCGACCTTCATGCCGAGCAGGCCCTGGTCCCACCCGCGGATGACCTGGCCGATCCCGGCCCGGAAGGACAGCGGCTCGCCACGGTTCCACGACGAGTCGAACTCCTCGCCGGTCGAGAACGCCCAGCCGGCATAGTGGGTCGTCACGGTCTGACCGGCCTGCACGGCCGGCCCCTCGCCCTCGATGAGGTCCTCGATGACCAGGTCGGCCGGCGGGGTGTCGCCGGGGAAGTCGAGCTCGGGCTTGGTGCGGTCGGCAGGCAGCGGCATCGTGGCAGGCCTCTCAGGAGGGGGATGGGGAGGTTTCAGTTCGCCGCGAGGATGTCGACGACGAAGACGAGGGTGTCGGTGCCCGAGATCTTCGGCGGGCTGCCGTTGGTGCCATAGCCGTCGGCCGGGGGCACGACGAGCAGCACGCGGGAGCCGACCTTCTTGCCGACCAGGCCGCTGTCCCAGGCCTTGATGACCTGTCCGCCGCCGATGGCGAAGTCGAAGCTCTGCCCGCGGGTCCACGAGGAGTCGAAGACCGAGCCGTCCTTCCAGAGGACGCCGGTGTAGTGGACGGTGACCGTCTGGCCGTTGGCCACCACGTCGCCCGCGCCGTCGATGAGGTTCTGGCTCACCGTCTTGGCCGGTGCGGCCACCCCGGCGGGGATGGTGATCGTCGGTCCGGCAGTCGGGTCGAAGGTCACCGTCGGCAGCCCGGCGACCGGCGCGACCACGGTGCCCTGGGCCTGAGTCAGCGGCTTGGGCGGGGTGACCTGGACGTTGATGATGTCGGCGACGAGCACGAGGTTCTCGGTGCCGCTGACTCCCAGCTCAGGCCGTCCGGCGGTGCCGTAGGCGTCCTTCGGGGGGATGACGATGAGCACCCGCGAGCCGGCCTGCACCCCGGTCAGCCCCTGGACCAGGCCGGGGATGGTCTGCGTGGGGTCCAGGTCAAGCGTCTGGGGCGCACCCTTGTCATAGGTGGAGTCCATCGTGGAGCCGTCGGAGCCCTTGATGAGCAGCAGGTTGGCCTTGACCCGGCTCCCGACGACGCTGATGTCGCCACTTCCGTCGGAGAGCAGCTTGCGGGCCGTCGCGGTCACCGTGACCGGCTTGGTGCTGAAGGACACCCCCGGCAACGCGGTGGCCGAGCCTCCGACGACGGTGATCCCGTCGAGCACCGCGAGGTCGGCGGCCGTCCCGAAGGGCCCGACCGGCATCGACGCGACCGAGGGCACGGAGGCGGTGCTGTCCGATGTCGCCGACGCGCTCGGCTGGCTGGCCGGCGCCGAGGTGATCGCTGTGCGCGTGCTCGTCACGTTGCTGCCGGTGTTCTGTGTCGAGGGGATCGCGCAGCCACCGCCGAGCAGCACGACCGCCGTGGCGACCGCGCCGCCGATCGCGCGCCGGGGCCGACGCAGACGGGAGGGGGTGGACACGGCATACGGAGCAGTCACGGGAAGTCCTCGCACGGGTGACGTCGACACAAACCGCACCACTGTAACGCCCCTGGTTGTGGGGCCCCGCTCACATGGAGTCGATGAGCCGCTGCACCCGAGCGTCGACGGCGGCGAAGGGGTCCTTGCACAGGACGGTGCGCTGGGCCTGGTCGTTGAGCTTGAGGTGGACCCAGTCGACGCTGAAGTCGCGCCGCTTGGCCTGGGCCGCCTTGACGAACTCGCCCCGCAGCCGCGCTCGCGTCGTCTGCGGCGGCACGGTCTTGGCGCGGAAGACCTCCAGGTCGCTGCTCTCTCGGGTGACCAGACCGCGCCGCTGCAGCAGGGAGAACAGGCCCCGGCGCCGGTTGACGTCGTGGTAGGCGAGGTCGAGCTGCAGTAGCCGCGGGTCATCGAGGGTCAGGCCGTGCTTGGCGGCATACCGCTCGAGCATCCGCCACTTGATGACCCAGTCGATCTCGCGCTCGACGAGGCCGAGGTTGCCCGTCTCGACGGCCTCGAGGGTGCGCTCCCAAAGGGTCAACACCCGGCTCACGGTCGGGTCGGGCGAGGCTCCCCCGACGAGCCCCTCGCGCTCGGCGAAGGCGCGGGCCCGGGTGAGGTATGCCGTCTGCATCTGCAGGGCCGACATCGTGCGCCCGTCGGCGAGGCGCACCTGGCGCCGGCCGGTCATGTCGTGGCTCATCTCGCGGATGGCGCGGATGGGGTTTTCCAGGGCCAGGTCGCGCATGACGACCCCGGACTCGGCCATGCGCAGGACGAGGTCGGCCGAGCCGACCTTGAGCAGGGTCGTCGTCTCCGACATGTTGGAGTCGCCGACGATGACGTGCAGCCGGCGGAACTTCTCGGCGTCGGCGTGCGGCTCGTCGCGGGTGTTGATGATGGGGCGGCTGCGGGTGGTGGCTGAGCTCACGCCCTCCCAGATGTGGTCGGCCCGCTGGCTCACGCAATAGGTCGCGCCCTTGCTGCCGACGACGAGCTTGCCTGCGCCGGCGATGAGCTGGCGGCTGATGAGGAAGGGGATGAGCATGTCGGAGACCTGGGAGAAGTCGCCGGTGCGCCCGATGAGGTAGTTCTCGTGGCAGCCGTAGGAGTTGCCGGCCGAGTCGGTGTTGTTCTTGAAGA
>CAZLGB010000139.1:0-9269 GCA_964558825.1 uncultured Intrasporangiaceae bacterium
CGCACAACTTCAACCCGGCCCGGCTGTTCATGGGCGACTCGGGGGCGCTGCTGCTCGGGCTGCTGCTCTCGGCGGCGACGATCTCCATCACCGGCAACGCCGATCCGAGCGCGGTGAGCGGGGACGCGACCACGGCGGCCCTGTTGCCGATCATCGCCCCGCTCGCGGTGCTGTCGCTGCCCTTCCTCGACGTCCTTCTCGCCGTGCTGCGTCGCGCGCGCGCCGGTGTCAAACCGTGGCAGGCCGACGGCAAACATCTGCACCACAAGATGCTCCAGATCGGCCACGGGCACCGGGGGGCGGTGCTCATCCTCTACCTGTGGGCGGCGGTGCTCGCCCTGGGCACGGTGTCGCTCGCGTTCTACCGCGGATGGGCCACGCTCGCGGTCATCGGCGGGGCCGTGATCGTCGCCGCAGCGCTCACGGCATACTTGCCCGGTTGGGTCAGAGCACGCCGCTTGTGATAGCTTTCACAAGCGTTATCCGACACCGGCGCCGGACTCTTCGGCCCGAGTTGTCGCCCCAAACCCGAGACCGAGGAATGATCGCCGGATGACCTCGCAGCACCCACAGGCCACGCGCCCCGGTGCCCCGTTCGAGATCGTCCTGCGCGGCACCTTGGTGCCCAGTGCCATCGCCGGCGTCATCGGCGTCATCGGGTGCGCGCTGTGGCGAGGGTCCGATTCGATCCTCTCCGGGGTGCTCGGGCTGGTCGTCGGGATCGCCTTCTTCGCCTCCGGGCTGGTGCTGCTCAGCCGCTTGCTGCACGACCGTAACCCGATGACCTTCATGGCCGTCGGGATGGCGATCTACCTCGCCCAGGTGCTCGCCCTGCTCGGCTTCATGATCGCCTTCCTCAACGCCGACTGGCTCGACGGGAAGGCTTTCGGGGTCGTCGCTTTCGTCGTGACGATGGCCTGGCAGGTCTTCTCGATGCGCGCCTGGCGGCGCGCTCGGATCTTCGTTTACGACCAACCGGCCGAGGGGAGTGGTCAGGGGTGATCAACGGCACGGTGAGAGCGTGGTCGAGCCGTCATGAGCGTCCGCTGCGTCCGGTAGTCTGCGAGCCGATCCTCTGGTCCACTGTGCACGTCGGGTGCCGAGTTGGTATGCCGCCCACACGCAGCGGACCGTCCCGGCGGCCCGAGCAGTCGATGAGCCGGGGGACGAGTCAGCGGACGAGAACGTGCACGAGACAGGAGCGGGTGTGAGCCTCATCGCGGTAGCCACACAACTGGCCGGCGCTGCCGTCGTCATGGAGGGCGACGGGCAGGGCGACACCAGCTTCGTGTCACCGGGCACCTCGGACTTCTACTGGCCGCTCATCGGTGGTGACAACGACTGGGCGTTCACCCGCCCGGCGGCGTTCCTGCTCATCTCGGTGCTCGTCCTCGGGTTCTTCTACCTGACGATCTCGCGTCGGCTGACCCTGGTGCCGAGCAAGACCCAGTGGATGGCCGAGGGCGTCTACGGCATGGTGCGCAACACCATCGGCAAGGACATCATCGGGTCCAAGGACTTCAAGCCCTACCTGCCGCTGCTGTTCACGCTCTTCACGATGATCCTGCTCAACAACCTCTTCGGGGTCATCCCGTTCATCCAGTACCCGACGATGAGCCGGGTCGGCTTCCCGATCGTCCTGACGATCATCGTCTACCTCGTCTACCACATCACCGCGGTGCGTCGTAAGCACGGTGTCGTCGGCTATCTCAAGTCGCTGGTGCCTCCGGGCCTGCCGGGCTGGCTCAAGCCGATCCTCTTCGTGCTGGAGTTCCTCACCTACTTCATCATTCGCCCGATGACGCTGGCGCTGCGACTCTTCGGCAACATGCTCGCCGGTCACCTCATGCTGCTGGTCTTCATCGTCGGCGGCGAATACCTGCTGCTGCACGGTGACAACCTCGTGCTCAAGGGCTCGGGCGTGCTGTCCTTCGCCTTTGCGATCTTCATGACCTTCTTCGAGATCCTCATCGAGTTCCTCCAGGCCTTCATCTTCACCCTGCTCGCGGCGCTGTACATCGGCGACGCGGTCTCCGAGCATCACTGAGCACCAGGCACCACCAGCACCACAACCAGCCCCGATTGACCCCGGCGGGTTCACCCGGCGGGACCAACGAAAAGGAAACGGATTACAGCCATGAACACTCTGGTCGCAGCGGACGGTATGACCGGCAGCATCGCCTACCTCGGCTACGGTCTGGCAGCCATCGGCCCCGGCATCGGTGTGGGTCTCATCTTCGCCGCCTACATCAACGGCGTTGCTCGCCAGCCCGAGGCTCGCGGCATGCTGCAGACCATCGCCTTCACCGGCATGGCGATCACCGAGGCGCTGGCCATCCTCGGTCTGGTGTTCGCGTTCGTCTTCAAGGGCTGACCGCGCACATCCCGTCTTTCGACGACAGAAAGAGAAAGGGAGTGTCGTGAGCATCGCATCCCTGGTGCCCGCAGCTGAGAGTCCGGGCTGGCCGGCACAGTTGCCGCTGATTCCGCACCCGGCCGAGATGGTCGTCGGCGTCATCGCCTTCGCGATCCTGTATTGGATCTACGCCAAGAAGGTCGTGCCGTCGATGGAGCGCATGTATGCCGAGCGCACCGCGGCGATCGAGGGCGGCATGGCCAAGGCCGAGGAGGCCCAGGCCGAGGCCAAGGCTGCGCTGGACAGCTACAACGCCCAGTTGCAGGACGCCTACGGCGAGGCCAACAAGATCCGCGAGGACGCGCGCGCCCAGGGCGCCCAGATCATCGCCGACATGCGCGCCCAGGCTCAGGCCGAGGCTGCGCGGATCGTCGATGCGGCGCACCGTCAGACCGAGGCCGACCGCCAGTCTGCTGTGGTGTCGCTGCGCGGTGAGGTCGGACGCCTGTCGACCGACCTGGCCAGCCGCATCGTCGGCGAGTCGCTGCACGACGAGGTGCGCCAGAAGGGCATCGTCGAGCGCTTCCTCGCCGAGCTCGAGGCCGGCACCATCGCGCCCGAGCAGATCGGCAAGGACGCCTGATGCAAGGGTCTTCGCGCGCCTCCGCCGCCCACGGGCAGCGGGCCCTGGATGCCGTGCTCGGCCAGGCTCCGGCGTTGCGACCGGACCCGGCGGCGCTGGCGGACGATCTGTTCGGCGTCGGTGGAGCGATCGACGGCAGCGTGACGCTGCGCCGGGCGCTCACCGACCCCACCCGTGAGGCCAGCGCCAAGGCGGGCCTCGTGCGGCGGCTGCTCACCGGCAAGGTCAGTGAGTCGGCCATCGCGCTGGTCAGCACCCTGGTCGAGCAGCGCTGGTCCGCGGAGCGCGACCTGACCGACACCGTCGAGAACTTCGCGGTGCAGAGCCTGGTCGCCAGCGCGGAATCCGCTGGCCGGGCCGACCAGGTCGAAGACGAGTTGTTCCGTTTCGAGCGGCTCGTCGCGGGCACGCCTGCGCTGCGCGACGCGGTCACCGACCGGCATGCCGACCCGGCTGCCCAGGGCGCGCTCGTCGATCGGCTGTTGACGGGCAAGGTCGCCCCCGAGACCCTGCGACTGGCCCACCAGGCGGTCGTGGCTCCGCGGGGACGACGCTTCGACAAGGTCATCGACGGTTATCTCAAGACCATGGCGGCGCGGCGCGCTCAACTCTCGGCGACGGTCATCGCTGCGGTCACTCTCGACGAGCCGACCCGCACCCGACTGGCCACGGCCCTCGCGGGCATCTACGGCAAGCCGGTCCACCTCAACGTGGTCCTCGACCCGACGATCGTCGGCGGCATCCGCGTCCAGATCGGCGACGAGGTCGTCGACGGCACGGTGCTGCGCAAGCTCGAAGGCGCCCGCCGCCACCTCGGGGTCTGACCCCAAACCAGCCGCACGGCATACCCACCGCACGTGAACGAAACCCACGGCTCACCGGCCGAACTACAAGGAGAAGAAGCCAGATGACGGAGCTCTCGATCCGTCCGGAGGAGATCCGGGACGCACTGGACCAGTTCGTGCAGTCCTATGAGCCGGGCGCAGCGAGCCGTGAGGAGGTCGGGCGCGTCGTCGACGCCGCCGACGGCATCGCTCACGTCGAGGGCCTGCCCTCGGCCATGACCAACGAGCTGTTGCAGTTCGAGGACGGCACGCTGGGCATCGCGCTCAACCTCGACGTCCACGAGATCGGTGTCGTCGTGCTCGGCGACTTCGCCGGCATCGAGGAGGGCCAGGAGGTCAAGCGCACGGGCGAGGTCCTCTCGGTCCCCGTCGGCGACGCCTTCCTCGGCCGCGTCGTCAACCCGCTCGGCCAGCCCATCGACGGCCTCGGCGAGATCAAGGCCGAGGGCCGCCGCGCCCTCGAGCTGCAGGCGCCCACCGTCGTGCAGCGCAAGTCGGTGCACCAGCCGCTGCAGACCGGCCTCAAGGCCGTCGACGCGATGACCCCGATCGGCCGTGGCCAGCGCCAGCTCATCATCGGCGACCGCCAGACCGGCAAGACGACCGTCGCGGTCGACACGATCATCAACCAGAAGCGCAACTGGGAGTCCGGCGACCCCGAGGCACAGGTCCGCTGCATCTACGTCGCCATCGGCCAGAAGGGCTCGACCATCGCGGCCGTGCGCGGCACCCTCGAGGACGCCGGCGCGCTGGAATACACGACGATCGTCGCGGCCCCCGCTTCCGACGCCGCGGGCTTCAAGTACCTCGCCCCCTACACCGGCTCGGCCATCGGCCAGCACTGGATGTATGCCGGCAAGCACGTGCTCATCGTCTTCGACGACCTGTCCAAGCAGGCCGAGGCCTACCGCGCCGTGTCGCTGCTGCTGCGCCGTCCGCCGGGCCGCGAGGCCTACCCCGGCGACGTGTTCTACCTGCACAGCCGCCTGCTCGAGCGTTGCGCCAAGCTGTCCGATGACATGGGCGCCGGTTCGATGACCGGTCTGCCGATCATCGAGACCAAGGCCGGTGACGTGTCGGCCTACATCCCGACCAACGTCATCTCCATCACCGACGGACAGATCTACCTGCAGTCGGACCTGTTCAACGCCAACGTCCGTCCGGCGATCGACGTGGGTGTCTCGGTCTCCCGTGTCGGTGGCGCCGCACAGGTCAAGGCGATGAAGGACGTCGCCGGTCGACTCAAGCTCGACCTGGCCCAGTTCCGCGCCATGGAGGCCTTCGCGATGTTCGCCTCCGACCTCGACGCCGCGTCGCGGGCCCAGCTGGCCCGTGGTGCTCGCCTGGTCGAGCTGCTCAAGCAGCGCCAGAGCGCGCCCTACCCGGTCGAGGAGCAGGTCGTCTCGGTGTGGGCCGGCACGACCGGTCAACTCGACTCGATCGCCGTCGAAGACGTGCGTCGCTTCGAGACCGACTTCCTCGACTACCTGCGTCGCGAGAAGGGCGGCCTGCTCGGCGCCATCCGCGAGACGGGCAAGCTCGAGGACAGCACCCGCGCCGGGCTCGAGGAGGCCGCGACGGCCTTCAAGCGCCAGTTCTCCGGGCAGGGCGGTGACCACCTCGTCGAGGCCGGCACCGAGGCCCCGGCGGACAAGTTGCAGGACGCGGACATCGAGCAGGCCCAGATCGTCGCCGGACGCTGAGGCACGCGGGTGCCGCCCGCCACGGCGGCGCGGCACCCGGCCCAGCGCACGGCATACCCCCTCGATCACGACCTAGAGCAGCGACAGGAAGGCGGCCCTCATGGGAGCGCAGATGCGGGTCTACCGCCAGCGCATCCGCTCGGTCCAGGCGACCAAGAAGATCACCCGCGCGATGGAGCTCATCGCGGCGTCCCGCGTCGTCAAGGCCCGGCAGCGGGTCGTCGAGTCCGGGCCCTACACGCACGCGTTGACCAAGGCCCTGTCGGCCCTGGCCCTCTATTCCGACGAGGCGCACGTGCTGACGACCGAAAAGGACGAGGTGAGGCGGGCGGCCGTGCTCGTCATCACCGGCGACCGCGGGCTGTCGGGCGGCTACAACTCCTCGGTCATCAAGGAGAGCGAGTCGCTCATCGCGCGGCTGCGCGAGGAGGGCAAGGAGGTCGCGGTCTACCTGTGCGGGCAGCGTGCGGTCAACTTCTACAAGTTCCGTCACCGTGAGTATGCCGCCTCGTGGCATGGCTTCTCCGACGCACCGACCTTCGCGCACGCGCAGGAGATCGGCGAGCGGCTCATCCACGACTTCACCGTCGACATCGACGAGGGCGGCCACGACGAGGTCCACATCGTCTACACCCGCTTCCGCTCGATGGTGACCCAGGAGCCGCGAGTGCTGCGCCTCGTGCCGGTCGAGGTCGTCTCCGGCCAGGCCGCGCCTGCGCCCGACGAGTTGCTGCCGCTCTATGCCTTCGAGCCCAACGTCGAGGAGGTCCTCGACCAGTTGCTGCCGAAGTACGTCTTCAACCGCATCTACACCTGCCTGCTCGGCTCGGCCGCCTCTCAGCTGGCCGCCCAGCAGCGGGCGATGAAGTCGGCCACCGACAACGCCGACGCCCTCATCAAGACCTACACCCGGCTGGCGAACCAGGCCCGCCAGGCCGAGATCACCCAAGAGATCAGCGAAATCGTGGGCGGCGCCAACGCCCTCGCGTCCGCCTAGTCAGAAGGAACGACACACATGACTGCCACTGTTGCCGACGGCACTGCGACCGGCTCCTCCGCGGGCGGCGTCGGGCGCATCTCCCGGATCATCGGTCCGGTCGTCGACGTCGAGTTCCCGGCCGACGCGATGCCCGAGCCCTATAACCTGCTGACCACCGAGGTCGAGCTCGGCGGCGAGAAGAAGAACCTCAACCTCGAGGTCGCCCAGCACATCGGCGACAACATGGTGCGGGCCATCTCGCTGCAGCCCACCGACGGCCTGGTCCGGGGCATCGCCGTGCACGACACCGGCGGCCCGATCAGCGTGCCGGTCGGCAATGTCACCCTCGGTCACGTCTTCAACACGACGGGCGAGTGCCTCAACCTCGAGCCCGGCGAGAAGCTCGAGGTCACCGAGCGCTGGGGCATCCACCGCACGGCGCCGGCCTTCGACCAGCTCGAGTCCAAGACGGTGATGTTCGAGACCGGCCTCAAGGTCATCGACCTGCTCACCCCCTATGTCCAGGGCGGCAAGATCGGCCTCTTCGGTGGCGCCGGCGTCGGCAAGACGGTGCTCATCCAGGAGATGATCGCCCGTGTCGCGCGTGACCACGGTGGTGTGTCGGTGTTCGCCGGTGTCGGCGAGCGCACCCGTGAGGGCAACGACCTCATCCAGGAGATGACCGAGACCGGTGTCATGGGCCAGACGGCCCTCGTCTTCGGCCAGATGGACGAGCCGCCGGGAACGCGTCTGCGCGTGGCCCTCTCGGCGCTGACCATGGCCGAGTACTTCCGCGACGTGCAGAAGCAGGATGTGCTGCTGTTCATCGACAACATCTTCCGCTTCACCCAGGCGGGCTCCGAGGTGTCGACCCTGCTCGGCCGTATGCCGTCCGCCGTGGGATACCAGCCCACGCTGGCCGACGAGATGGGCGTGCTCCAGGAGCGCATCACCTCGACCCGTGGTCACTCGATCACCTCGATGCAGGCGATCTACGTCCCCGCCGACGACTACACCGACCCGGCTCCGGCGACGACCTTCGCCCACCTCGACGCGACGACCGAGCTCTCCCGTGAGATCGCCTCGCTGGGTATCTACCCGGCCGTGGACCCGCTGACCTCGACGAGCCGGATCCTCGACCGCCGGTACATCTCCGAGGCTCACTACGACACGGCGGTGCGAGTCAAGCAGATCCTCCAGCGCAACAAGGAGCTGCAGGACATCATCGCCATCCTCGGCATCGACGAGCTCTCCGAAGAGGACAAGATCCTCGTCAACCGCGCTCGCCGCATCCAGCGCTTCCTCTCGCAGAACACCTATGCCGCAACGCAGTTCACCGGCATCGAGGGCTCGACGGTGCCGCTGGCCGACACCATCGAGGCCTTCACCAAGATCTGCGACGGTGAATACGACCACGTCGCCGAGCAGGCCTTCTTCATGTGCGGTGGCCTCGACGATGTCGAGCGCCAGTGGGCGGAGATCCAGAAGAACCTCTGACCCTCCACGGTCACCTCACGGGGCCGGTCACCTCTACGGAGGTGACCGGCCCCGTGTTTATCCACAGCCCTCTCGCGGTGTGGTGCGGGCTGGGCGCTGTCGTGTCATGGTGGGTCCGGCGTAGGTGACCGCGATGGTTGTCTGGGTGGGCCGCAGGGGGCTGACGGGTATGGGTGACGCGAGTGACCTGAGTTTTCGGTATGCCGCTGACACGTTGATGCGGTGTGTGGTTGACCTCCGCCTCGTGTCGACGTCGGTGCGTGAGGGCACGATCGATGGTTTGGATGAGGGGGTGGATTTCGGTCACGAGGAGTTGGGTCGGGTCGCGGGGGATTTCTGTGCCCGCTGGAATCAGGGGGTGAAGGTCCTCGTCGGTGACAATGAGTGGCTCGGTGACACGGTGACCGAGGCCGTGCGCACCTACGTGGCCGTCGATGAGGAGGCGTCGGCGGCTTTCGCTGGTGTGCTGGCTGATTTGGGGCGGGCGGGCGTGTGAGCGACGCGGCATACGCCTTGTCGTGTGGGTGGGGCGTGGACCGGCTGGTGCCGGGGAGTGTCGAGGGGGTTCGCGCGTTCGCTGCGCGGGTGGCGCAGTTTGCCGAGGTCACTGCCGACGCGGCGGTGGGGTTGTCGCGGGTGGATCCGGTGTGGACGGGCGCGGCGTATGCCGGGTTTTGGGAGGCGTTGCTGACGCACCGGGTGGGGTTTGTGGACGCGACGGCGGCGTTCGATGCGGCGAGCGCGGCGATGCTCGCGTATGCGGTGGAGTTGGAGGTGGCTAAGGCGTCGGCGGCTGTGGCTCAGGATGTGTGGGCGGCGGGGATGGACGCGGCTCGGGCGTATGCGTGGGATCAGTTCGTGGCCGGCGCGACCCTGTCTGCACCGGTGGGTGATTCGGTGATGCTCGCCTTCTCCCCGGGTGGTGCCGGTCTGCGCCAGGAGGCGGTGAGCCGGTTGGACGGGGCGTGGGCGGACGTGGACCGGGCGGCCCGGGCCGCGATCGAGGCGCTGGTGACCGCGCAGGCGAAGGCGCCGCGGGCGCCGCAGTGGTGGGACACCGCCGGGCCGAAGATCACCGGCTTGTTCGCCGTCGGCGACAACTCGGTCAAGCGGGAGTTCGCGGCCGGTGCGGTGCGTGGGCTGATCGATCTGGGGTTGAGCGGTGATCGCAGCATCACAGCAGCGTTGACCAGATGAGGTTCCCCCCGAATCGTGGAGGGTTCCTTATGCCGCGTCCTGTTGGAGG
>CAZLGB010000140.1:0-9143 GCA_964558825.1 uncultured Intrasporangiaceae bacterium
CACGTGGACGTGCAGTGCGGCGTGCTCGCCGACGCCGACGGCCGGCTCGTCGGCACGATCCGCGCCGAGCAGGTGCTCGCGGCCCTTGCCGCGTCGCCCGACCCAGCTGCCTCCCCGGAGCGTGCCGACCAGCCCGCTCCCGGGGCGCCGGCCGCGCCCGCTGCCTCGGCTGGGTGAGGCGGTCCCCGTGACCTGGATCCTCGACCACCTCGGCGACATTGGCTCGTATGCCGTCGCGCACGCCTTGCTGGCCGGCATACCCCTCGTCGTGGGGCTCGTGCTCGCGCTGCCGCTCGGGTGGCTCGCCCGTCGGCAGCCGCGCCTCAGCGGGCTGATCATCGGGGGCAGCGGGCTGCTCTACACGATCCCCAGCCTGGCGCTGTTCATCCTCATGCCGCTCCTGCTGGGCAGCAAGATCCTCGACCCGATCAACGTCTATGTGGCGATGACGATCTACACCGTCGCGCTGCTCGTGCGGACGGTCGCCGACGCGCTGGGGGCGGTCCCCGAGTCGACCGCGCTCGCCGCGACGGCGATGGGCTATCGGCGGCTCGGTCGGGCGCTCACCGTCGAGCTGCCGCTCGCTGTGCCGGTGCTCGCCAGCGGGCTGCGGGTCGCGGCCGTCTCCAATGTCAGCATCGTCTCGGTGGCCTCGCTCATCGGCTATCCGCAGCTCGGCTACTACCTCACCGACGGCTATCAGCGCTCCTTCCCGCTCGAGGTCGGCGTGGGCATCGTCGGCTGTCTGCTGCTCGCGCTCGCCTTCGACCTGGCCATCCGGGCTGGGGAGTGGGCGCTCACTCCATGGGCCCGCGCCGCCCGCCCCGCTGGCCCCGTTGCCGGGTCGAGGTATTCCGCTACCTCCAGACGGTCCCGTAATACCTCGACCCGGCCAGGGGAGGGGGAGCCGGCATGATCGGTCAGATCTGGGCCTGGCTCACCGCCCCCGAGCAGTGGAGCGGCACGCGCGGCATACCCAATCGGCTGGTCGAGCATCTTGGCTATTCACTGCTCGCGATGCTCATCGCCGCCGTCGTCGCCATCCCGCTCGGCCTGTGGGTCGGTCACACCGGCCGCTCGCAATGGCTGATCACCGCGGCCAACGCCGCCCGCGCCGTGCCCAGCCTCGGCCTGCTCTATGCCGTGTCGATGGTCGTCGGGCCGCGGATCACCTCCAATCTCGCCTTCGTCATCCCGAGCATCGTCGTGCTGCTGCTGCTCGCCGTCCCGCCGCTGCTCTCCGGTGCGTATGCCGGGGTCCGGGCCGTCGACCCGGCGGCGCGCGACGCGGCATACGGCATGGGGATGCGCGGCGGCGAGGTGCTGCGCGGGGTCGAGCTGCCGTGCGCGCTGCCGCTGCTGCTCTCCGGCGTCCGCGCGGCGACGCTGCAGGTCATCGCCACGGCGACCATTGCCGCCTCGGTGAGCCTCGGCGGGCTCGGGCGCTATCTCATCGACGGCCTGGCCGTGCAGGACTACCCGCAGATGGCCGGCGGTGCGGTGCTCGTCGCCGTGCTCGCGCTCGCCGTCGACGGGCTGCTCGCCCTCGTCACGCGGTATGCCGTTTCTCCCGGCATTTCGGCCTCAACCGGGAAGCATCGGCGTCGTCGCGTGGTTGACCTGCCCAAGGGTCGGGTGCTTGCACCCGGGCCGCTGGGATCCACCCACCCACCGGAAGTGAGCTGACATGACCCGCCTTCGACTTCGCCTGCACGTCCCGGCCGTGGCCGCCATCGCCACCGCCGCCGCGCTCGCCCTGACCGCCTGCGGCGCCGGCTCCAACCCGACCTCGTCGGGCTCCACCGGCTCGGCCACCGGGGCGGCCGGCTCCACCTCGATCGTCGTCGGGGCCGCCGACTTCTCCGAGTCGCAGGTGCTCGCCGAGATCTATGCCCAGGCACTGACCGCCAAGGGCGTCCCGGCGACGACCCGCCCCAACATCGGCAGCCGCGAGATCTACCTCAAGGCGCTGTCGGACAAGTCGGTCGACATCGTCCCGGAATACACCGGGTCGCTGCTGTCCTATCTGAAGAAGGACGCCACCGCCAAGGCCTCCGACGAGGTGTATGCCGCCCTCCAGGCCGCGCTGCCCGCCGACCTGCAGGTGCTCGCCAAGAGCGCCGCGGAGGACAAGAACTCCATCGTCGTCACCAAGGACACGGCCGCCAAGTGGTCGCTCACCCAGATCGGTGACCTCGTCGCCCACCAGGCCGAGGTCGTCGTCGCGGCGCCGCCGGAGTTCCAGCAGCGTCAGCAGGGTCTGCTGGGGCTGAAGTCCGACTATGGCTTCGAGCCCAAGGACTTCCGCCCGCTCAAGGGCAAGGCGATCGTCGACGCGCTGATCAACGGCCAGGCTCAGGCGGCCAACATCTTCTCGACCGACCCGTCGATCTCGGCCAATGGCTTCGTCACCCTCGCCGACCCCAAGCTGCTCTTCGGCTCGGACAATGTCGTGCCGCTGGTGCGCAAGGACAAGGTCAACGCGACCGTGCAGGCCACGCTCGACGCCGTCTCCTCCAAGCTCGACACCCCGACGCTGACCAACCTCGTCAAGGGCGTCGACGTCGACAAGAAGGACGCCAAGGTCGTCGCCAAGGAGTGGCTGGCCAGCATCGGCATCGGCTGATCAGCCGGCCCGGCCGGGCGCCGGGGCCGGCCGAGCCGAGCGCCGGGTCGGAGTCGAGCCCCGGTCGGAGCCCCGAGCCTCTGGTCCGCCCAGCTGGCCCGCCTCACAAAGGAGGGAAATGCACCGTCCCGGTGCATTTCCCTCCTTTGTGCGCCAGCTGCGTGGAACCAGTCCGGGGTGGAGGCAAAGGCAGGCGCTAGCTAGCTAGAAGCACTGCAGGATCAGGTGCGCCCGGTCGAACCGGCGCGCGCGCAGATCGTCGGTGCGGATCCACAGATAGATCAGACCCGAGTCACCCCACATGACGAAGCGCTTCTCGTCCGAGGCAAGCTGGAGCAGCAGCGTCCACTCGCTCGCCTGCTGCCGGATGTGGGCCGTGGTTGGGTCGGTAAACGCGTCAGGGTCTCCCGCCAGGTGACCGGCCGTGACCAAGGCGCACTCAGTCTGCATTTCACCCTGGACGGCGTCTGGCCACCCACCCAGCTGATGACAGGCCCACTCCGGTGAGTCGAGGTGCTCCATGTCGAGGTCGTGAAGCACCTCCCAGCCCGCGGGCGAGATCGGCAGCCGTTCCCAGCCGACGATGTTCCGCGAGATCATGCTGAGCCCTGATCTGAAGCTCAGCCCGCGCCCCGGTGGGGACGCCGCCCAATCAGGCAGGCCAAGTTCGCTGGGCGGTGGTTGGTGGCGGACCAGTGTCTCTCGGGGTGAGTCGTCATAGATCACGGCGAATCCGCCGCGCTGGGCGGGGTCGAAGCCCCAGGGCTGCTCCATCAGGTCGTAGAAGAGCAGCAGCCGGCCGGTGGCGGGCAGGTCCAGGTCAGTGGAGTCAACCTCCGCGATCGCAGCGAAGTCGAGCTGCGCCACATGCGCCATGGGGATGGGGGATTCGATGGCCGCTGCCGCCCGCCGGTTGTCTTCGTCGATCCGGGCGGCCACCTCCGAGGAGGAAGCCATTCGGGGGCCTTGGGTGCGCCACTCAGCCGCGTGTGCCGCGGCGTTTGGGTAGGGCTGCCTGATGGGCCAACTGAATCCTGCGGGAAGGTCCGGGCAGCCGCCGAGCTTGCTCGCGCCAAGCGCCAGCTCCGACTCCTCGGCGTCGGTCATCGTCAACCGGACCGCCGGCCTCGACGCGGCCACGGCCGCCGCCACGTCGGGGGCGCTCAGTCCCGCGTCCGCCAACGCTGCCCGGAGATCCTTCTCGTTCGCGAACACGTGTCGAGTATGCCGCTCCCTAGCGGGAGGCGAGTCGGCCGGCATACGCAACGAGGGTGCAACACCAGAGGCGCACGTGCGGGGGTCGGCATACCCCCGCGGGCACGAGAAGGGGCGGCATACCGCGCAACCTCGGTATGCCGCCCCAAGACGGTGACGCGCGACGGGCTCAGGCCGTGGGCACGGGCTCCTGTCCACGGCGGACCGCGGCGAGCAGCATCTGGGCCACGTCGACGACCTCGACCTCACCCTCGGCGAGCTCGCCGGTCTCGACGAACTTATTGACCCCGTCGGAGAGCATGACCTTGCAGAAGGGGCAGCCGACGGCGATCCGCTTGGCGCCGGTGGCGACGGCCTCGGTCGTGCGGTTGAGGTTGATGCGGGTGCCGAGCTTTTCCTCGGCCCACATCCGCGCGCCGCCCGCGCCGCAGCAGAAGGAGCGCATCTCGTGGCGCGGCATCTCGGTCATCGTCACACCGGGCAGCGCACCGAGCAGCTCGCGCGGCGGGGCATAGACGTGGTTGTGCCGACCGAGGTAGCACGGGTCGTGATAAGTGACCGAGGCGGCCGTCGAGGCGTCCTTGGATCCGGCTGACTCGCCCGGCCGCGAGACCGGCGTGAGCCGACCCTCGCGCACCAGCCGGTTGAGCAGCTGGGTGTGGTGCAGGACCTCGTAATTGCCACCCAGCTGCGGGTATTCGTTTTTCAGCGTGTTGAAGCAGTGGGCGCAGGTGACGACGATCTTGGTCGCGCCGACCTCCTTGAGCATCTCGACGTTTTGCGCCGCGAGCATCTGGAAGAGCATCTCGTTGCCCGAGCGGCGAGCGGCGTCACCGGTGCACGCCTCGCCGTCGCCGAGCACGGCATACGTCACGCCGGCGGTGTGCAGCAGCTCGGCCACCGCGCGCGAGGTGCGCTTGGCGCGGTCCTCGAAGGCGCCCGCGCAGCCGACCCAGAAGAGGTATTCGACGCTGCTCAGGTCCTCGACGTCGGCGCCGACGACGGGCACCTCGAAGTCCAGCCCCTTGGCCCAGTCCATCCGCATGCGCGGCGCGAGACCCCAGGGGTTGGAGTTCTTTTCGAGGTTCTTGTAGAGGACGGCGAACTCGCTCGGGAAGGCGCTCGCGATGAGGTTCTGATAGCGGCGCATGTCGAGGATGTGGTCGACGTGCTCGATGTCGACCGGGCACTGCTCGACGCACGCGCCGCAGGTGGTGCACGACCAGAGCACGTCCTCGTGGATGACACCGTCGGTGCCCAAGGCGTCGTATGCCGTGAGCGGGTGCTCGGGGTCATAGCCCGCGGGCGTGCCCACAAGGGGAGCGTCGGCGAGCTTGAGCGTGTGGGCCGGCAGGTTGGCGCGCTGGGCCTCGCTGGCCATGAGCCACGGGGCCTTGGCGTGGGCGTGGTCGCGCAGGGTCATCATGAGCAGCTTGGGCGAGAGCGGCTTGTCGGTGTTCCAGGCCGGGCACTGGCTCTGGCAGCGGCCGCACTCGGTGCACGTGGTGAAGTCGAGCAGACCCTTCCACGTGAAGTCCTCGACCTTGGCCGCGCCGAGCACGCTGTCCTCGTCGAGGTCCTCCATCGCCTCCATGTCGAAGGGCTTGCCGGCGACCATCATCGGGCGGGCGGCGCCAAGGGCGGTGCGCCCGTCGGCGTTGCGCTTGAAGTAGATGTTGAAGAAGGCGAGGAAGCGGTGCCAGGCGACGCCCATCGTCGGGGTGAGCGAGATGGTGATCATCCAGGCGAAGCTCACGAGGATCTTGATCATCGCGACGAGATAGATCAGCTGCTCGACGGTGCCCTTGTCGGCCCACTGCCACAGCCACTGGGCGCCCCACCCGCTGAGCGGGAAGTGCAGCACGAGCGACTCGCCGGGGTGCTCGATCTGCACGAGCCGCGCCTCGAGGGTGCGCAGCAGCATGATGCAGAGCATGACGACGAAGATGGTGAACTCGACGTAGTAGGCCTGCCACCAGGTCGAGCCGAAGAAGCGCGAGCGGCGGCCGGCCGGGCCGTCGGCCGAGCGGGGGTGGTTGCGCTGGCGGATCCAGATGAGCACGCAGATGCCGATGAAGCCGATGCCGGCGAAGAGCTCGATGAGCCACTCGAAGGGGGCGAAGTCGCCGAGGATCGGCAGCCGGAAGTCGGCCCAGATCAGCTGGAAGAAGGCGTTGACGAGCGTCGCGAAGAGCAGGAAGAAGCCCAGCGCCGTGAACCAGTGGGCGATCGACACGATCGGCAGCCGGCCCAGGCGGGTGTGCCCGAAGAACTCCTTGGCGACCGTCATCGTCCGAGCGCCGGGCTGATCGGTGCGGGTGTCGTCTGCCGCTCCGGTCTGGAAGAGCCGATAGAAGCGCAGGCTCTGACGGAACAGCAGGGCCCAGCCCAGCAAGGGGATGGTGAAGCACAGCACAATCGCCGTGATCTGCAGGGCGCTCATAGTCGGGAGTCTACTGGCGGGTAAGCGCTTGCTCACCTGGCAGCCGTGTGACACGTCTCGCGCGTGCAGTGTGTCGATCGCCTCTTGAAGAGTCTGACGGCCCTGGCACCCGTCGCGCTGTGCCGTGGGGAGCGACTGTATGCCGTTCGCGCGCAGATTGGGGGCCGGGGCCTCTCCCAGCCTCGGCTGCGCGCCCCGAAAGATCGACGACCTTCGGTTTGGTCAACGAGATTTCGCGGCGCTTTGCGAAGGTCGATGACTTTGCCCCGACGGGGCCTCCCCCTCGCTCAGCAGCCGGGCCGCGGCGACAGGCCCCCGCTGCCGAGACGCTCAGCCGCGCAGGCTGTAGGTCATCAGGGCGTTGCCCGAGTTGGTGATGGTGTGATCGACCAGCGTGAGCCTCGTCGGGGTCTCATCGTCCGCGAAGAGCCGCCGCAGCCCCGAGCCGGCGACGACGGGGTGTATGCCGAGGGTGACGGTGTCGAGGACGCCGGCCAACAGCAGCTGGCGCACCAGCGAGATCGATCCCGTGACGCTGATCTCGCCGCCCTCGCCGGCCTTGAGCTCGCGGACGAAGTCGACCGCGTCGCCCTCGATGAGGTGGCTGTTCTCCCACTCGAGCGGGCCGCTCAGCGTCCGCGAGGCGACCCACTTGGGGATCGGGTTGATGAAGGCGCCGAAGCCGTCGGCATCGGGGTTGGCCGGCCAGTACTGCGACCACTCCTCGTAGGTGCGCCGGCCCATGACGACGGTGTCCGGCTTGGCCAGCGACGCGATCATGAATGCCTCCATGCCGTCGTCGAAGTGGTCGAACTGCCAGAGGTTGGGCGCCTCGACGACGCCGTCGACGGAGGCAAAGAGGGCCGAGGTGACCTTACGCATCGGCCGCTCCCGCCGTCGCAGCCTCGCTTGCTTGGGCATTCCAATTGGGGTCGGGCTGGAAACTCGGATCCGGTGTGGCGATGGCCCAGCGGTGCCCGAAGGGGTCCTGGACGACGCCATAGAGGTCGCCCCAAGACTGCCGCGACACCGGCACCATTTCCGTCGCGCCAGCTGCAATCGCCTGTGCCGCAAAGGATTCGGCGTCATCGACGATGAGGTGCAGCGACACCGGCGTGCCGCCGAGGCTCAGTGGCGAGAGGTTGCCGAGCTCGGGAGCCTCGTCGACGAGGAAGATCGACGAGCCGTTGACGATGATGCTCGCGTGCATGAGCCGACCGTCGGGGGCCGGCATACGGCTGACCTCCGTTGCCCCGAAAGCCTTCTCGTAGAAGGTGATTGCGTCGGCGGCGCCACGGCATATCAGGTGGGGGGTGACGCTGTGCACGGGCGGGGTGGTGGCGGGGGTGTCGTGTCATGGGGAGTCCTTTCGCAGGGACGGGCTGGCGAGGTGGAGGTCAGGCGAAGGTCAGGCGGGGGCGCCGTCGGCGGCCGACTCGAGTTCGGCGACGACGATCTTGCGCATCTTGAGCATCGCCCCGATGGCGCGGGAGGCACGCTCGGGGTCAGGGTCGGAGGCGAGCTCGCCCAGGCGCGTCGGGATGATCTGCCACGAGAGGCCGAAGCGGTCGACGAGCCATCCGCACATCGACTCCTCGCCGCCGTCGGCGGTCAGCGCATCCCAGAGCCGGTCGACCTCGGCCTGGTCGGGGCAATAGACCTGGATCGACGCCGCGGGGGACAGCGTGAAGTGCTTGCCACCGTTGAGCGCGACGTAATGCTGTGTCCCCAAACGGAATTCGACCTGCAGCACTGACCCCTCGGGACCGTAGGTGTTTTCGACGCCATAGTGACTGACGCTGAGGATCTCGCTGTCGGGGACGAGGCTCGTGTAGAGCTGCGCCGCCGGCTCGGCCTCGACGTCGAACCACAGGCACGTCTTGATCGGAGTGCTCATCGTGCTGCTCCTTCCTGGGGAGTGAAGATGCCGCGCAGGTAGCGGCGCAGATGCTCGATGGAATCGAGCACGATCGTGGGGTCGTCGGCGGCCTTGCTGACGACGAAGGCCCCCTGCAGCACCACCTGGGTGTGCACCGCAAGGGCGTGCGGGGTGAGCAGCGGGTCAGGGTCGCCCGCCAGCTCGGGGCGGTATGCCGTCAGGGCCGCGGCGAAGTCGGCCTCGAGCGTCGCGGCGTGACCGAGGATGCTTGCGCCGCAGGCGTCTCGCACGGCCGGTGCGGACTGGAAAGCCTCCTGGGCCATGGTGCCCACCAGGCAGCTGTAGTCGGCCGGCCCGCCCTGCACGAGCGCCGCGCGCAGGTCGAGATAGGCGAGGATGCGCTCGAGTGGGTCGGCAGGCCGGTGATAATCGGCGCCGGCGAAGAGCGCTCCGGTGGTCTGCGACCAGTGATCGGCCGCGGCGATCGCGAGCGCCTCTTTGCTGGCGAAGTGGTGGAAGAAGGCCCCCTTGGTCACCCCGGCCTCGCGGCAGAGGTCATCGACGCTCGTGGCCGTGAGCCCCTCGCGCCGCACCAGCTTGACCGCCGCGTCGAGCAGCCGCAGCCTCGCGTTGCGATCGCGGGACCGCGCCACGGCGAGTGTCTGGCTCATTGCTTGACGATACCGACTAGTCGGTATGCCGTCAATGGTGCGGTGTGCTCGGGTGGTCGAGGTAACCCGGCCGAGGGAGTCTCACACCTGTGCTGTCGGGTAGGGCGGTTTGCCGGGCCGGCGGCACGGGAGGTCGAGGTGTCCGCCCGGAGCGAAACCCACTCGTGAGGTGGGTTTCGCTCCGCCGGCTCGGCTGAACAGGGGTTCGTAGGAGGGAAAAGCACCGCAGCGGTGCTTTTCCCTCCTATGGAGGCGCAAGCGCAGGCTGAGCGGGTGCGGGTGCGGGTGTGGGTGTGGGTGCGGGGGCGG
>CAZLGB010000141.1:0-9114 GCA_964558825.1 uncultured Intrasporangiaceae bacterium
CGCCGGATCGGGCGCCGCGGGAGGCGGCCGGCCGGCATACCCCCGCCGGATGTCGGCGCCGGAGCGCGCCGAGCTGACCGACTCGTTGCTGGCCGCCGCCTTGACTCAGCAGGAGCTCACGCCAGACGTCGAGGATCTGCTCGCCGCGGTCATCGGGGTGCTGCGCACGGTTGCGGCGGCGTCCGGGCTGCGGGCCGACGAGGTCGAGGCCGCCGTCGCGCAGGCGCTGGCCTTCATCCGCCGCCGGCTCACCGGCGACTACAGCGTCGATGACTTCGGATTCGACCCCGACTTCGTCGAGCACATCACCCTGCCGCTCATGCGGGTGCTCTACCGCCAGTGGTTCCGGGTGGAGGTGCGCGGCATCGAGCATGTCCCGGCCGACGGATCGGCGCTCATCGTCGCCAACCACTCGGGCACCATCGCGCTCGACGCCCAGATGCTGCAGGTCGCCATCCACGACGAGCACCCGGCCAAGCGCAGCCTGCGGCTGCTCGGCGCCGACCTCGTCTTCAAGACGCCCGTCATGGGGGCGATCGCCCGCAAACAGGGCGCGACCCTCGCCGCCAACCCCGATGCCGAGCGGCTGCTGTCCTCCGGCGAGGTCGTTGGCGTCTTCCCCGAGGGATTCAAGGGAGTCGGCAAGCCCTTCAGCGAGCGCTACAAGCTGCAGCGTTTCGGGCGGGGTGGCTTCGTCAGCGCCGCCGTGCGCACCGGCGCTCCGATCATCCCGGTCTCGATCATCGGAGCCGAGGAGACCTACCCGCTGCTCGGCGACGCCAAGGTCCTGGCCCGGCTGCTCGGGGCCCCCTATTTCCCCATCACGCCGACCTGGCCGTGGCTGGGGCCGCTGGGCCTGCTGCCGCTGCCCTCCAAGTGGATCATGGAGTTCGGCGAGCCGGTCGAGACGGCGAGCTTCGGGCCTGCCGGAGCCGACGACCCCATGCTCGTCTTCGACCTCACCGACCAGGTCCGCGAGACCATCCAACAGACGCTCTATTCATTGCTCATGCTGCGCCGGTCGGTCTTCTCGTGACCGGCCCCGCAGGGGGCTCGGGCCAGGCCAGGAGTATGCCGTGACGGCTGCGGGACCCCCGCGGATCACGCTCATCGGGCGCCCGGGATGTCACCTCTGCGAGGCGGCCGAAGTGGTGGTGGCCCGGGTGGCCGACGACCTGTGCATCGGGTGGGAGAAGCTCTCCATCGACGATGACGCCGCCCTGCACGAGCGCTACTGGGAGCTCATTCCGGTGGTGCTGGTGGACGGCGAGCAGGTCGATGTCTATGTGACGTCCGACGCTCGATTGCGTGCTGCACTCGGCGCCTGAGCACGCGGCACTCGCTGGCAGCGCGCGAGCGAACCTCAGCGCGGAACGGGGCTTTGTGCAAACCTTCACAAGAGCCTACCCTGTGCTGTGCCCGCCCTGTCGGGCGCCCCAGCCGAGACATCGGCGAGGACTCAGAAGGAGCCGGTAGGCCGTGACGACGCAGCCGTCCGCGCGCCGCGACATCCCCGCGGCGACGGTCTCCCGGCTACCGGTCTATCTCCGGGCACTGCACGACGCGGCGAGCCAAGGGGTCAACGGCGTCTCCTCCGAGGAGTTGGCGGCCGCGGCCGGAGTGCGACCCACCCAACTGCGCAAGGACCTCAGCCACCTGGGCTCGCACGGGGTGCGCGGCGTTGGCTATGACGTCGGTCGGCTGACCGCCGAGCTGACCAGCGCCCTGGGACTCAATCGCACCTGGCCGGTCGCGATCGTCGGGATGGGCAACCTCGGGCGGGCGCTGGCGGCATACTCCGGCTTCGCCACCGAGGGCTTTGACGTCGCCGCCCTGCTCGACCACGACCCCGCCATCGTCGGCGAGCGCGTCGGTGACCTGGTCGTCTCGGCGATGCCGGATGCTGCGGGCCTCGCCGAGCTGGTCGGCCGGCTCGGCATCGCCATCGGCGTCATCGCCACGCCCCCCGGGTCGGCACAGGCGGTCGCGGATGCGCTCGTCGGGGCGGGTGTCGAGGCGGTGCTCAACTTCGCGCCGGTGGCTCTCACGCTGCCGTCGCACATCTCGGTGCGTGGTGTCGATCTGGCGACCGAGTTGCATGTGTTGGCCTTTCTGCGCCAACACGATCCGCATGCAGGCAACGATGTGGGGAGGGCCGGGTGACCGAGCTGCTGATGATTGGCCGTCCCTCTGGGCGGGTGGCCTTCGTGGGCGCTGGCCCGGGCGATCCCGGTCTCATGACGGTGCGCTCGCGCGAGCTGCTGGCGGCGGCCGATGCCGTCGTCGTCGACACGGCAGGCCGGGAGCCGCTCGTGGCCGCCTATGCCAAGCCCGGTGTCGTCGTCGTCGACGTGCGGCACAGCGAGGACGGCGAGGAGCTGACCGTCGCTGCGCGCGCCAAGCTGTTGGTCAGCACCGCGGTGCAGGTGCCTCGTGGACTGGTCGTGCGGCTCATGGATGGCGACCCGGCGCTTTTTCATGGTTTTCCCGACGAGGCAATGGCGTTGCGTCGCAGCGGGGTTGCCTTCGAGGTCGTGCCTGGCGTGAGCTCGGTCACCGCCGTCCCGACGTATGCCGGTGTGCCGCTCACCTGCCGCAAGGCCACCCGGGTCCTCGTCGTCCACGCGGGAGTGCCCGGCCAGGACTGGAGCTGTGCCACCGCCGACGACACGACCGTCGTCGTGCTCGGCTCGGCTCCGCGCATCGTCGAGGCTCTCGCTCGGCTGGTGGAGGTCGGGCGCTCGGAGCAGACCCCGGCGATGGTCGTCGAGGCCGGCACGACCACCGAGCAGGTCAGCCGGGTGACGACCCTGGGTGACGCCGGCGAGTTCGTCGAGTCGGCCCGAGTGGGCGCCCCCGTCATGGTCATCCTCGGCCGACCGGTGGGTCTGCGCGACGCGCTGTCGTGGTTCGAGACCAAGCCGCTGTTCGGGTGGCGGGTGCTGCTCCCGCGCACCAAGGACCCGCTGGACGAGGCCCTCACGCGCATCGGCGACTTCGGCGGCCGCCCGACGATCGTGCCGACCATCGGCGTCGAGCCGCCGCGCACGCCGGCGCAGATGGAGCGGGCGGTCAAGGGCCTGGTCACCGGCCGCTATGCCTGGGTCGGTTTCACCTCGGGCAACGCCGTGCGCGCCGTGCGCGAATATGTCGACGGCTTCGGTCTCGATGTGCGCTGCTTCGCCGGCGTGCAGATCGCAGCCACCGGGGCGGACACCGTGCGGGCGCTGCGCGAGTGGGGACTGATCCCCGACCTCGTGCCGACCGCGGAGCATTCGACGGCGGCGCTGCTGTCCGTGTGGCCCGACTTCGACGACGACGAGGACGCCCTCGGGCGAGTCTTCCTGCCGCGCGCCGACATCTCGACCGACACCCTCGTCGCCGGCCTGGCCGACCTGGGCTGGGAGGTCGACGACGTCACGGCATACCGCACGGTGCGCGCCGCTCCGCCAGCCGCGAGCATCCGCGAGGAGATCAAGGCCGGGTCCTTCGACGCCGCGGTCTTCACCTCGAGCGCGACCGTGCGCAATCTCGTCGGCATCGCCGGCAAGCCGCATCCGCAGACGGTCATCGCCTGCATCGGCCCGGCGACCGCCCGGACCGCGGAGGAGCTCGGGCTGCGGGTCGACGTCCTCGCGCCGGAGCCGACCGCGGAAGCCGTCATCGAGGCGCTCGCCGGTCACGCCACCCGCCTGGCGCTGGTCGCTCGCGAGGCGGGTATGCCGGTGCGCCGCCCGAGCGAGCGACGCCCCGCCCGACGCCGCGCCCGCTGAGCACGTACGGGGCTGAGCCTTCGCCGGTGACCCGAGGCTCGTGCCCCTGGGGAGGGCCGCGGCAGCCACACTCACTCCACGGACATGACGAAGGGGCGTGCCACCGCAGCGGTGGCACGCCCCAACAGATCGAGCATCGCGCGTGGCTGGCCTCGGTCGGGGGAGCGAACCGGGCCTAGCTGCGCGGTGCCGGGCCTCAGCCCTTGAGCAGCTCGATCTCCAACGTGATCTGGATCTTGTCCGAGACGAGCACGCCGCCGCCCTCGAGCGCGGCGTTCCAGGTCAGGCCCCAGTCCGAGCGGTTGATGCTCGTCGACGCGCTGAAACCGGCCTTGGTGTTGCCCCACGGGTCGGCCTGCACGCCGTTGAACTCCAGCTCGAAGGTCACCGGGCGGGTGACGTCCTTGATGGTGAGGTTGCCGGTGAGCGAGTCCTCGGTCACCGCGGTCGAGACGAAAGTCAGCTGCGGGTAGTTGTCGACGTCGAAGAAGTCGCCGCTGCGCAGGTGCCCGTCGCGGTCGTCCTGGTTGGTCGTGATCGAGGCGGCCTGGGCGGTGGCCGAGACGCTCGTGTCGGCGAGGGAGTCCCCGACCGTCACGGTCCCGGCGACATCGGTGAAGCGGCCTCGGGCCTTGGCGACGACCAGGTGGCGGGCCACGAAGCCGACCTCCGAGTGCGCCGGGTCGACGGTCCAGGTGCCGGCGGTGAGGCCAGGGAAGGTGCTCATCAGGTGATCCCTTTCGGATGGGTTTGCGCGTTGACGTGACGGTCAGCATCGTTTACAGATCAATTATTCCCGCAAGCATCACTGGTGACAAGAGTCCTGTGCGGGGCGACGCGTGGCACCTATGCTTCGCAAGGGAGGACCCGACGACGTTGGACTGGGGGAGCGCAGCGATGCACGATGCAGGGCCACGCTGGTTGAGTGACCCGGAGCAGCAGGCATGGCGTGCCTATCTCAGTGCCAACCGGCTCTTGCTCGAAGCCCTCGACAGTGGCTTGACCCGTCAGGGCCTCTCGCTGAGCGAGTACGAGATCATCTCCCAGCTCTCCGAGGCTTCCGATCGGCGGATGCGGATGTCGGAGCTCGCCGATGTCGTCGTGCAGTCGCGCAGTCGGCTCACCCACACGGCCACCCGGCTCGAACGCCGCGGCTGGGTCGTGCGTGAGCCCTTCGAGGGCGACCGCCGTGGCGTGCTGCTCTCCCTCACCGACGCCGGCTACGCCAAGGTCGTCGAAGTCGCTCCGCGCCATGTCGAGGACGTCCGCCGCCACCTCGTCGATCGGCTCAGCCTCGAGCAGTTCATCGCCCTCGGCGAGGCGATGAGGGTGGTCCGCGACGAGCTCGCGCCCGCGAGCGACTCGGCCGAGGGCCCGACGGGCAACGCGAGCTGACGGCCCGGGCTCGCGCAGCTCCCTGACACCTCGACCGTATGCCGCGCGGGCGCGGCATACGCCATCGCGCGACGGTGGAACAATGGGCCCATGTCCACCCCGGAGACCACGGTCGTCCACGTCATGCGCCATGGCGAGGTGCACAACCCCGAGGGCGTGCTCTACGGGCGGCTGCCGGGCTATCGCCTCAGCGAGCTCGGGCGCGAGATGGCCCATGAGGTGGCCGACCACCTCGCCGCCCACGACATCGTCCACGTCGTCGCCTCGCCGCTGGAGCGCGCCATCGAGACCGCCCAGCCGGTCGCGGACGGACATGGGCTGGGCATCCACGTCGACGGTCGGGTCATCGAGGCGGGCAACTTCTTCGAGGGCAAGGTCGTCGGTGTCGGCGACGGGGTGCTGCGTCACCCGCAGTACTGGCCTAAGCTCGTCGACCCCTTCACCCCCAGCTGGGGCGAGGCGTATGCCGCGATCGCCAAGCGGATGACCGCGGCGGTCACCGATGCCCGCGAGGCGGCACGCGGGCACGAGGCGCTCATCGTCTCCCACCAGCTGCCCGTCTGGGTGCTGCGCTGCCGGCTCGAGGGGCGCCGCCTCTGGCACGACCCGCGCAAGCGGCAGTGCTCGCTCGCGTCGCTCACCTCACTGCACTACCTGGGCAACGAGCTCACGGCGATCGTCTACACCGAGCCGGCCGCCGGTCTGCTCGCCCGTGCTGCCAAGAAGGCCGGCGCGTGATCGCTGCCCGTCGGATCGCCCGGGGTCGAGTGCTCGGCGCTGGACTTGTCGTCGCCGCCCTGGTCGGGGCGGTGGCCGGCTGCTCCTCCGACCCCAATTCGCTCGGCGCGCAGGCGGGAGGCAACCCCAATTCGCGGTATGCCGAGGGGTCCGGTGGCATCGAACAGGTGCCGGCCACATCCCGCGGCGCCGCGCTTTCCCTGAGCGGCACGACGGTGACCGGGGCGAGTTGGTCCAGGGACCAGCAGGGCTCCGGCAGGGTCGTCGTCGTCAACGTCTGGGGCTCCTGGTGTCCGCCGTGCGTCACCGAAACCCCGGCCCTGCAACAGGCCTGGGCGGCCTACGAGGCGGCGCAGGCGCAGGTGGCCTTCGTGGGGATCGACACCATGGAGTCCCCCGAGACCGGGGCGGCCTTCCTGCGCGCCAAGGGCGTCACCTATCCCTCGATCAACGACCAGGCAAGCCAAGGCGCCCCGGTGCTGGCGCTCGCCGGCCGCGCGCCGGCCACCCCGTCGACCCTCGTGCTCGACCTGCAAGGACGCATTGCTGCGCGCGTCTCCGGCCCGGTCACCGAGGTCACCTTGCGCAATCTCGTCGACGCCGTGTTGACCGAGTCGGGTCTGCCCACACCGGCAGCCCCCGTCACCCCGGCCCCGACCTCGACACCGTGACCGACACCATCGCGGCCGGCGCGCTGCCTGTCGCCGTCCTGGTCGCGGTCCTCGCCGGGCTGGTCTCCTTCGCCTCACCCTGCGTGCTGCCGCTCGTGCCAGGCTTTCTCGGCTATGTCACCGGGCTCTCCGACACCGCGCTGGCCGACCGGCGCCGCTCGCGGGTCGTGCTCGGGGCAGTGCTCTTCGTCCTGGGTTTCACCGTGGTCTTCCTCGCCGGGGTGGTGGCCGTGTCGGCCGCCGGTGCCGCGCTGGCGCGCTCGGCAACCCTGATGACCCGGATCGGGGGAGCTCTCGTCATCGTCATGGCGCTGGTCTTCCTCGGCGTGGGCGCCGGCGCCGGTTCCCAGCGTGAGGTGCGCACCCACTGGCGGCCCGCCGCCGGACTCACCGGAGCGCCCCTGCTCGGCGCGGCCTTCGCTGTCGGCTGGACCCCGTGCACCGGGCCGACACTCGGCGCCATCTATGCCCTCGCCGCTCCGCTGGCCGGCGACGCCCCCGTCGCGCGCGGGGTGCTGCTGGCCACGGCATACAGCCTGGGGTTGGGGCTGCCCTTCATCCTCGTCGCCGCCGGCTGGTCGCGCGCCAACCGGGCGAGCGGCTGGCTGCGCCGCCACCAGCGCGGCGTCCAACTGCTCGGCGGGGGCCTGCTGCTCGTGCTGGGCCTGCTCATGGTGAGCGGCCTCTGGGAGGGCATGATGACGTGGGTGCGGGCCCATCTGATCAACGGCTTCCAGGTGGTCCTGTGAGCACCCCGACGACCACACCGGTCCCGGCGTCGGCTCCGGTCCAACCCCGGCTCGGTCCGCTGGGCTGGGCCCGCTGGGCCTGGCGCAATCTCACCTCGATGCGCACGGCCCTGCTGTTGTTGCTGCTGCTGTCGGTGGCCGCCGTGCCCGGGTCGATCTTCCCTCAGCGCTCGATCGACGCCGGCCGGGTCGCCGACTATCTCGCGGCCAACCCCGGGATCGGCCCCTGGCTCGATCGGCTCGGGTTCTTCGAGGTCTTCCAGTCGACGTGGTTCTCGGCGATCTATCTGCTGCTGGTGATCTCGCTCATCGGCTGCATCGTGCCCCGCTCCCGGCTGCACTGGCACGCGCTGCGTTCGCTGCCCCCGCGCGCGCCCCAGCGGCTCGCTCGCTTGCAGTCCCACGCCTCGGCGACGTATGCCGGGTCGGTCGCCTCCGCGCTCGAGCAAGCGCGGACTGCCTTGCGGGGCAAGCGTTTCCGGGTGCACTCCCATGACGACGGCTCGGTCAGTGCGGAGTCCGGCTATCTGCGCGAGACCGGCAATCTCGTCTTCCACGTCGCCCTGTGCGTCGTCATCGTCGGGGTCGCCGTCGGCCACCTTCTCGGCTGGCGCGGCGATGTCATCGTCCCCGAGGGGCAGACCTTCGCCTCGACGGCCCGGGCCTATCACACCTTCACCAACGGCGCCTTGGTCGACCCCGCGTCGGTGCCGCCCTTCACGCTGCGGGTCGACCGGATGGATGTGCGCTTCGAGGAGTCGGTGGGCGGGGCGCAGTTCGGCGCACCGCGCGGATTCACGGCATACACGACGACGGCGGAAAGTCCGGGTGCGGCCACCCGCGAGCAGGCGATCACGGTCAACGAGCCGCTCACCATCGACGGAGCCGATGTCTATCTGCTCGGCAACGGCTATGCGCCGGTGGTCACCGTGCGCGACGCGCAGGGGACGATCCTCTATCGCCAGGCCACGCCCTTCCTCGCCCAGGACGGCTTCTACACCTCGACCGGCGCGATCAAGGTGCCGGCGGCGAGCCCCAAGATGCTCGGCTTCTCCGGATATTTCCTCCCGACGGCCGACCCGACCTTCGCCAACGGGCCGGTGTCGCAGTTCCCCGCGCTCAAGAATCCTGAGCTCGCGCTGACCGCGTGGGAGGGCGACCTCTTCCCCGGCGGGCGGGCGCAGTCGGTCTTCACTCTCAACACCAGCGCGCTCACTCCCGTGCTGACGACCGAGGGCAAGCCGCTGGCCTTCCGGCTCAAGCCGGGCGAGACGTGGACCCTGCCGGACGGGCGCGGCTCGATCACCTTCGAGTCGGTGGCCCGCTTCGCCGGCCTCTCGGTGCGCACCGACCCCGGCAAGGGCCTGACGCTGGCGGCGGCGCTGGTGACCATCGCCGGGCTGCTGGCCTCGCTGCTCGTGCGCCGGCGGCGGATCTTCGTGCGGGCGGTGCCCGACCCGGACGACTCGTCGCGTACCCTCGTGACCATCGGCGCGTTGTCCAAGACCGCCGACCCCGGCCTGGCCGTGCTCGTCACGGACCTCGCCGACGCACTCTCCACCGCCGACCGAGGGAAGTGACAACCCATCGTGACCGCCGTTGCCGCGCTGAGCGCCGCCGCTCCGTCACCTGAGCTGGCCGGTGCGGCCAACCTCGTCCTCTATTCGGCGATGGCCGTCTTCACGGTCGCCATGCTGCTCTTCGCGGCATACCTCGCGGCCCTCGGGCCGGCGCCCAGCCGGCGCACCGCCCCCGCCAAGGCCCTGGTGACCGTGGGCGCGGGCTCCG
>CAZLGB010000142.1:0-9090 GCA_964558825.1 uncultured Intrasporangiaceae bacterium
TGGGCGTGGGGCGGGCGCCGTTGCGCCGCGCCCTCGCGTATGCCGTGCGCGTCGCCGCCCACTCGTGCCGCTTCTCCGGAGCGCTGGGATGGGCGCGTGATCCCCAGGCCAAGGCCGCTGCTCACAGGTTGTCCACACGACTTATCCACAGCGGTGGATAAGTCGGAGCGCGGCCGTGTCGCCGGGATTTCGTCGTGGGTCCAAACAAACTTGCCGAAAGGTCCACACGGCGCCTCCAAGCTTGCTAGCGTCGGACCCGGCGCCATCCGGGGGGAGTCCGGTGAGGTCCTTCCGGGGGTCGTCGTGCGGTCCGGTAGGTCGTGTTCGTGGTCCCTTCGTGGCGGTCATGGTCGGGCAGATCGAGATTGCATGTCACCGCTCGATCTCTGAGTCACCTCCGGGCCGTTGGGGCAAACGCTCCGGAGTCTCTCGGCGAGATCGATCGGTCCTGGTGGGCACCGACTTCCCGGTCCCGACTACTCGTGGGGGCGAGATCGGGTGGTCGGCGCTCCCGCCCGACCCGCCACACCTTCCGCCGCACGACAGCTTGCCACGGCGATGGCCCGAGGATCGGGCCCGGTCAGGACCCCGTCGCCACCGGGCGGCCGGGCGTGTTGCTCCACTGCGACCACGACCCCGGATAGAGCGCCGCCTCGACATCCAGCGACGCGAGGGCCAGCACGGCCTGAGCCGCCGACACCCCAGAGCCGCAATAGACGACGACGGGAGCTCCGGCTGCCGCGGCAAGCAGGGCCGGCGCCAACACCTCGCCGAGCGCCGCCGCGTCGGGGAGTGATCCGTCGGCGGCGAAGAGGCCGCTCACCGGCACGTTGACCGCGCCGGGGATGTGCCCCGGGATGGGATCAAGCGGCTCGAGCTCACCACGGAAGCGCTCGGGTGCCCGCACGTCGACGAGCAGCCCCTCGACGGGTGCCCGCGCCGCGCCCTCGGCGTCGACGGTCGGCAGGTGGCGGGTGTCGAGCACGAGCGGCCCCGGCGCGTGCGAGGCCTGGGCCGGGGGAGTGTCGGTGAGCGCCAGCCCGGCCCGCACCCATGCCGCGATCCCCCCGTCGAGCACCCGCACCCTCACCCCCAGCCAGCGCAACACCCACCAGGCGCGTGCCGCGGCATACGAGCCCGCCTCGTCGTAAACGACGACCTCGCTGGCGCGCGTCACCCCGAGCGCCTCGAGAGCCGCGGCCACCGTCGCCGGCTCGGGAAGCGGATGGCGGCCGTCGCGTGGATCGCCCGTATGCCGGGTGAGCACCGTCTCGAGGTCGAGGAAGTGAGCGCCGGGCAGATGGCCGACGGCATACCGGGTCGCGCCCGCCCCCCTTGGTTCGCCGAGCTGCCAGCGGACATCCAGCAGGACCGGCGCAGCGCTGCCTGCGCCGAGCCGAGTGTGCAGCTCGGCAGGGGTGATGAGCACGGCCGCGCGGTGATCCACGAGCGGAGCCTAGCCCGGCGCCGCGCCTAGCCGTAGGTGTCGCGTGGGCCTGGCCCCTGGACGCGGCGGCGGCCCTTGACCCACGACGGTGCGGCGGGCCCGAGGACGACCAGCTCGGTGACGGCGCCGGTGCCGACCTCGGCGTCGATGCGACCGATCACCGCAGAGGCGAGCAGGCGCATCTGGGTCGCCCATGCCGTCGAATCCGCTTGCACCGTCAGGCAACTGCCTTCGAAGGTCACCGGCTTGACGTGCGCCGAGACGTCCGGACCGACGATCTCGGCCCACCGGCCCAGGACCGACCCGACCCGCAGATCGGCGCTCCATCCGCGGTCGTCGAGCAGGCGCTCGAGCTGCTGCCCGAGCGGTGCGGGGTCGCGATCGTCCCGACCAGGTCCGCTGGCCTGGGCCGCAGGACCCACGCGGCGGCGGGACGGCAGGGGTCGCATCCCTGGACGTAAACCCTTGTCCCTGGCCGCTTTTCGTGCTCTCGCAAGAGCGTCGCGAGCTGCGTCGCCCGGATCGGGTCCAGCCTGGCCGGCCCTGTCTTCGGGTCCGGCTGCCGGGTCGGCCGGTCCGTCGGGAGGTCGGTCACTCGACACGCGCCACCTCGCCGAGGCTCACGGCATACGTCTGGCCGGAGGCGCGCAGTCGCGCAGGGACGTCGGCCCCGACGGCCGCGGTGACGAGCACCTGCTCGCAGTCGGCGACCAGCTCGGCCAGCCGCTCGCGCCGCTCGGTGTCGAGCTCGGCGAAGACGTCGTCGAGGATGAGCACCGGGTCGTCACCGAGGTCACGGCGCAGCAGCTGATATGCCGCGAGCTTGAGTCCCAGTGCGAGAGACCAGGATTCGCCGTGGCTGGCATAGCCCTTGGCCGGCATGGAGCCCAAGGTCAGCAGCAGATCGTCACGATGCGGACCGACGAGGGTGACCCCTCGCTCGATCTCAGCGGCGCGCACCTCTGCACAGGCGGCGAGCAACTCTTCCTGCAGGGTCGCCACATCGGGCACCTCGCCGGCGGCGATCGCCGCGGCGACCGGCTCGCGCAGACCTGCGCGATAGGTCGCGTGCGCGAGCGTCGTGCCGGCACTGACCTGCTCGTATGCCGTGCCCAACACCGGCTCGAGGACCTGCACCAGACGCAAGCGAGCATGCAGCAGCTGGGCCCCGACCTCGGCGAGATGGTGATTCCACACGTCGAGCGTGTGAAGTGCGGAATCCCTTGCAGACGTGGGGTTTTCGTCACTGGCCAGACTGGACGATCGCACCGGACGACGACCGGCTCCCTTGCGCAGCACGGGCGCCGCGGACTTGAGCAGCGCATTGCGCTGCTTGAGGATCCGCTCGTAATCGGCACGCACCCCGGCCCACCTCGGCTGACGAGCGACGAGCAGGTCGTCGAGCATCGCGCGTCGACCCGCTGGGTCGCCCTTGACCAGGGTGAGGTCCTCCGGTGCGAAGAGCACGGTCTGCACCGTGCCAAGCACGTCTCGGGTGCGGCCCAGCGGTGCGCGGTTGAGCCGAGCTCGGTTGGCCTTGCCGGGCGTGAGCTCGAGCTCGACGAGAACCTCGCGGCCCTGCCGGACCACGGCGGCCCGGATCACCGCCCGCTCGGCGCCGAAGCGCACCAGCGGCTGGTCGGTCGCGACACGATGGCTCCCGAGCGTGGCGAGATAGCCGATCGCTTCGACGAGATTGGTCTTGCCCTGACCGTTGAGGCCCATGAGGGTCGTGACGCCGGGCTCGAGCGCGAGCTCGACCACGGCATACGAGCGGAAGTCGACCAGCCAGAGGTGACGCACGTGCATGTCGGGTGCGTCCCCTCCTTCGCGGTCGTTAGTGGCTGAGCCCCGATCCGGCGCCCTGCTCCCGAAGTTTCTCACCCTCGGCGCGGGTCATCACCGCGTGCCCGCCGAACTGGCCGCGCAGCGCTGCGACTGCCTGCAGGGTCGGGCTCACCGCCTGCCGCGAGGCGAATCGCGCGAAGAGCGAGGCCGAGATGACCGGCATCGGCACGGCGTGGTCGATGGCCTCCTGGACGGTCCACCGTCCCTCACCGGAGTCGTTGGTGTAGTCCGAGACGTCAGCCAGCGTCGGATCGGCGTCGAGGGCCTCGACGAGCAGGTCGAGCAGCCAGCTGCGCACGACCGTGCCGCGGCTCCACGCCTTGAAGCAGCCCGGCACGTCCTTGACGATGTCCTTGCGGCCGAGCAGCTCATAGCCCTCGCCGTAGGCCTGCATCATGGCGTACTCGATGCCGTTGTGGACCATCTTGGCGTAGTGCCCAGCACCGACATCGCCGGCGTGGACGAACCCGAGATCGCGTGGCCCCTCAGGGCGCAGCGCGTCGAAGATCGGCATCGCCATCCGGATGGCCTTCTTGGTGCCTCCGGCCATGAGGCCGTAGCCGTTGTCCAAACCCCAAATGCCACCGGAGACGCCGCAGTCGACATAGCCAATCCCCTTGGGGGACAGCATCTTTGCGTGCTCGGCATCGTCGGTGAAGTGGGAGTTGCCGCCGTCGATGACCAGATCGCCCTTGTCGAGCAGCCCGGCCAGCTTGGTCACGGTGTCGCGGGTGGGCGCGCCCGCAGGCACCATCACCCAGACGACCCGCGGCGCCTCGAGAGCCTTGACCAGAGCGGCCAGTGAGGCGACATCGCGCGCGGCCGCGGGGTTGACGTCGAAGCCGACCACCTCATGGCCCGCACGCCGGAGCCGCTCGCGCATGTTGGCGCCCATCCGGCCCAGTCCGATCATGCCCAGCTGCATCTGCAGACCTCCCTGTCGAGCACGGCATCTGCCGCGGTGTGGACGACCGGACTGACGACCAGCCGGAGCTCAGCTGGCGAAGCGCACCGGCATGAGGACGTAACGGTAGGCCGGATCGGACTCCCCCTCAGCCTCAGCCTGGCCGGCCAGCACGGCCGGTCGGCTGGGCTGGGTGAAGGACAACCGGGCGAAAGGCGCGCCCAGCACGCCGAGCCCGTCGAGCAGGAAGTGCGGGTTGAAGGCGATCTCGATCTCCGGGCCGGTGAGGGTGCACTCGACCGCCTCGGAGGCCTGAGCGTCGTCGCCGGTGCCGGCCTCGATGGCCAGCTGACCGTCGGTGAAGCGCAACCGCACCGGGGTGTTGCGCTCGGCGACGAGCGCGACGCGCTTGACCGCCTCGACGAGGCCCGCCGTGGACACCACGGCTTCGGTGTCGACACTCGTCGGGAAGATCGAGGTGACCTTGGGGTATTCGCCGTCGAGCAGTCGGGTGGTCGAGCGCCGTTGCCCGGCCTCGAAACCGATGAGTCCGTCGCCACCGGCGTTGCCGCCGAGCGCCAGCTCGACCGATCCGCTCGCCCCCAGCGCCTTGGCCGTGTCGCTGAGCGTGCGGGCCGGCACGAGCGCGAGGTATGCCGTGTCGCTGGCGGCCGGGCTCCAGGTCAACTCGCGCATCGCGAGCCGATAGCGATCGGTGGCCAGCAGGGTGATCTTGTCGCCCTCGACCTGCATCCGCACGCCGGTGAGGATCGGCAGGGTGTCACCGCGATCCGCGGCGACGGCCACCTGCTGCACCGCCTGGGTGAAGACGTCGCCGGCCACGGTGCCGGACGCCTCGGGAGCGGCCGGCAGGGTCGGGTAGTCGTCGGCTTGCATCATCGACAGCGTGAACCGGCTGGTGCCGCACGTCACCGTGACCTTGTTGCCCTCCGTGCTGACGTCGACGGGGCGGCTGGGCAGGTTGCGCGAGATGTCCGAGAGCAGTCGGCCCTGCACGAGCACCGTGCCACCCTCGTCGACGTCGGCTGCTACCGAGATCTTGGCCGACACCTCGTAGTCGAACGCCGAAAAGGTCACCGTCCCGTCGCGGTCGGCCTGAATCAATACCCCGGACAGGACGGGCACCGGCGGCCGCGCGGGCAACCCACGGGCCACCCAGGACACGGCGTCAGCGAGAACCTCGCGCTCAACCCGGAACTTCACGGTCGTCTCCACCCTTGTGGTGGCCCCTCTCGAGAAGCGGGCCAGCACAGCAACTCGGCTACATCACCAACGTCGGCAACGGTTTCCCCGGTGCCGCACAGCCTGACATGCCCGCGTTGCGGACCCGGGGATATCCGACCCTAGTCGGTTGGCGCCGAGACGCAAGAGGCAGGTCACCGCAGGAGGTTGCTCAGGCCGCTGGGGCAGGGGCAGGTCCCACCCGAGTCCGGTGCGGGCCTGGCCCGCCGGGTCTCGCCCCGTCCTTCGTTCTCGGGGCTCTCGAGATATTGAGTGGACTCATCGTCATCATCGGTCGTGTGGACGCTGTGGGTAACCGCCATCGCCGCTGGTCACAGACCGACCCGACCTGTGTATGCCGGGTGGGAGCGACTGTGGGCCGCGGCCAACCTCTGGGGATGGCGGCCCGGCATACACAGGTCATCCACGGGCCTGCTCGTCGCTGTCCACCGCCGGAGACCTCTTGTCCACAATCATCCACAGGTGGGTGTGGACAAGCCCAAGGTCAGGGGTACCCCCGGAGTTGTCCACATCGTGTGGATGAATCTGTGAGGTAGCGGACGCGTTCAGGTGCGCTGACGAATACGTGCCGTCAGCTCGGTGACCTGGTTGAAAATCGCCCGTCGCTCCCGCATGAGTTCACGGATTTTGCGGTCGGCGTGCATGACCGTCGTGTGGTCCCGGCCGCCGAATGCCTGCCCGATCTTCGGGAGCGACATCTCGGTGAGCTCGCGGCACAGATACATGGCGATCTGGCGGGCGGTGACCAATTGGCGCGATCGCGAGGACCCGCACAGATCGTCGACGCTGAAGGCGAAATAGCTGGCTGTCTCCGCCTGAATGGTCGCGACGGTGATGGCGACCGGCTGGTCGGTGGGGACGAGGTCCTTGAGCACGATCTCGGCGAGCGCCAGATCGGCCGGCTGACGATTGAGGCTGGCGAAGGCCGTGACCCGGATGAGGGCACCTTCGAGCTCGCGAATGTTCGACGTGATCTTCGTGGCGATGAACTCGAGCACCTCGTCGGGCACGCTCATCCGCTCCTGGAGCGTCTTCTTGCGCAGGATGGCGATGCGCGTCTCGAGGTCGGGCGCCTGGACGTCGGTGATGAGACCCCATTCGAAGCGCGAACGCAGCCGCTCCTCGAAGCCGGTCAGCTGCTTGGGCGCGAGGTCGGAGGTGATGACGACCTGCTTGCTGTTGTTGTGCAGCGCGTTGAAGGTGTGGAAGAACTCTTCCTGCGTCTGCACCTTGCCGGCGAGGAACTGGATGTCGTCGATGAGCAGCACGTCGACGTCCCGATAGAGGCTCTGGAAGGTCGCCGCCCGGTCGTCGCGGATCGAGTTGATGAACTCGTTGGTGAATTCCTCGGAGTTGACATAGCGGACGCGCGAGCCCGGATAGATCTGGCGGACGTAGTGCCCGATGGCGTGCAGCAGGTGGGTCTTGCCCAGCCCGGACGCCCCATAGACGAACAGCGGGTTGTAGCTCTTGGCCGGAGCCTCGGCGACGGCGCTCGCGGCCGCGTGGGCGAAACGGTTGCTCGCACCGGCCACGAAGGTCTCGAAGGTGTACTTGGGGTTGAGCCGGGTGCGGTCGGCGTCACCGTCGCGCCGCCCGAGCATCGAGGTCACCGTGCCCCCTGGGCCAGAGGTATGCCGGTCCTCCCGGTGCGGGCGCGGCTCGGCACCGAAGCGCTCACTCGTCGGGGACTCGAATCCGGGGTGGGCCTCGGCCCGCAGGTCGGCAGGGGTGCTGCCACCGGCTGCTTCGCTGCCATCCTCAGCCGAGCCGGAGGCAAGCTCGTCGTCGGGGTCGAGCGCCGGGTCGGTGGCGTCGAGCCGTCGCTCGAGACTGCTGTCGATGCTGAAGGCGAGGTTGACGTCCTGGCCGAGGTGCACCGACAGGGCCTGGGCGACAGCGCCGGCGGGGCCGTGCTCGATCGTCGTCTTGGTGTAGTCGTTGGGGACGGCGATGAGTGCGGTGGATCCGAGCACTCCCATGAGTCGACCCAGGGCGACGAAGGCCTTTTCTCGCTCGGACAGGGCGGTGCTGTCCAGATCGCGCAGGGTGCGTCGCCACATTCCGGCGAGGTCGGGCTGGGCCTCCGACAAGGTCTGAACCCCCTTCAAGGCCTCTGCCGTCGGCCCGCACCACGCCGAAAGGCACTCCGCCGGACCGAAACGTCAACACCGAACGTCAACACAGATGGTCAACACCGTGACCGTCATCCACAACTCTGTCCACAGGGTGTGCATGACCAAGCCGGACAGACATTACACCCCAGTCCGGCGTGTCGCGCACGGTCTCGGCGCAGCATGCGCGATAGTGCGCCGCCACGCACGGATCGTGCGCCGAATGCGCATCAAGTTGTCCGGGGGCACCCGGCATACGAGGCGCTCGGCACGGGGCCTCGGGGCCGAATCGACGGGCCGAGCCATCGGCCGGGCGCGATCGGCGAGTTTGACCCTGCGCGGGGACCACCCTTACCCTAGGTTGAGCCTTCCGGCCGCTTTCGCATGCCTGTGTCGCCCGTCGTCTTGATCTCACCGATCCTGATGACCTCGATTGCCCTCGATGTCAGTCGACGAGCACGACGCGGGTTTCCGATTGCGACCGGCCGACCTGACCCGATGCCACCAGCCGCCTGGCTGCCCGACCGACGGAGACTCCCGTGAGCAAGCGCACCTTCCAGCCCAACAACCGGCGTCGTGCCAAGACGCACGGCTTCCGCGAGCGCATGCGCACCCGCGCGGGCCGGGCGATCCTCGCCGGCCGTCGCCGTAAGGGCCGCGCCGAGCTGTCCGCCTGAGGCCACGGTGTGCTGCCGGCGCGGCACCGGCTCCGCACGGCCGATGAGTTCCGTGCGGTGTTCCGCGGCGGCGCTCGATCCGGCGGGCGGTTGCTCGTGGTCCATGCAGCGCTGACCGACCCCGGGTGCACACGCACCCCGCGGGTCGGTTTCGTCGTCCCCAAGAGTGTCGGCAATTCAGTGGTGCGTCATCGCGTCGTGCGCCGACTGCGTGAGCTCAGCCGCGCTCACCTCGCCTCCGTGCCCGCTGGCGTCGACCTCGTCGTGCGAGCGGCGCCTGACGCGGCGACGGCCACCTTCGACCAGCTCGGCGCCGAGTTGGACCGGTGCCTGTCGACGGCGCTGCGCCGCGGAGCGCGGTGATGGGGGCCGACTCGGCAACCCCCACCGCGACGGCCGCCGTCGGCGAGACGACCTTCTCCGGCCCGTGGACCTGGCGCAAGGTGCTCGCGCTGCCGCTGCTGCTGCTCGTGCGGGTCTACCAGCTGGTGATCTCGCCGATGAGCCCGCCGAGCTGCCGCTTCTATCCCTCCTGCTCGGCGTATGCCGTGACCGCCCTGACCCGTTTCGGGCCGATCAAGGGCAGCTGGCTGGCCGTCCGGCGCGTGGCCCGTTGCCACCCGTGGAACCCCGGCGGCGTCGACCACGTTCCCGAGCGGACCGATACCTGACCACCGCGGCCGGCCGCCCGGCATACCCGTTGGGCGATGTGGCCGCGACAACCCAGTGAGACTGCGGTCTCACGACACGAGCAAGGACGATTGTGGGAGACCTCTTCAACACGATCCTCTCGCCGCTGACCGTCGGCGAGGCCTGGGTCATGATCGGCTGGCACAA
>CAZLGB010000143.1:0-9026 GCA_964558825.1 uncultured Intrasporangiaceae bacterium
GTTGCCGAGCCGGTCGCCGACGTTGCCGAGGCCGTGGCCGCTGAGCCGGTGGCCGAGACCGCTGAGCCGGTCGCCGACGTGGCTGCGCCCGAGGTTGACGTGGCGGAGCCGCAGTCGCCCGAACCGGCGTGGTCCCCGGGAACCGGAGCCTGGTCGGCGCCGGCCGAGCCGGCGTGGCAGCCCGCTGTCGACGAGGCTGTGGCGTCGGCCGAGACGGGTGCGGTTGAGCACACTGACACGGTGGACGGCTGGACCCGTCCCGTCGAAACCAGCGAAGCCTCCGGGAGCGAGAGCGACATCGACGCCGCAGCATCGACCGGGCACCTGGACGACACCGTTGACGGCTGGACGACTCCCGCCGAGTCCGATGGTTCAGCTGAAGCGGCCGCAGAGGCCGAGGTCGTTGCGGACGAGCCGGCGCACGCGACGCTGTCGGATTTGGCTGCTGAGGCGGAGGCTGGGCTTGACCCGTTGTCGGGTCGGGTCGAGGACGAGCAGGCTGCGGCCGAGTTGGCTTCCCCTGCAGCCGATCTCACCGAGTCGGGCACCGAGACCGACGCGGGGGCGTTTGCGCAGGAGGCGACCCTCGAGGCCGATCAGGCCGCGCTGGCCGGCGACTCCGACGTCGACACGGCCGAGACGAGCTTCCAGGCGGCCGTCGACGAGGCGACCGCGGCGGAGGCCGACAGCGCCGCCGAGGTCGAGGCGGTTACGTCGGCAGCCGACGAGCCGGTGCTCGCCGCAGCCCAGGCCGCCGTCCCCGCCGACGAGGCAGTCCTGGAGGCCGACGAGGTCGCTCTCGCCGGCGCACCCGAGGTCGACGACGCCGAGGCCCGCTATCAGGCGGCCCTCGACGAGATGACTGCCGAGCGTGACGCCCTCGCCGGGGCCGATCCCACGGCCTCCTCGGACGACGCCGCCTTCGACGCCGGCTGGGTCGCCCCCGGGGCGGCCGTTGCGGGAGTCGCTGCGGCGGGCGTGGCTGCCGCCGCTGCCGGCCCCGGATCGCCCGACGCGGAGGACGCGGCTGTTGACGAGGGTGCCTCCGACAGCGACACCTTCGCCGCGGCGGAGGCTGATGTCGTTGCCCCCGAAACCGTTTCGGGTGATGCCGGAGTCTCGGCAGCCCCGGACGAGGCGGCTGCGGTCGACGCGACAGCGGTTGCCGACGCGACGGCCGGCACGGATGGCGCCGACAGCACCGAGGTCGCCGACCTGCACGACCCCGACGGCAACGTGCGTCCGTGGCGGCGCGAGGTGTCGCGCTTCGACGAGGTCGTCGATGGCGGCTATGGCTGGGGGTCGGCGGCGCCGGTCTTCGACGGAGCCATGCCGCTCGGCCACCCGGTCAAGGCCAACCGTCAGTGGATGCGCTTCCAGGAGCCCGGCGACCCCTGGTACGAGCGGATCACCCCGGACGTGTGGTTCATCGACGCCGACAACGCGCGTCGGCACGGCTTCACCAAGGACTGACCGCACAGCAACGATCTGCGAGGTGATGCCGCTCGGATGTCCGAGCGGCATCACCTCGCAGCGTTTCGGGCCGCCCCCCTCAGGGGCCAGGCGCGCTCAGGACCAGTCGCGCCGGTCGGCGATCGGCCCGGCATCGTCGGGGAGGGCGGCCACGGCGCTGACGGTGCAGGCGAAGCGCAGTCCCGCCCGCACTCGGTCGGTCACCTCGGCCACGACTGCCTCGGCAGATGCGCCCTCACGCACGACGACCTCGCACGCCAACTCGTCGCGGTGGTCGACGCGGTCGACGACGAACCGCCACCGCGCGACACCGGGTATGCCGTCGAGCACGACCGCTGCCTGGCGCGGATGCAGGAACATCCCGCGGACCTTGATCGCCGCCCCCGACCGCCCCAGCACGCCGACCAGCCGTGGTGCACCGTCGACGCCGAGCCGCCAGGCCGACAGGTCGCCCGTGCCGAAACGGACCAAGGGATAGTCCGGCCGCAGCAGGGTGACCACCACTTGCCCCTCACCCTCGGCAACCGGTGCGCCCGTGTCGAGATCGCACACCTGCACGAGCACCCCAGGAGCCGGCACCAGACCGCCGCCCGCCTCGGTCTCGTAACCGATGAGCCCCGTCTCGGCCGTCCCGTAGGCCATCAACACGGTCGGCACCCGCTCGCGCAGCAGCGCGCGCAACGAGTCGGGCAGCGGCTCGGCCGTGACCAGCGCACGCGCCAGGCGCCAGCGCTCGGGGGCCAATCCCAGCTCGTCATAACGGTCCACGAGCGCCTTCAGATAGCTCGGCAGGCCCGTGTATGCCGTGACCCCCAAGTCCCCGATGGCCCGCGCCTGCAGGTCCTGGTTGCCGATGCCCCCGGGCAGCACCCGGGCGCCCAGCGCGAGCGCCGCCTCCTCGAACATCGCCCCGGCGGGGGAGAGGTGATAGCCGAAGCAGTTGAGCACGAGGTCGTCAGCGCCCATCCCAGCGGCCTGCAGAGACGGTGCCCACCGCCACGGATCGACGCCGTCGAGCTGCGGCTCGTAGAGCGGGCCGGGGGATTGGAAGACGCGCCGCACCTGGGCGGTCGGGGCGAGCATCCCCCCGAAGGGCGGGTCGGTCTGCTGATGGGCGAGCACGTCGTCCTTGCCGAGGATCGGCAGCGACTCGAGTGCGCGCGCCAGGTCAACCCCGTCGAGATCCGCTCCGATGCCGTGGTCGGCGAGGCGCCGATCGAGGGTCGGCACCACTCGGCGGGCTGCCGACACTGTGGCGGCGACCGCGCCGGCGCGGCTCGCGGCATACTCCTGCAGGGCAGCAAGCAGTGACCCCGTCATGGCGAAGACCTTTCCGAGAGTGACGGCGCGGTGACCCGGATCAGAGCCAGCGCTTGCGTCGCTTGTAATGCTTGACGTCGCGGAAGCTCTTGCGGCTGCCGGAGTCGCCCAAGCCCAGGTAGAACTCTTTGACGTCCGGGTTGTCGCGCAGCTCCGCAGCGCTGCCCTCCAGGACGATGCGCCCCTGCTCCATGATGTAGCCGTGGTCGGCGACCTCGAGCGCACGCCGGGCGTTCTGCTCGATGACCAGCACGGTGAGCCCGAGTTCGTCGTTGATGGCCTTGATGAAGCCGAAGATGTCCTTGACGAGCAGGGGAGCCAAACCGAGTGACGGCTCGTCGAGCATGAGCAGTCGCGGTTTGGCCATGAGCGCCCGCCCGATGGCGAGCATCTGCTGCTCGCCGCCGGAGAGATAGCCCGCGATGCGGGCCGTCATGTCCTTGAGCTTGGGCAGCAGGTGATAGACGGTCTCCAGGTCGCGAGCGTCGCCGCCACCGCGGAAATACGCTCCGGCGGTGAGGTTTTCGGCGACCGTCAGGTGCTCGAAGACGTGCCGGCCCTCCATGCAGAGTGACAGCCCGAGCTTGACCCGCGCGGCGGCATCGAGGTGGGTGATGTCTTGGCCGTCGAAGATCACCGACCCGTCGGTCACCTCGCCGTGCTCGGTCGGCAGCAGGCCCGAGATCGCCTTGAGCGTCGTCGACTTGCCGGCGCCGTTGGACCCCAGCAGGGCGACGATCTTGCCCTCGGGCACCGACAGCGACAATCCACGCAGCACGAGGATGACCTCGTCGTAGATGACCTCGATGTTGTTGAGGGTGAGCAGGTCGGCCTGCCCCTGGGGGGTGGCCGGTGTCCCGGCCACCCCCGCAGTCGTCGTCGTGCCGGTCATGACACCGTCACGGGACCTGGTTGGCCGCGATCTCGACGAACTTGCCGCCCTGGACCTGATAGATCCCCGAGCCGGTCGAGCCGCGGTGCGAGTCCGCCGAGAACTTGACCTTTCCGGTGCCGACCACGCCGCCGGTGTCCACAGAGTCCATCGACTCGAGCGCAGCCTTGATCGACTCGCCGGTCAGCTTGGCGCCACCGGCCAGGGCCTTCTCGATGCCCTTGGCCATGACGTCCATGGTGTACCAGCCCTGGGCATAGTGCAGGCCCTTCTCCGCCAGCGAGGAGCCCTTGGTCTTGAGGTAGTCGTCGATGGCCTTGCTGCCGGCCTTGCCGGCCGAGGCGGGCGCGAAGGGCTGGATCATCACGTGCCCCTCGGCGTTGTCGGCACCGGCGGTCTTGACGAACAACTCGTCAGAGCACCAGTTGAGGCAGACGATCTTCATCCCGAGGTTCTGCGCCTTGATGTCCTTGGCGACCTGCGCCGCGGGGCTGGAGACGTTCTGGATGACGATGTACTTGGCGCCCTGGGCCTGGGCCTGGGACAACAGGCCGACGAAGTTGGGTGTCTTGGGCATGGGGTAGGCCTTGTAGCCCAACTGCAGCCCCTTCTCGGTGATCCACTTCTGGCCGTCGGCGACCGGAGCGGTCCCGAAGGGGCTGTCGTTGTGGAAGACCGCGACCTCGGCCTTGCCGCCGGCGTCCTTGGCGATCCAGTTGAGCGCGACGCGCATCTGGTCGGAGTAGGTCGGGGCGACGACGAAGTTGTATGCCGATTGCTTGGGGTCGGTGAGCACCTCGGCATACGAGGCGCTCATGAAGGGCAACTTGTCGGCCGCCACCTTGGTGCGCAGCGCCTCGGAGTCGCCGGTGCCCCAGCCCTGGATGACCACGGCCCCGTCGGTGACGTACTTCTTGTAGAGCTCCTCGGCCTTGGGCACCTGGTAGGCGTAGTCATTGGACATCGCCTCGATCTTGTGACCCGAGATGCCGCCCTTGCCATTGATCCAGTCGATATAGCCGAGCATGCCCTCGTTGTAGGGCTTGCCGACGTCGCCGGTGGCCCCGGTGAGGTCGGCAATGATCCCGACCTTGATCGGGGTGCTGTCCGAGCTGCTCGTGCCGCCGCCCCCGCCACACGCAGCGAGGCCGAGCAGCACGGACGCCGAAGCGGCGATGAGCGCGCGCCGTGAGTAGTGCTTCATTCCCTTGACTCCATTCGTGCGGTTTCCCTGCGGTTGGGCTTCCCTGCGGTTGGGCTTCAGTAGCGGAAGGGCCAGAACCGGACGTAGTCCTTCATCCGGGACCAGATGCGGTCGAGCCCGCGTGGCTCGACGAGGAGGAAGACGATGATCGCCAGGCCGAAGACGGCGTTCTTGACAGCCGGCAGCTGGTCGGCGATGAAGCTGCCGGAGGCCCGGTCGCCGAGCTCGGTGAGCAGTGCCGGCAGCAGCAGCATGAAGATCGCGCCGTAGACCGATCCGGCGATGCTTCCGAGGCCGCCGACGATGATCATCGCGAGGTAGAGCACCGAGACGTCGAGGGTGAAGCGCTCCCACGTCACCGTCTCGGTGTAGTAGGCCGAGAGCGCGCCGGACAGCCCGACGAAACCGCTCGAGACGGCAAAGGCGGTCACCTTGGCGCGGGTGATGTTGACCCCGATCGCCTCGGCCGCGATGTCCTGGTCGCGCACCGCCATGAAGGACCGACCCAGCGCGGTCCGGAAGAGATTGCGGGCCATCAGCACCGCGAGGAAGGTGACCGGCAGCAGGATCCAATACCACTGGATCTCAAAGGTTTCGCGCTCGATGAAGCTCGGCCGCGGCACCTCGATATAGCCCTTGCCCTCGGTGAGGAAGTCCCACCGCCGGACGACGAACATGATGATCTCCTGCGACGCCAGGGTGGCGATCGCGAGGTAAAGACCCTTGAGCCGCAACGCCGGCAGCCCGAAGAGCGCGCCGACCAGCGCGGTCATCAGCACGGCGATGATGATGGCGATCGGCACGGGCAGTCCGGCTCGGGTCGAGAGGATCGCCGACGTGTAGGCCCCGACGGCGAGGAAGCCGCCCTGACCGAGCGAGATCTGACCGGTGAACCCGACGAGGATGTTGAGCCCCACCGCTCCGACGACGGCGATGAGGATCGAGTTGGCGATCCCGAGCCAGTAGGTGTTGAGCAGGTAGGGCACGACGAGCAGCAGGACGACGACCAGGGCCAGCCGGGCCCATTCGGCGCGGGTATGCCGCAGCCGCAGCTCGGCGCGATACGAGCGGTGGTGTATGCCGGTTGCCGTCGCCATCGCTCAGACCCTCTCGATCCGCGTCTCGCCGAAGATGCCGTAGGGCCGGACCATGAGGATGGCGACCAGGACGACATAGGGGATGACCTCGGCCAGGCCGGGATCGGCATACCCGGAGACGTATTGCTTGAGCAGCCCGATGGTGAGGCCGCCGACGATCGTGCCGGGCACCGAGTCGAGCCCGCCGAGGATGACGACGGGGAAGACGATGAGGCCGAAGGACGCGATGTTCTGCTCGACGGCTGACAGGTCGGCGAGCAGCACGCCGGCGATGAGCGCGCTCACCGCGGCCAGGGCCCAAGCGAGCGCGAAGATCCGCCGGACCGAGATGCCCATCGTCAGCGCGGCCTGCTGGTCGTCGGCGACCGCGCGCATGGCGATGCCATGTCGAGAGCGGCGGAAGAAGATCGTGAAGGCCGCCAGCACGACGGCGGCGATGGCGATGACGAGCAGGCGGTTGACCGGGACGGTGACCCCGCCGACCTCGATGGTGCCCGTGGGGAGGATCTTGGGCTGCTCCCGCACCGACGTGCCGAAGAACATCTGGACGAGCGCCTTGAGCACCGAGGACAGCCCGATCGTCACCATGATGACGCTGATGGCGTGCTCGCCGACGAGCGGACGGAGCACGAAGCGCTCGACGACGACGCCGAGCAGCACAGCGAAGGCAACGCCGACCAGGCTGGCGAGGATGAGCGGCAGACCCAGCACAACGAAGGCCGTGTAGAAGGTGTAGGCGCCGACGAGGAGGAACTCGCCTTGGGCGAAGTTGATGACGCGCGTCGCCTTGTAGATGAGCACGAAACCGAGCGCGGCCAGGGCGAGGATCGCGCCGTCGGCGAGGCCGTAGACGGTGAGGGAGATGAAGGCGCTCATCGGCGGCCACTCCAGACCGGGCGTCGGCCGCGCCCCTCGGGCACGCGGAAGGTGGTGAGGTCGACGATGCGCAGGTCGATGGTGCGGTCGACCTTGGTGCCGTCCTGGTAGGTCACGGTCGTCGTGATGCCGACCCGCTCGTCCCCGCAGGCGAGCGCCGCGATGATCGCGGCATACCGCTCCTGGATGATGTTGCGCCGGACCTTGCGGGTGCGGGTGATCTCGTCGTCGTCGGGATCGAACTGCTTGTGCAGCAACACGAATCGCGTGACGCGGATGCTCTCGGGGAGATCCTCGTTGGCCCGGGTGATCTCCTCGGCGACGAGATCCTGGACCTCCCGCTTGCCGGCGAGGTCGGTGTAGGTCGTGTAGGAGAGCCGCTCGTGTTCGGCCCATGATCCGGTGGTCAAGGGGTCGATGGTGATGATCGCCGTCATGCCCTGCTCGCCGGCGGCTGGGGCGAAGGTCACGGCCTCCTCGACGTAGGGGCTGAATTTCAGCTTGTTCTCGATGAAGGCCGATGAGAAGCGGGTGCCGTCGGCCGTGGTGAGGACGTCCTTCTGTCGGTCGATGACGACGAGGTGGCCCTTGTCGTCGAGATAGCCGGCGTCACCCGTGTGCAGCCAGCCGTCGGCGTCGACGGCCTCGGCGCTTGCCTCTGGGTTGCGGTGATAGCCCCTGAAGACCGAGGCCGAGCGCAGCAGGATCTCGCCGTTGTCGGCGATGTGGATCTCGGTCCCGGCGATCGGCGTGCCGACGGTGTTGAAGGCGATGTCGTCGTCGCGGTGGACGACGGCGATGCCGCAGATCTCGGTCTGGCCGTAGATCTGTTTGAGGTTGACCCCGATCGCGTGGAAGAAGCGGAAGACGTCGGGACCGAGGGGCGCACCACCGGTGTAGGCGTGGCCATTGCGGGCCAGCCCCAGCTGGTCGCGCACCGGGCGCAGTGCCACCTGATCGGCGAGCCAGTGGACGGGCGCGAGTGTGCCGGCACCCTGGCCGTGGATCTTGCGCTCGGCGACCTTGTCGCCGATGTCATAGCCCCACCCGAAGACCCTGCGCTTGAGCCAGCCGGCCTCGTCGATGCGGACCTGGACCTCCGAGAGCATCCCCTCCCAGATCCGCGGCGGCGAGAACATCACGTCCGGGCCGATCTCGCGCATGTCGGACTTCTGGGTCGCCGAGTCCTCGGGGAAGGAGAGGGTCAGCCCGCGGGACAGCCCGCAGGCGACGGCGAGCATCTGCTCGCCGATCCACGCGAAGGGCAGGAAGGACACATAGCGGTCCTTGCTGTCGATCGGGTCGATGGCAGTGAGGTGCTCGGCCATGGCCAGCAGGTTGGCGTGCGAGAGCTCGGCCAGCTTGGGCCGGCTGGTCGTGCCCGAGGTCGTGCAGATGACGGCGATGTCCTCGCTCGTGCCACGGGCCACGTGCTCGTCGAGCCAGCCGGGATGCTCCGCTCCCCACTCGCGGCCGAGCGTCTCGACGGCGGTGAAGTCGCGCAGGAAGGGCTCGGTGTATTGCTCGAGCCCGTGCGGGTCGTAGAAGATCACCGTCTCCAGCAGCAGCGGTGGCATGTCGGCGCCCGCCGTGCCCGGCGCGGTCGCGGCCCCCGAGGCGGCGTCCTCGCGCAGCTTGATGAGCTTGTCGACCTGCTCCTGGTCCTCCGCGACGACGACCTTGACCCGGGCGAGGGTGAGGATGTGCAGCAGCTCCTCGCCGATGCTCGTCGGATAGATGCCGACGACGGCCGCGCCGATGCTCTGCGCCCCCAGCTCGGCGATGAGCCATTCGGGGCGGTTGTCGCCGAGCACCGCGACGACGTCACCGCGCTCGACCCCGAGGGCGGCCAGGCCGTGGGCGAAATCGGTGACGCGCGCGGCATACACCTGCCAGGACATGGGCTGCCATATGCCGTAACGCTTTTCCTGCAGGGCGGTCTGCGTGGGGTGGCTCGCGGCCAGGGCTCGCAGCAGGCGCGGGAAGGTCTGGTCGGCGGCCATCAGTGCTCCTCAGAGCCGAGATAGGCCTGGACCACCGCGGGGTTGACCTTGACCTCGTCGGGGGTGCCGTCGGCGATGAGGCGACCGAAGTCGAGCACCGAGACCCGGTCGGAGATGTCCATGACGACGGCCATGTCGTGCTCGATGAGGATGACGGTGAC
>CAZLGB010000144.1:0-9010 GCA_964558825.1 uncultured Intrasporangiaceae bacterium
CTCGATGGGCACGGCCATCGGCCGCCAGATCACGCGGTCGATCTTCGGCACCTCGCGACGCTGAGCACGCGGGTCCGCCGCCGGCTCGCTGACGGCCGGCGGTGGCGTCAGCGCGCAGCGAAGAGGCGCCGGCCGACCAAACCGGCGGCGACGACCACAGCACCGGTGAGCACCGACGCCCACGGCAGGCTGACCGCGAGCACGAGGCAGCCGGTCAGCCCGGCCGCCTGCACCCAGCGCGGCCAGTGGCGATGGGGCGGTGCCTGGGTCCACGCCGACGCATTGGTGATGGCGTAGTAGAGCAGCACCCCGAAGGACGAGAAGCCGATCGCGTGGCGCAGATCGGTGGCCAGCGCCAGCGCGATCACCCCGCCCGCCACGACGAGCTGCGCGAAGGCCGGCACCTGGTGGACCGGGTCGACCGCTGCGAGCCGCGCCGGCAGGTCGCCGTGGCGGCCCATCGCCAACAGGGTGCGGCTGACGCCCGACAGCAGCCCGAGCAGCGCCCCGATCGACGCGACCGTCGCCCCGAGGCGCAGCAGCACGCCGACCCATCCGACCCCGGCGGCCTGCGCGGCGCTCTGCAGCGGCAGCGGCGACGCGGCGATCCCGGCCGGCCCGATCGTCGCGAGCAGGACGAGGGCGACGACGGCATACAGGGCGATGACGATGGCGAGCGCGCGGGTGATCGCCGTGGGGATGGTCCGCGCGGGGTCGCGGACTTCCTCGCCGAGAGTGGCGATGCGGGCATAGCCCGCGAAGGCGAAGAAGAGCAGCCCGCCCGCCTGCAGGATCCCGTATGCCGTGGGGTCGCCACTCGCGCTCGGCGCCCCGGTGAGCGGCGAGTCCCACGAGCGGGTGAAGGCGACGATGACGAGCAGGGTGAGCAGCAGACAGGCCAGGGTGATGGCCAGCAGGAGGCGGGCCAGGCGAGCCGTCTTGGCGATGCCGCGCAGCAAGACCCACGTCGTGCCGGCGACGAGCGCGAGGGCGACGAACTGGGCGGCCCGGGCCTCACCCCCGAGGGCATAGGTGGCGGCCGTGAGCGCCATCGCCGCGCACGAGGCGGTCTTGCCGACGACGAATGCCCAGCCGGCCGCGAATCCCCATGTCTCGCCGAGCCTTTCGCGTCCGAAGACGTAGGTCCCGCCCGACTCGGGATATTGCGCGGCGAGCTGCGCCGACGAGGTGGCGTTGGCCCACGCGACCGCCCCGGCGAGCAACAGCCCGACGAGCAGCCCCGACCCGGCGGCCGCGGCGGCCGGGGTGAAGGCGGCGAAGACCCCGGCCCCGATCATCGAGCCGAGCCCGACGACGATGGCATCGCCGAGCCCGAGCTGCCGCGCCAAGCGCCCGTTGGCCACGGGCTCATGGTGCCAGCCGGCCGGCGTGTGCGACGGCAAGGCGCCGTCCTGGCACACGACGCGTGTCGGGCGCGCGGGCCTAGAACTCCAAGCCGTTGAGCTCGTCGTCGAAGTCGCCGTCATCGTCGATGTCGGCGAGATAGCAGATGACCTGCACGTCGGGGTCGTCGATGGTGGCCAGGGCGATCTGACGCAGGCTCACCTCGCGCCCGTCGGCCAGGCGCACCCGCTTGAGCCGGGTGCGTCGTTCGCCGACGCCACGACCCTGCTCCCACCACTCCCGGGCGACGGGCGTCGCGGCGAAGATCTGCTCGAGCAGTGCGGTGAACGCCGGATCGTCGCTGTGGCGCTCGAAGTCCTCGCGGAAGGCCCCCAGCTGCGCGCTCGCCTCGTGCTCCCAATCGGCATACAGCGCCTTGGCCCGCGGGTCGGCGAGGTAGAACCACAGCATGTTGCGCTCGTGGCCGTGGCGCCGACCGAAGTCGGCGAAGAGCAGGTGGGCGGCCCGGTTGGCGTGGAGGATGTCCCACCGCGCCCCGCTGACGTATGCCGGGTGCGGCTCGAGGCTCTCGACGAGCTCGATGACCCCCTCGTCGACGGCCTCGGGCTCGCGTGTGGTCATGGCCTCATCCTGCCAGCCGGAACCTGCGGCCCGGCAGCCGCGTCCAAGGACCATGGGTGCTCCGTCGCGCCGCCCCGTCCCGCGCAGCCGCGGGTATGCCGGGCGGCACACCACGGTCTGCTCGCTCACGGCACTCGCGTCGCTGGCGCTGCTCGCCGGGTGCGCGGGCTCGTCCGAGGGCATCGACCGGGTCGCCACGGGCCCAACCGGCCGGTCGGCATACCCCATGGTCGTCACCCGGACCGGGGGCGTCGCGGGCTTCTCCGACGTCCTGACTCTCACGGAGGACGGTCGAGTGCGGTGGGTCGGCAAGGGCGGTCTCGCGCGCAGTTGCCGGCTCACCGCCGCGGCGAGCGCCCGGGTCGACGGCGCCACGACGGCCCTGGTCTGGACCCCGAGCCCGACCTCGCCCAGCCATCCCGACGAGCTGTCGCTCGACATCACGGCCCCCGGACGCGGGCCCAGCCCGCTGCCTGGCGACCATCCCCTCGCGACCCTGCTCACCGCGCTGGCCGCGGGCGAGCCGACCCCCGACTGCACAGCAGAGCCGGGCGGCGCCACGTAGGCACCGCCCGGCCCGGTTGGTCGTGCTGGTGGCTCAGCCGGCCGACAGGACGACGTCGTCGACGACGAAGCTCGTCTGCAACGAGGAGTCCTCGTTCTCGAGGAACTTCACCGTGATCGTCTTGCCCTTGTATGCCGTGACGTCGAAGGTCTTCTGCGCCCACGTGGCGTTGGCGCCGACGTTGGAGTAGGTGGCCAGGGTCGTCGTGGTCGAGCCGGAGATGATCTGCGGGCGCAACCGGTCATAGACCGTGGAACCGGTCTCGGCCGTGTCGATCCGCAGCCAGAAGGTCAGCACCGCCGTGGTGGCCGACGCGGGGATGGTCACGGACTGCTGGACGTATTCCGTGCTGGTGCGCCCGTTGCCGCCGAGCCAGGCCTTCCACGAGCCGCCGTGGGCGGGCTTGGAGGCGCTGTTGGTGATGACGCCGGACGTGCCGCTCCAGATCGTCGCCCCGGACTCGAAGTCACCGTTGGTCAGCAGGTTGCCAGGGGGAGGCGGCGGCGTCGCCGAGCAGGTCTCGGCACCCGGGACGACCGCGATGGCCGAGAAACCGCTGGCGACCGTCGCGCACTCGGCCGAGTCGGTGCCGTAGAGGTCCTTGGCCGACTTGATCGCCGCGTCGCGGGCGGCGGCATAGTTGCTGCCGCTGGTGAGGTAGGTCGACAGGGCGCGGTACCAGACCTTCTCCGCCTTGAGGTGGCCGATACCGGTCACCGTCGAGGCGTTGCAGGTGGGGGAGTTGTAGTTGACCCCGTTGATCGTCTTGGCGCCCGAGCCCTCCGAGACCAGGTAGTACCAGTGGTTGAGCGGGCCGGAGGAGTAGTGGACGTTGAGGCTGCCGACGCTCGACGACCAGCAGTCGGCCGACTTGCCGTCCTTGCTCGGCTGATCCATGTAGCGCAGCGGCGTGCCGTTGCCGTTGATGTCGATCATCTCGCCGATGAGGTAGTCGGGGACGTCGACCGGGTTGGCGGCATACCACTCGACCGCCGTGCCGAAGATGTCCGAGGTCGCCTCGTTGAGGCCACCGGACTCACCGGAGTAGGTGAGGTTGGCGGTGTTCTCGGTGACGCCGTGGCTCATCTCGTGCCCGGCGACGTCGATCTCGGTGAGCGGGTGGGTGTTGCTCGCGCCGTCGCCATAGGTCATCTGGGTGCCGTCCCAGAAGGCGTTGACGTAGTTGGAGCCGTAATGGACCCGCGAGCGGGCGCCGGTGCCGTTGTTCCAGATGCCGGCGCGGCCGAGCTGGGTGCTGTAGTAGTCGAAGGTCTTCTCCGCGCCATATTGCGCGTCAACGCCGGCCGACTGGCGGCTGCTCACCGAGCCATTGCCCCAGATGTCGTCGGCGTCGGTGAAGAGGGTGCCGTTGCCGGTCGTGGCGCCGTTGAGGTCCGTCGTGTTGTTGCCGGCGGCGTCCTTGAGCTGATAGGTCCCCGACACGAGTGTCGTGCCGATGCTCACGGTGCCGACGAACAGGCCCGTCCCCGTGCCTTCCTTGATGTCGTCCCAGGTGGACAGCGTGGCGCCGGTGCGGGCGTCGACGACCGAGTGCACCCGGCTGGGGGTCTGGTCGGACTTGACGCCCTCGGTGACCAGGTCGTAGGCGAGGACCGGGCCCGACTCGGCGACATAGACGACGAGCTCGCCACGCTGCGGCGCGAAGCCTCGCTGGCTCGCCACCGCGCCCTCGGCGCTGGCCAAGCTCATGCCGGGTGTCGTCGAGGGGACGGCGACCTTGCCGCCACGGTTCCACGACACGCTGCGGACGGTGCCTGCCGCGTCCTGATGGGCGACGAAGTCGCCACCGATGACGCGCAGCCCGGCAAAGGTGCGCTCGTAGCGGACGTGGCTGGTGCCGTCACGGTCGGTGACGACCGACTTGACCGTCAGGCCCTCGCGGGCGTCTGCGCCGACTGCGGCGGCGACCGTCGCGACTCGGGCCTGCTCGCTCGCGACCGTGCGGGGACCCGATTGGGATCCCGAGGGCACTCCGGCGGTGAGGCCGGTCGCCGCGGCGGTGGAGCTCGGCACGACCGCCGCGATCGCGACGAGCGCCCCGAGGGTGATGCCAGTTGTGCGTCGTTTCACTGGTCCTCCTGGGTGGATGCGGGGACCGTGGGAGGGCCCCCAAGCCAGGAAAGCTGTGGGCCCGTTGTGCCCGCTTTGCCCTGACTGGCGCGACCCTTGTCGGGTCCCGCGGCGGCGTCAAGAGTGAACGACCAAGCTTGACCGGGTGGCGACCAAGATCTGACCGTTTGGCGGCGGTTGGTTGACCATCGCTTTACCTGGCTCCGGCTCGCCCCATGAAGTGCTCCGACTGGTCTAATGGCACGCGTGGACGACCGGCGCGACCCGCGGGCCACGGCATACCTGCGGCGGCTCGGGCGAGCCGACCTCGCCGCGGCGCCGGCCGACCTCGCCACCCTGGTCGCGCTGCACCGCGCGCACGTCGAGCGGGTCGCCTATGACACCCTGCCCAACGTCCTCGGGCGTCCGGTGCCGGCCGACGCGGACAGCTCGGTGGCGGCCGTCGTCGCGGGGCGCGGTGGCTATTGCTTCCACCTCAACGGCGCCTTCGGGTGGCTGCTCGGGCGTCTCGGGTATGCCGTGTCGCACCACCGCGCGGGCGTCCAGGGGCCGCGCGATCCCGGCCCGGTCGGGGCCGACGGCAACCATCTCGCGCTGACCGTCTCCCTCGACGGGCGCAACTGGCTCGTCGACGTCGGGTTGGGCAGCGCGCTGCACGAGCCGCTGCCGCTCGTCGCCGGCTCGTGGCGCCAGGGTCCCTTCACGTATGCCGTGCGCCCCTCGGCCGTGGTGCCCGGGGGGTGGCGCTTCGAGCACGACCGGCTGGCCGACTCCTTCGTCGGGATGGACCTTGACGCCGCGCCGGTGTCGCTCGCGGAGGCGACGGCCCGGCATACCGAGTTGTCGAGCTCGCCCGACTCGCCCTTCGTGCGGGCGCTCGCGGTGCAGCGGCGCGACGCCGCTGGCGTGGAGCTGCTGCGGTGGATCTGGTGGCTGCGCATCGAGGGCCCGGGGGCGGCGGGACGGCGCGAGCGGGTGCTGGGGAGTGCCGCCGAGCTGGCGGAGGTCTACACGCAGGGCTTCGGCCTGTCGCTCGAGGGGGTGAGCACCGCCGAGCTGGAGGCCGTCTTCGCCGCCCAGGCCACGGCATACGCGCGCCGCACAGCAGCGGGTCGAGGTATTCAGCTACCGCGAGGCGGTAGCTGAATACCTCGACCCGGCGAGGTGAGGCGGCTGGCGGAGGATAGGGGATTTGAACCCCTGAGGGTGATTAACCCAACACGATTTCCAATCGTGCGCACTAGGCCACTATGCGAATCCTCCGTGGGGGAGGGTACCGGAGCGCCGGGGCGGGCTGGAAATCGGTCGAGCCTGTCGGTGCCCCCTGGCACACTCGACGGGTGAGCATCCAGCCCCCGACCGAGTCCGTGGGCGCTGCTCATCACGACGGCGCAGCCCCGCCGCCGGCTCGCCCGGCGCTGCGCGACTTCTGGACCGAGCTGCCGCGCGAGGGCAAGTGGCTGCTCTCGACGATCGTCGTGGACTTCATCGGCAACGGCATGGTGCTGCCCTTCCTCGTCGTCTACCTCCATGAGGTGCGCGGCCTGGCGCTCGACCGGGTCGGGTTGCTCGTGGCCATCCCCGCGGTCGTGGGCCTGCTCATCCTCGGCCCGACCGGTCACCTTGTCGACCGGATCGGCGCGCGGCGGATCATGGTCGTCGCGACGATCTGCATGATCGCCGGCAACGTGCTGCTCGCTGCGGCGCGCACCGAGTGGGCGGCCGCTGCAGCGCTCGTGCTCGAGGGGGTCGGCGGCGGGGTGATGTGGCCGGCCGTGCAGTCCTTCGTCAGCTCGGTCATGCCCTCGCGGATCCGCCAGCGCTACTTCGGCATGAGCTTCAGCCTGCTCAACCTCGGCATCGGCATCGGGGGTCTGCTCGGCGGCACGCTCGTCGACGTGACCCGGCCGCAGACCTTCGTCATGCTCTATCTGATCAACGCCGCGACCTTCCTCGCCCCGCTCGCGGTCTATCTCGGCCCGCTGCGCCACTCCGGCGTCCCCCCGCGCGCGCGGGCATCCGCGGATGGCTCACCCGGCCAGCCCGCCGCCCGATCCGTCTCGTATGCCGGCCTGCTGCGCGACCCGCGCGTGCAGGCCCTCTTCGCCCTCACGGTGGTCTCGGCGTCGGTGGGCTACGCCCAGCTCAACGCCGGAGCCGTGGCCTTCGCGCGCTTTGCCGGAGGCGTGTCCACCCAGGGCATCGGCTATGCCTTCACCGTCAACACCGTCGTCATCGTCGTGCTGCAGCTCGTCGTGCTGCAGCGCATCGAGGGCCGGCGGCGCACCCGGGTGCTGCTGGGGATGGCCGCGGCCTGGGCGATCAGCTGGGTCATCCTCGGTGCCACCGCGCTCGTGCCCGGGGGGCTGGCGGCCTCAGTGCTGCTCGCTGCCTGCTTCGGCCTCTTCGGCTTCGGCGAGACCCTGCTGCAGCCGAGCATCCCGGCGATGACCAACGACCTGGCCACCGACGAGCTGCGCGGTCGCTACAACGCCCTCATGGCGATGGGCTTCCAGGGCGCCGCCATCGCGGCGCCGGTCATCGCCACCTGGCTCATCGATCGGGGGTGGGGCACGGCATACATCGTGAGCCTGCTCGCCGGGTGCGTCCTGGTCGCGCTGCTCGCCTTGGTCGTCGAAGCTCGCATATCCCCCCACGTCAACGGAGTGTGAGTCAGGGATCGCCCGGCATTGACCCTGAGAGCCGCCTCAAAGGGGGAGTGCGCTGTCGGTGGCCCGAGTTAGGGTCACCTAATGCCAATCATCGACGCACACGATCTGCGCAAGACCTATCACTCCCGATCACAGCAGGTCCACGCTCTCGACGGGCTCAGCCTCACCGTCCCCGAGGGCACCGTGACCGGATTGCTCGGCCCCAATGGCGCCGGCAAGACCACCGCGGTCAAGGTCCTCACCACTCTCATCAGACCCGACTCGGGCACCGCGACGGTGGCCGGGCTCGACGTGCTCACCCAGGCGCGCGAGGTCAAGCGGGTCATCGGCTCGAGCGGGCAGTATGCCGCGGTCGACGAAAACCTCACCGGCCTGGAAAACCTCGAGATGGTGGGCCGGCTCTATCACCTCGGCACGCGCCGGGCTCGTCAGCGGGCGGCCGAGCTCATCGAGATGTTCGACCTCGCCGAGGCGGGCGACCGACCCGTCAAGGGCTTCTCCGGCGGCATGCGCCGGCGGATCGACCTGGCCGGCGCGCTGGTCATCGACCCCAAGGTGCTCTTCCTCGACGAGCCGACGACCGGCCTGGACCCGCGCAGCCGGATCGGCCTCTGGGGCGTCATCAAGACCCTCGTGGCGGGCGGCACGACCGTGCTGCTGACGACCCAATATCTCGAAGAGGCCGACCACCTCGCTGACAGCATCTGCGTCATCGACCACGGTCGGGTCATCGCCGAGGGCACGTCCGACGAGCTGAAGAGCCAGATCGGTGGCCACCGCGTGGTCATCGCTCTGGTCGACGCCGCCGACTGCGCGCAGGCGCGCGAGGTGCTGGCGCGCCATGGCGACGGGGAAGTGTCCGTCGGAGATTCCGGCCGCGATCTCGACGTCCCGGTGCGTGGCGGGGCGCTCGCCCTGCAGGCCGTGCTGAGCGACCTGGCCGCGGACGGCATACGACTGCACGACGCGGGGATCCGCCGACCCACCCTCGACGACGTCTTCCTCACCCTGACCGGGCATCACGCCGAGAGCGAAGAGGAGTCGGCATGACGACCACCACCCGCATGAGCACCCCACCCGAGGCGACCACGACAACCATTGCGCCGCAACGTCGCTCGTCGCTGGGCAGCTTGCTCTCCGACGGCTGGACGGTGACCTGGCGCAATCTGCACAAGTTCAAGCGCAGCCCCGACTACATCGTCTTCGCGGTGCTGCAGCCGCTGATGTTCGTCCTGCTCTTCAGCCAGGTCTACGGCGGGTCGATCCGGGTCGAGGGCACCAACTACACCGACTACCTCATGGCGGGCATCTTCGGCCAGACCGTGCTCTTCGGGGCGACCTTCTCCGGCTATGGGATGGCCCAGGATCTCAAGGACGGCATCATCGACCGCTTCCGCACGCTGCCGATGCACTCGGCGGCCGTGCTGATCGGCCGGACCGTCGCCGACCTCGCGCTCAACACCATCTCGATGGTCATCATGATCCTCACCGGGTTGGCGGTGGGCTGGCGCTTCCACGGATCCTTCTGGGAGTTCCTCGCCGGCGTGGGGCTGTTGCTGCTGTTCAGCTTCGCCTTCAGCTGGGTGCTCGCCCTCTTGGGGATGGTCGTGCGGACCCCCGAGGTCATCAACAACGCCTCCTTCATGATCCTCTTCCCGCTGACCTTCATCTCCAACGCCTTCGTCCAGTCGCAGAA
>CAZLGB010000145.1:0-4934 GCA_964558825.1 uncultured Intrasporangiaceae bacterium
GTGTTCTGGTAGAGCCGGGTGGCCATCATGTGCTCGGCCTCCTCGATGGTCATCCCGTCGACGTGGTCGATGCACTCGCCGACCGCGTAGTCGTCCCAGAGGAAGGGCGACCCGGCGAGCGCGGTGTCGTAGCCGGCGATCGCGTAGGGGACGACGAGCTGCTCCACCGGCACGGCAGCCGGCAGCTCGGGCAGCACCGGCTCGGGGGCGGGTGCGCTCGCGTCGCGCTTGTTGACCATGACCCAGCGGACGTAGTCGAGCACCGTCGCGCCGTCCTGGTTGACCCCGGTCGAGTGGACGTAGACGACCCCGGTCCTGCCGTTGGAGTTCTCCTTGAGCCCGACGACCTCGGAGGTCGTCGTCAGGGTGTCACCCGGATAGACCGGCGCACCGAAAACGCCTGCGGCATAACCGAGATTGGCCACGGCGTTGATCGACACGTCGGGGACGGTCTTGCCGAAGACGACGTGGAAGACGAGCATCGAGTCGAGCGGCATCCGCGGCATACCGAGGCTGCGGGCGAAGGTCTCGCCGCTGGTCACCGCGAAGCGGGAGCCATAGAGCGCCTGATAGAGCGCCGCGTCGCCGACGGTCACGGTGCGCGGAGTGGCGTGGACGAGCCGCTGGCCGACGCGGAAGTCCTCGAAGAAGTTGCCGGTCATGATCTTGGCGGTCATCGTCCTGCCTCCGCGGGCGCTCGGTGGTGGCTGAGTGCGCACTCCGAGCACAGCGATGGGGTATGCCGTGGTCTGGGTGCGCGTCGTCTCCGATCCTGCCACCGCGGCGGCGTGCGGCTCGTGCCGCGTGGGTATGCCGCTCGCCACTCCACCTCGCCCGTCCACCCGGGCGGTGCCCCCTGCCCGGATCCCCGATCCCCCGACAGTTTGGCGGGGCCGCTGGGTCACGAGTCCGGCAGCGATGCCGGTCACGGGGCGGCCCCGCTGCCGACTGTAACCCAGTCGTGACCTTGTTGCGGTCAACCGCAGATGAACAACGAGTCAGCGAACGGTCAAGTTGACGGGGCGCGTGAGGGGGATCAGCCGCGGTCGGGCGCTTGCAGCCGGGCGGCGTCGGCGGAGGCGTCGTCGGGCATGGTCTGGCTGACCCGCTCGGCCTCGACCCGCTGGCGGTAGTGCTCCACCTCGTCGTCGACGGTGGCCGCATCCCAGCCGAGCACGGGCGCGACGAGCTCGGCCGCGGGGCGCGACGCGGTGATGCCACGGTCGAAGGACTCGATGGACAGGCGGGTGCGCCGGCCCATGATGTCGTCGAGGTGCAGCGCCCCCTCGTGCGAGGCGGCGTAGACGATCTCGGCCTTGAGATAGTCCTCGCCGCCCGGCAGCGGCTGGCCCAGGCTCGGGTCGCTGTGGACGAGGTCGAGGATCTCGGTGATGAGCACGCCGTGGCGCATGAGCATCTTCTCGATGCGCTCGACGTGCAGTCCCGACTCCTTGGCGAGGGCGCCGCGGCGGTTCCACATCGCCTGATAGCCGACGGCGCCGACCATGGGGATCGTCTCGGTCGTCGAGGCGGGGATGGAGCCCCCGAGGCCACGGGCGGCCTCGTTGATGGCGTCCATCGCCATGACCCGATAGGTCGTGTACTTGCCGCCGGCGACGACGACGAGCCCCGGCGTCGGGTGGGCGACGATGTGCTCGCGAGAGAGCTTGGAGGTCTGGTCGCTCTCGCCGGAGAGCAGCGGGCGCAGCCCGGCATACACACCCTCGACGTCGGCCTGGGTGAGCTGCGTGGCGAGCATCCGGTTGACGTGCCCGAGCAGGTAGTCGATGTCGGCCTGGGTTGCGGCTGGGTGGGCCTTGTCGTGCGACCAGTCGGTGTCGGTCGTGCCGATGATCCAGTGCCGGCCCCACGGGATGACGAAGAGCACGGACTTCTCGGTGCGCAGGATGAGCCCGCTCGTCGAGTGGAAACGGTCGCGCGGCACGACGAGGTGGATGCCCTTGCTCGCCCGGACGTGGAATTGGCCGCGCTCGCCGACGAGGGCCTGGGTGTCGTCGGTCCACACGCCGGTCGCGTTGACGACCTGACGGGCGTGGATCTCGAACTCGCGACCGGTCGCCTTGTCGACGGCCTTGACGCCGGTGACCCGCTCGCCCTGTCGCAGGAAGCCGACAACCGCGACCCGCGTGGCGACGTGTGCGCCGTAACTCGCTGCTGTGCGGGCGATTTCCATCGTATGCCGGGCGTCGTCGACCTTCGCGTCGTAGTACTGGACGGCGCCGACGAGGGCCGTGGACTTGAGCGCCGGGCAGATCTTCAGGGCCTGGCGGCGGGTGAGGTGCTTGTGCCAGGGCAGGCCGGCCGAGTGCTTGGCCGCGCGGGCCATCGAGTCGTAGAGGGTGAGCCCGGCCTCGACATAGGGCCGCTCGACGAGCGGCTTGGACAGGGGGTAGAGGAAGGGCACCGGACGCACGAGGTGCGGGGCGAGGCGGGTGAGCAGCAGGCCGCGCTCCTTGAGCGCCTCGGCGACGAGTCGGAAGTCGAACATCTCCAGATAGCGCAGCCCGCCGTGGATGAGCTTGCTGCTGCGGCTGGAGGTGCCGGAGGCGAAGTCACGCTGCTCAACGAGCCCGGTCGTCAGCCCGCGGGTCACCGCATCGAGCGCGCAGCCGGCCCCGGTGACCCCGCCGCCGACGACGAGGACGTCGAGCTCCTCACCGGAGGAGAGCCGCTCGATTGCTGCTTGACGGTATGCCGGGGACAGGGCTTGTGCGGTGCTCATGGGACAAGTCTGGCACTGTCTCGGACCTTTACCGACGCCTGGTCGGGGTCGGCGGAGGTGGCGCTCCGGGCGCTCAGACCCAGTCGAGCGTCCGGGTCACGGCCTTGCGCCACCCGGCATATCCCGCCTCGCGCTGGGCATCGGTCCACTGCGGCGACCACCGCTGGTCCTCTTGCCAGTTGGCGCGCAATTCGTCTGTGCTGCGCCAGAATCCGACTGCCAAACCGGCGGCGTATGCCGCCCCGAGCGCGGTCGTCTCGGCGACGACCGGCTTGACGACCTCGACCCCGAGGATGTCGGCCTGGATCTGCATGCAGAGCCGGTTGGCGGTGACTCCGCCGTCGACCTTGAGGGTCGTGAGGTCGAAGGGCACGCCGGTCGCGCCGACGTCGGCGACCATCGCGTCGGCGACGTCCTTGGTCTGGTAGCAGATCGCCTCGAGGGTCGCCCGGGCCAGGTGGGCGTTGGTGTTGAAGCGCGACATCCCGACGATCGCGCCGCGCGCGTCCGAGCGCCAATAGGGCGCGAAGAGCCCGGAGAAGGCCGGGACGAAATACATCCCGCCGTTGTCGGGCACCTGAGCGGCGAGCCGCTCGATGTCGGAGGCGCCGGAGATGATCCCCAGCTGGTCGCGCAGCCATTGGACCGCCGAGCCGGTCACCGCGATCGAGCCCTCGAGGGCGTATGCCGCGGGCGCGTCACCGAGCTGATAGGCGACGGTCGTCAACAGCCCGGCGTGCGAGCGGACGAGCTCCTCGCCGGTGTTGAGGAGCATGAAATTGCCTGTGCCGTAAGTGTTTTTGGCCTCACCAGGCGAGAAGCACACCTGCCCGACGGTCGCCGCCTGCTGGTCGCCGAGGTCTCCGGCGATGCGCAGCTGCCCGCCCCACGCCTTGGCATGGGCCTCGGCGGTCACGGCATACCCCTCGGGGTGGCTGCTCGGGAGGATCTGCGGGAGCATCGCCCGCGGCACCCCGAAGAAGCCGAGCAGCTCGTGGTCCCAGGCGAGGGTCTGCAGGTCCATGAGCATGGTGCGGCTGGCGTTGGTGACATCGGTGACGTGGCGGCCGCCGTGCGGGCCGCCGGTGAGATTCCAGATCACCCAGGTGTCGGGTGTGCCGAAGAGCGCGTCACCACGCTCGGCCGCCGCGCGCAGGCCGGCGACATTCTCGAGCAGCCACTGCAGCTTGCCGCCGGAGAAGTAGGTGGCCGGCGGCAGCCCGGCCTTGTGCCGGATGGTCTGGCCGCGTCCGTCGGCATCGAGGGCGGCGGCGATCGCGGCGGTGCGGGTGTCTTGCCACACGAGGGCGTTGTGCCACGGCCGGCCGGTATGCCGGTCCCACACGATCGTCGTCTCGCGCTGGTTGGTCACGCCGATGGCGGCGAGGTCGCTCGCGCGCAATCCCTTTGCGGCAAGGGCGGTTCCGATGACGGTCTGGGTGCGCTCCCAGATCTCCAGCGGGTTGTGCTCGACCCACCCGGCCTGGGGGAGGATCTGCTCGTGCTCGAGTTGGTGCTTGCCGACCTCGCGCCCCGCGTGGTCGAAGATCATGAAGCGCGTGCTCGTCGTGCCCTGGTCGACGGCGCCTACGAAGTCAGCCATGGGACTCAGCCTTCCACAGCGTCGTGGCCGATGAACCTGCGCAGCTCTTCTGGCAATCGCATGGTGGCCTCCGCGTCCCCGTCCATTGCGGCTGCGAGGTCTATCAACCGGTCGGATGCCGGGCCACCTGCGTCCTGATAGTCCGCCAACCACTGTCGAGAACTCTTGCCGCGACTGAAACGGAGCAGTTGCAGGAACGGGACGACGTCGTCGGCCGACTCATCGCCCGCGGCATCAGCAACATTGACAGCAAGTGCCGCCGCTTGGATTGGTGAGAGGGACACTCCGCTCGCGTACGCGCCCGCCCAGTCTCTTAGCTCTCTCGTAGACCAAGCGATCTCCCGCAGAGACGCACCAGACTCAAACGTGAGTTGTGCCAGCCCACGCCGGGTTGCGGCGGTTTGGGGGTGGTCGGGGCCCAGGACGCGGATGCGGTCGGGGAGCAGGGCGGCGAATTGGTCGCGGGCGCCTGCGGGGTCGCCGGCCTCTCCCGTCCAATGGGCGAGGTTGGCGCGGGTGTTGAGGGTGTCCGCGTGGTCGGGGCCCAGGACGCGGATGCGGTCGGGGAGCAGGGCGGCGAATTGGTCG
>CAZLGB010000145.1:5034-8803 GCA_964558825.1 uncultured Intrasporangiaceae bacterium
CGGGCGCCTGCGGGGTCGCCGGCCTCTCCGGTCCAGTAGGCGAATTCGTCGTCTATCGCAAGGTCGAACGGGCCGGCGGCCGCCGGGGAACGAAGGGACGCCAGGCGAGCCGTTGCTTGGAGAGGGTCTTTGACCCCGTTCCAGCAGGCTGTGAGCAGCTCCAGTACGCGTCCATCGTGCTTGGACCAGGCTCCACTTCCGAGTGCCTCCAAGGAGTCCCCGATGGCATCCGGAACATGTGCAGAAGCGCCCCGAGCTGCGTCGATGGCGCGTTCGATGGCATCTGCAAGCTCAGGGCTTCCCGTCACGGCAGAGGTGCACGTGCCCAACCGCCACGACCGGACTTCAGTCATCAACTCGTCTGGGTCACGGTCGGCATACGCCGAATCCGATCGCCCCGGGGGATCAGACCTCATCGTGTGGGCGAGGAAACGCTCAGTCACGGATCCCGCTGGGGCCCAAGCGAGTTGGCGTCGGCGATCCTGGATCGAGTACCACCCTCTTAGCACCTCGACGACGACCCGCAGTGGCTCTCCCTGAGTGTCGCGATACTGCAAGTGGTGACGAAGCAGGGGCTCGCGCAGTTCGTACCACGACTTGCGTTGGTCACCGCCGGGCGACTTGGCCGACCGCACCCAACTGGCCTCGCTGAGCCGCCCGAGAGCCGTCGCTGCAGCACGCGCCTCTACGCCGGTGAGATCCGCCAGCTCCGCGACGGTCATCGCTCCCTGGGCCCGCCCCAACTCGACGACGAGCTTCTGATCGATCCCGCCAAGCTCCCAAAGGCGCTGCTGGTAGTAGGGAGCAAGCTCGTCGAGCAGCTTCTCGACTGCGGGCACCAACTCGTCGAGCGACGAGATCGTGACCGCGTCGGCGAGGATCTGCCACAGCCGGGGAGAACCGCCCGCGAGGTGCGCGATGGCCCGCAGCCGCGCCTGTCCTTCGTCCGACATCACGTAGCCGGCCAGCTCAGGGTTGCCCCGCGCGTGAGCGCGGCGGCGGACGATCTCGGCGCCTTCGGTGACGGTGAGCTCTCCCAAGTGCTCAACGTCGAACGATCCATACCAAGGCTCTTTGCGCGAGGTCACACCGGAGAAGAGCAGAGGTGTGGAGGCCAGGACGAGGACCCGCCCGCTCGTCTCGACGAAACCTCGCAGCGCTCCGGCCTCTTCTGCGCGCAACCCTTGGAAGACCCGATCGAGGTTCTCTACGACGAGGACTAGCGCTCGGTCGCCGGCATACTCCTCGAGCAGCCTCTCGAGGCCGGCTGTGTCCTTGGCGCGGCGCAATGACTGAGCGCGAGTTGCCCAGCTCGGGCCGAACGAACGCGCAGCCTCGACCAGCAGGTCCCGATAGGAGCCGATGCTCAGCGAGTCCTCGGGGATCCATGCCACGACGACGGAGCCGCCCACGTCGGGGTCGGCGAGGGCGCGGTGCACCGCGACGGCGAGGGTGTGCGTCTTGCCGCTTCCCCGCGCCCCGACGAGCAGCGTATGCCGTCGCGCCCCGCTGCGCGCCGCGTCGCGGACGCGGTCGGCGACCCTGCCGATGATGTCCTCGCGTCCGACCGTCACGTCGTCGAGCCGTTCGGGTGAGATGGCCGTCGGGGTGAAGATCGGGTGCGGCGCCGATGTCGGTGTCTCGCTCATCGCCAGGTCGCGATCCATGCGCGGCGGACGATCTCGCTGCGGAAGGTGTCGGCATCCGCGTGGCGGGCCAGGTAGTGGTCCTGCTCGAGCAGCTCGACGAGGTCGATGAATGCCCGTCGGGTGGGTTGCTCCTGGAGGGTGGTTGCGCCGAGCAGTCGGAGGGCGGCGTCGATGTCCAGTGGTTGCGTGGCGCCCGCGTAGATGTCGAGGGCGGCATATGCGAGCTCTTCGCGACCGGGGTAGTACTCGGGCACGCGGTCGCGGTAGTGCCGCAAGTTCCAGGGGTCGTCCTCGTGGTGCAACGCCCGGTCGACGAGCTCAGCTGGCACGTCTCGGGTGAGTGTGCCGTGGGCTCGTGAGTGATCGCGGGCGTCGCGGACAAGGTGCTGGATGTAGTAGGGGATGCCCTCGGCGGCTTGGTAGACAGCCAGCGCAAAGGAGGCCGGATCGGCAGCGTCGATCGAGGCGCCGATCATGAGACAGCGGGCCAGGAAACACCCGTCGGCTTCGGAGAGCCCTTGGACTTGCTGTTTGGTGAGGTCGTTGAGGCTGCCTGGCGAGGACTTCGCGACGTGGTGAAAGCCAATTGACCCCAGCAAGAGCATGGACAGGCCGTTGCCTTGCTCCTGGCGCACGCGGCGAAGGGTGTCGAGCACTGCGGCGCCAGAGCCAGGACTCGCGTGCTCCATGGCCCGCGCGAGCACGGGGACTTCGTCAACGATGACGACGACCCGATGCTCCATGCCTTTGGCGGCCGCGCTGGAGAGAAGGTCGTCCAAGACCCTCGGCGGCACAGTCCGACGGGCTTCGGCCGGGCCCGCCTTGAGGCCGAACTCCCAGCGCGCCAGTTCGGAGGCGAGACCCAGCTCCTTCTCCAGCTCGCGGCTGAGCGCATCGACGAAGTCGGCGAAGGAGGCCCGCTCTGCGCTCACTCGGATGACCCGGTGGCCACCGTCGCGAAGCTGCGCCTCGACCACTCGGGATACGCAGGTCTTGCCGGTGCGCCGGTCCCCGGTGAGCAAGATGCTCTGGCCGGCGCCGAGCATGGCAGCGACTTCGGCAGAGAAGGTGTCTCGCCCGACGATGTCCTGGCCGTCAGGAATGCCACCCACGGTCAGTGGGATCGGCCGGAAGCTCCGCGCAGAGGTCATGACCTATTACACCTCTGACTTGATGTACAACGCAAGTGATGTACATCAAGCTCGGTGTCAGCTGAGCAGCTGGAGGGGAAGGCTCTCCCACCAGGTCTGCAGGGCCTTCATGTCGGTGCCGGGCGAGCTCGCGTAGACGAGCACGTTGCTGTCGTTGTAGCTCCACGCGAGCACAGCGTTGCCGCCGGCGGTGTAGCAGGCCAGCGCGCCCTCGTCCTGGTTGGGCGTGTTCTCGAAGTACCACGTCGACTTGGCCGGGCAGGTGTTGCGACTCTTGAGGCTGGCCGTGTCCTTGCCGTAGGCGGCCTTCATCTCGGCGGCTGAGGCAAACTGCACGACCTTGACGGTGGCCGGCCCGCCCGACTTGCCGGTGCAGGTGACGCCCACGGTCGGCGCGGCGGCTCCCGCATCGACGCAGGTGTCGATCTGGGCCCACTTGCTCGGGATCTTGTCGATGAGCGCCTGAACCGGGGCGGCTGGGGCTGCGGACGATGGTGTGGTCGAGCCGGCCGTGGCGTTGAGCGAGGCGGCCGGACCCTCCTCGGAGCCGCGCACCGCGACGACCGTGTAGTTGTGCGAGGACGCGTCGCCGGGGGCGTCGGTGTAGTTGGTCGTCGGCACCGTGGCGCAGTTGGAGGAATCGCGGCAGATCTTGTAACCGGTCGCTCCGGTCACCGCCGACCAGCTGAGCCGGACCGAGCCGGGGGTGCTTGCGACGTCGGCGCTGAGGCCGCTGACCCGGGTCAGCTCGCCCGCGCCGGAGCTCGCCTGGGACGACGAGGAGGTCGTGGTCGCCGGGGCGGACACGTCAGAACCGCTGCGCATCGTCGAGAAGCCGTAGACCCCCGCGGCGACGACCACCAGCCCGGCCGCGGCAGCGCCGAGGATGACCCCCGGGCGCTTGCCACCGGCCGGCTTGGCCGCCCCGCCCTGGCCAGGGGGAGCCCACTGCGGTGGCAGCTGGCCCGG
>CAZLGB010000146.1:0-8774 GCA_964558825.1 uncultured Intrasporangiaceae bacterium
CGCGCCAGGCCAGCGCGTCGATGGCCCCGAGCGCCGCGTCGGGCGCGGCCGGCTCGGCTGAGGGCGGGGTGATCGAGGACGACGCGGCCGCGACCAGGACGATCCCCGCACCGGTCGCTGCCGGCACCACTCGGCTCACCGACCCGATGCGCACGCCGACCCCGGACGCCGGGGCACGATGGCGCCCCGGACGGCGATGCCGACCGGCATAGCTGGACGTGCGGGACATCGGGTCAGAACCTTCCTTCGGTGCCGACCACGGTATGCCAGCTCGACGCGAAAGTCACGATCAGGTCACGGCAGGTCGGCGACGACATCGTGGATCGTCGCGGCGAGGGCGGCCCGCCAGTGCGGCAGCCGAGCGACGCCGACGCTGTCGCTGCGGTCATGCCCGAGCACGGAGTATGCCGGGCGCGGGGCGGGCAGCGGGTAGTCCGCGGTACCGATCGGGTGGACCCGCGCCGGGTCCATCCCCAGCTCCTCGAGCACGGCCTGGGCGAACTCGAACCACGTCGTCTCGCCCTCGCTCGTGCCGTGATAGATCCCGGCGGGCACGTCGGCGGCGACGAGGTCGGCGATGAAACGGGCGAGGTCGGCAGTGGTCGTCGGCTGGCCGCGCTGGTCGTCGACGAAGGTCAGCGTCTCGCGCTCACCGGCGACCCGCGCGATGGTCTTGGCGATGTTCTTGCCACCCGGGCCGTAGAGCCACGCGGTGCGCACGATGACGGCACCGGGGTGCTCGGCGCGCACCGCCCACTCCCCCGCGGCCTTGGTCCGGCCGTAGGCCGAGCTCGGCGCGAGGCTGGAGTCCTCGGCATACGGGCTGCTCGCGTCCCCGGCGAAGACGTAATCGGTCGAGACGTGCAGCATCCGGGCCCCCGCGGCGCGGGCGGCGCGGGCGAGCACCGCGGGGCCGACGGCGTTGATCGTGAAGGCGAGCCCCTCGTTGGACTCCGCGGCGTCGACCGCCGTATAGGCCGCGGTGTTGAGCACCCAGTCGTGCCCGGCGACCGCCGCCGCGCACGAGGCCGGATCGGTGATGTCGACCTCGGGCAGATCGGTCGCGGTGACCTCGTGCCCGGCCGCTCGCAGGGTGCTGGTGAGCTGTTGGCCGAGCATGCCGCGGGCGCCGGTGATGAGGATCTGCACGGCCGGGAGTCTACGCGTGGGCCGCCCGATAGCCTTGCGCCATGAAGGGCATCATCCTCGCGGGGGGATCCGGCACCCGGCTGCACCCCATCACCAAGGGCATCAGCAAGCAGCTCATGCCGGTCTACGACAAGCCGATGGTCTACTACCCGCTGTCGACGCTCATGCTCGCCGGCATCCGCGAGGTGCTGGTCATCACGACCCCCGAGGACTCCGGCCAGTTCCAGCGGCTGCTCGGTGACGGCCACGAGTGGGGCATCGAGATCTCGTATGCCGTGCAGCCCCGCCCCGAGGGACTGGCCCAGGCCTTCGTCATCGGCGCCGACTTCATCGGCAGCGACAAGGTCGCGCTCGTCCTCGGCGACAACATCTTCTACGGCACCGGCCTCGGCACCGCGCTGCGGGCGAGCACGGCCGTGACGGGCGGGCATGTCTTCGCCTATCACGTCGTCAACCCCGAGGCTTATGGCGTCGTCGAGTTCGACGGTGCCGGTCGGGTGCTGTCCATCGAGGAAAAGCCCGACGAGCCCAAGTCGAGCTATGCCGTGCCGGGGCTCTACTTCTACGACAACTCCGTCGTCGAGGTCGCGCGCAACCTCAAGCCTTCTGCCCGAGGCGAATTGGAGATCACCGGGGTCAACGCGGCATACCTGCAGCGCGGCGAGCTCACGGTGACGGTGCTGCCGCGCGGCACCGCGTGGTTCGACACCGGCACCTTCCAGGGGCTGCTCGACGCGAGCCAGTTCGTCCATGTCGTCGAGGCCCGCCAGGGCCACAAGATCGGCTGCGTCGAGGAGATCGCCTGGCGCAACGGGTGGATCGACGACGCGGCGCTCGAGGAGCTCGGCCAGGCCCTCGCCAAGAGCGGCTATGGCACCTACCTCACCAACCTGCTCGCCGACAGGAAGCGTCCCTGATGGACATCCGCCCGCTGCCCATCGAGGGCGCTTGGGAGATCACGCCGCGCCAATTCCCCGACAGCAGAGGGATGTTCGCCGAGGGCTTCCGAGCTGACCGGCTGGCCGAGCACATCGGTCACACCCTGACGGTCAAGCAGACCAATATCTCGGTGTCGGTGGCCGGTGCCGTGCGGGGCATCCACTATGCCGACGTGCCGCCCTCGCAGGCCAAGTACGTCACCGCCCTGCACGGGGTCTTCCTCGACATCATCGTCGACGTGCGGGTCGGGTCGCCGACCTTCGGGCAATGGACGAGCGTGCAGCTCGACACCGTCGACCGGCGTGCTGTCTACCTCTCCGAGGGACTGGGGCACTGCCTCGTCTGCGTCGCCGACGGCACCGCGCTCTATCTCTGCAGCGAGGTCTACAACCCGGCGGGCGAGCGCGGCATCACCCCCCTCGACCCGACCGTCGCGCTGGCCCTGCCCCCGGGCCTGGTCCCCGTCCTGTCCGACAAGGACACCGCGGCCCCCACGCTGCAGGCGGCCCAGGAGGCCGGCCTGTTGCCCGACTACGACCAGACCCTGGCCTACCGGCGCAGTCTCGGCTGACCGGCATACCTCCGGAGCGACCCATGCCCGCTCTCCCCTCGCGCGCCGGCCTCGCCCGGTTGCCGCGGCGGTTGGCCGCCCGACTGCCCGCTCGCCCGACGCGTATGCCGCGGGTCGGGTTGGCGACCGTCCGTGGCCGCTCGATGGAGCCGACCCTCCACGAGGGCGACCGACTGCTCGTCGCCTGGGGCATCGGCCCGCGACCGGGCCGGCTCGCCCTCGTCTCGCTGCCCGACGGGCCCGCCGGCAAGCGGCCGCTGTCGGTCAAGCGAGTCACCCGGCGCGACCCCGACGACTCGCAGGCCTGGTGGGTCGAGCGCGACAACCCTCGCGACGGTGTGGACTCCTGGCAGGTCGGCGGCATCCCCGACCAGCACGTCCACGCCGTCGTGCTGACCCGGGTCCCGGACCTGCGTCCGCTCGCTCGCATCGCCCTCGTCGTCGTGCCCGTCCAGCTGGCGCGACGGATTCCCCGGCGGTGGTCGGGTCGGAGGTAGGTTGGTCTCAGCGGTCCCCACGCGGGCGACCCGACGGCCTATCCAAGGCACGGCATACCAACGAAGGGACGAGGACAATGCACCTGAGCTTCATCGCACCGAGCGTCGAGGTCAGCGCCCACTGCGACCTGCCTTGCGGCGTCTACGACCCCGCCCAGGCCAAGATCGAGGCCCAGTCGGTCAAGGCGACCATCGAGAAGGCCATCGCCAGCGACGACCCCGACTTCAAGGTCCGCGCGACGATCATCAAGGAGCAGCGCAGCCACCTGGTCAAGGAGCACCTGTGGGTGCTGTGGACCGACTACTTCAAGGCTCCGCACTTCGAGAAGTACCCGCAGCTGCACACCCTCGTCAACGAGGCGACCAAGCTGGCCGGCGCGGCGGGCACCAAGGGCTCGTGGGACCTGGCCAAGGCCGACGAGCTGCTGGCCAAGATCGACCAGATCGCCGAGATCTTCTGGGAGACCAAGAAGGCCTGAGGCGCGGCATCCCCGCGACGCACGCAGCGGACCCCGCCGATGGCGGGGTCCGCGCTCGTCGTCAGGCCGTCTGCGCGGCGCGGCGGGCGAGCACCCGCAGCAGCGAGTCGACGACGCGCGGGTCGTATTCGTAGCCGAGGCCGAGGTTGATCCGCTCGATGGCCGCCTCGCGCCGCCTGGGGGTGATCGACCCTCCGACGAAGTCGTCATAGGCATTGGCGACCTTGACGATCCGGCTGAGCAGCGGCAGCTCCTCGCCGAACTCACGCACAACCCGATAAGGGGTCGCCTGGCGCTCGATGACCTCGCTCACCTCGGCCGGGACCCCCGCCTTGCGGACGATGTCGGCGCTGTCGCCGGCGATGCGATGCTGATCCGCAGGTGCCGCCATGACGGTCGCCCCGGCCGGGATCGGATCGCGCAAGGCGACCTGACCGAGGTCGTGCAGGAGGGCGGCATACTCGAGATTGCGGGTCTCGCGGTCAGAGAGCCCGAGGTCGTGCCCGATCTCCACGCACAAGGCCGCCACCCGGTCGGGATGGCCGGCACGCGTATAACCGCCGAGCTCGGTGATCCGCGAGAGCACCCGCACCGTCTGGGCGAAGGTGTCGCGGACGGCGGCATACTGGCGCAGCGCGAACTGGGTGAGCACGAGCGGGATGAGGAAGAGCGGCAGCGCCCAACCGCCCAAGGGTCGAGCGGCCAGGGCCACGAGCGTGCCCGTCGCGCTGAGCGCGAGCCCCAGCCCCGTGCCCGCCCGCATCTCGTCGGCGAAGGCCTGACCCACCGCGCGGTGCAGTCGCGAGGCGGTGCTGACGGCGCTGCAGGCGAGATAGATGAGCAGGCCGACGCCCGAGGTCACCGACATGAGCACGGCGATCGGCCAGCGCGACCCGATCCACGCGGCGTCGAGGTCGAGCAGCGTGGATCCCTGCCAGAGCGGCAGCCGTCGGTAGATGATCGCCGTGACGAAGACACCGAGGAAGCGCGCGGCCATGTCATCGACGCGCACCCGACGGCCGCGCAGCACGTTGGGCAGCGAGCCCAGGGTCATGGCGATCGCCACGACCGCGAGCGGCGGTCCGACGGGGAGGTTGGCCAGCCCGAGCTCCTGAGAGCTCGCCAGCAGCACGAGCGCCAGCGACGCCGCCAGCGACATCGGAGCGAGCTCGCGGGAGTCCTCGACCCGGAACCGGAAGGCCTCGCCCAGGGCGATGACCGCGGCAAAGCCGAGCAGCAAGGGCACCAGATCGGGGCGATGCCCCAACTCGACAGCCCCCCGCCAGACACAGATCAGGCCCAACACGACGGCCAACGCGACGATGGCGCGACTGGCCAGCTGCGGGCCACGGGCTCGGTCCGGCCTCACCGCTCCCCCGTCCGCGAGCCGCCCGCCGCGCCCACCGCGTCGACCGGCAGGGCGGGCACCGGCTCGGTGACGGGCGTGTCACCAGGCGTCCAGGGGTTGCGCTCCAAGGCCCGACCGAGAGCGGCGACGACCTGCGGATCGAACTGCGTCCCGGAGCGCTCGGCGAGCTCGGCGAGCGCCTCGGTCGTCGAGCGACCCGGGTGCTCGATGTCGCCCGCGGTCAGCGTGTCGAAGGCATCGGCCACGGCGACGATCCGGGCCGCCAGGGGCACCCGCTCACCCGCCAGCCCATCCGGCAGGCCACTGCCGTCGTACCACTCGAAGTGATGGCGTATGCCGTCGAGGGACTCGCCGAGGAAGGACACCTCACCGAACAACTCGGTCGCCTGCTCGAGGTGGCGGGTGACCATGACCCGGCCGGCCGCCGCACCGGTGGACGTCGGGCGGACCGGCGTGCCGACCCAGCCGACGTCGTGGAGCATCGCGGCATACCGCAGCGCCGTCGTCTGCTGGCTGCCCAGGCCCATCGACTCCGAGATCCACGCACACACCGTGGCGACGCGTTCGAGGTGGGGCACGGCCTGGGGGTCGTGGGCACCGACCGCGGCGACGAAGGCGGCCAGGGTGCGCTCGTGCGCGGCCTGCTCCTCGCGGTATTGGACGAAGGCCCAGCGGGCCACGAACAGCGGCAGCAGGATGAGCACCGCGCTGAAGGGGCCCACCCCCGCCGGCACCCAGAGGATGACGAAGAGCAGACCGATGACCCCGAAGCCGATCTGGCCCAACCCGTTGTTGAGCATGAGGTCGCTGACCAACCGGCGATAGGACCCGCCCTGGTCGGCCCAGATGACGGCGGCGAGCAGCAGCGCGTTGAGCACCGTCTGCACCACCGCGGCGACCATGATCGGGCCGCCGACCCGCAGGAGCAGCTCGAGCACCCCCTCAAGACCTACGAGATCGGTCGCCCCTCCGGCGAGCCGATAGGCCATGCCACCGGTGACACCGAGCACCGCCCCCATCGCCCCGTTGAAGATCCGCACCCGCCACGGCCGTCGACCCACCTCGGTGAGCATCGACACCGTGCTGATGACCCCGCTGCCGAAGGGACCCACGAGCACGACGGCTGCCAGCGAGATGATGTTGTTGGCGGCGAGGGTGACCTTGGCCAGCAGCTGGATGCGGACGAGCCAGCTGGCCATGGCCAGGATCTGCAGGACGATCAACGCCACGAGATCGCGCGGCCCGCCATAGAGCCGCCAGGCGACACCGAGCAGGACGACACCCGCGACGCAGGTGACGACGATGACAGCCGCGACCAGCCAACCGGGCCGGGCAGGCTCGGCGGTTGTCGCAGGGTCGGTCATGACCGAAGGCTAGTCCGCTGACGGACTGGCCAGCTGGGTCAGCGCGGGCCCCAGCCCATGAAGGAGTCCTGCTCAGAGCCCTTGGGACCCCAGCCCATGAAGGCGTCCACGTCGGCACCCTTGGGGCCCCAGCCCATGAAGGCCGTCGGGGCGCCGGCGGTGCGCTGGCCCTGCCACGTGGTCGTCGTGCCCTTGGAGAGCATGGCCTCGAACATCTTGGAAATGGTGGTCATGATGGGTCCTCGTTCTCGGATTGCTGGTGCGGGGATTGACTAAGGATGGACCCAGGAGCGTGCGTGGCTCGGTGGCGCAGGTCGCCGACCGACGCGGGCGCGCTCCCGGTGGGGAGTGTCGCGGTGGTGGCGTCCCAGCCCGAGATGCCACCTCCACGGGGTGAGAGCTAGCGCACGACGAGATCAGCGGCGCGCAGCCCCCAGGAGCAGCCCTGGTGGCTGTCGAGCATGGCTTCCAACAGGCGAGTGATCGCTTTCACGGGGCCCTCTTCGTTGATCGAATCGTCGGTGGGATGACTGGCAGCGAAGGGCTGCCCCAGCGCCCCACACAGACAGATTGTGCTTGACTAAGCGCTTGCCCGCCATTCAGGGCACCCCGCCACGCCGCGGACGCTCGGCAAGCTCGTGTCGACCCGGCCCGCACCAGGAAGAGTTCGTCGATGTCCAAGCGTTCGCGCAAGCGCCACACCCGCAAGAGCAACTCGGCCAATCACGGCCGTCGCCCCAACTCCTGAGCTGACGATGCGATCGCCCGATGCCGGAATCCGGCATCGGGCGATCGGCATGTGAGGGGTCGGAGGACCGGCGAGCCGGCCATCGAGCCGGGCGATCAGCGCTGGGGGTCGATCCGCACGACGGTGAGGCTGCGCAGGATCGTCGCCCGTAGCCGGGTGGGCGCCTGCTCCTGGGAGCACGAGCGCTTGACGACGAACTTGACCATCTGGTCGAGGTCGTATTGCCGCAGACATTCGGCGCAGGCATCCAGGTGCGCGCGGATCTTCGCGTGGTCGGCGGGCTCCATCTCGCCGTCGAGGAACTCGAAGACGCGCAAGAGGGCCTCGGAGCACTCGGACACGCTGGGGCTGTGCTCGTCCTCCCGGTGTGCCGCGCCGGGACCTGCCGTGGGATGCGTCGGGTCGGTCACGACGACTCCTCCTCACCAGCACCGGAGCGCCGGAAGCCGCGCTCCACGGCATACTCGCTGAGCAGCTCGCGCAGCTGACGTCGCCCCCGGTGCAGCCGCGACATCACGGTGCCGATCGGCGTGTCCATGATCTCGGCGATCTCCTTGTAGGCGTAGCCCTCGACATCGGCGAAGTAGACCGCGAGGCGGAACTCCTCGGGCAGGGCGAGCAGGGCCCGCTTGACGTCGCTGTCGGGCAAGTGGTCGAGGGCGACGTCCTCGGCGGAGCGCCCCCCTGAGGAGGTGTGCGAGTCGGCCCGATGCAGCTGGTAGTCCTCGACCTCGGCCGCATCCGACTGCAGCGGCTCGCGCTGGCGCTTGCGATACGAGTTGATGTAGGTGTTGGTGAGGATTCGATAGAGCCAGGCCTTGAGGTTGGTCCCGGGCTGGTATTGGTGAAAGGCCGCCCACGCCTTGGCGTAGGTCTCCTGGACGAGGTCCTCGGCGTCGGCGGCATTGCGCGCGGTGCGCAGCGCGGCCGAATAGAGCTGGTCGAGCAGCGGCAGCGCCTCGCGCTCGAAGCGCGCCCGGCGTTGCTCCATCGTCTCGGTCGCGAGGTCGACGGAGGTCGGCGTGAGGGCGGAGGCATCGTCGGGGATCGACCCCGAGGACAGCGCCGCCCCATCAGTCTGCTGGCTGCTCATCGTGCCCCACCCTAGCTGCACCGGCGGCGGGACCGTCCGCGTCGCAGGCGCCAGCACTCCGGGGGCGGAGTCCGACAGGACGAACACGCGGGCTCCTTCGGTGACGGTCGTGGTGACCGTCGGGTGACGGTGGCGACGGGACGACCCCTGCAACATCGGGGGCCGCGGGGTTCATTCCCGTATGCCGTCGCGCAGCCGGCGCAGCGCCTCCCCCACCGCCTGCTCGACGGCTGCCGCCGAGCCCTTGGGGATGGCGTGGCCGCCGGGCACGACGTGGACCGACACACTCGATTCCGTTGCGGCGGTGCGGATCTCGTCCGGAGTGCCGAAAGGGTCTCGGTCTCCCTGGACGATCTCGACCGGCAGGTGAGCGGCGACGGGCAGCGCCAACTCACCAGCCCGGGACGCCTGCGGCTTGCCCGGGGCGTGCAGGGGGAAGGACAGGGCGAGCACTCCATCGGCACCCACCGTTGTCGCCGTGCGACAGGCCACCCGCGCGCCGGCGCTGCGGCCGGCGACGACCAGCGGGCCGGGGACCCGGGCCAGCACTCCCCCGCGGCCGACG
>CAZLGB010000147.1:0-8731 GCA_964558825.1 uncultured Intrasporangiaceae bacterium
CCCCTGCGCCGACGGCCGCGGGCTCGGACACGTCGGCCACCACCGCGGCGCCGTCCACCACGTCGCCGGCCAGCGCCACGCCTGCCGGCGCCCCCTCGGTCAGCGCCGAGCCCACCCTGCCGGTGGCGAGCCCGACTGGAGCGTCCGGCATACCGAGCCCATCGACCCGGCCGACGCCGACCCGACCGATCACGTCACCACGGGTGAGCTCACCCGCCATTCCTGGCCAGCTCACCATCCGCCAGGACCCGATCCCTTATCCCGCAACTCGATTGACCGAGATGGCGGCCTACTCGTTGCGCCACTATGGCACCTCGAGCTCCGCGCTGACCCCCCGCGTCATCGTCCTGCACTTCACCGAGACCGACACCTATCCCCCGGTGTGGTCGACCTTCGCGACCGACTCGCCCAACCGGGGCGAGCTGCCGGGGACCTGTGCGCACTTCGTCGTCGACCAGCAGGGCGTCGTCCACCAGCTCGTCCCGACCGACGTGCGCTGTCGCCACACCATCGGGCTCAACGACAGCGCCGTCGGCATCGAGGTCGTCCAGGCCAGCCATGGCAACGGCTCGGTGTGGGCCGACCAGCAGATCCTCCACCGGCCGGCCCAGCTCGGTGCGCTCGTCGCCCTCGTGCGCAGCCTCATGGCGCGCTTCGGGATCGCCGCCGGCGACGTCATCGGTCACGCGACGGCCAACTCCCACCGGCTCTTCCACGACCTGCAGGGCTGGACCAACGACCACACCGACTGGCAGGCCGCCGACGTCGCGGCCTTCCGGTCCCTGCTCTGAGCCGAGCGGGCGACCGCGCCGGAGCCCCGGGAGCAGCCCGCGCAGGGCGTTTCCGCGCGCGCGGCGAGGTGCGCTGTGCCACAGTGGTGCCGCCGGGAGGGGGCGGTGCGTCCTGCAGCCCACAGCGCCTGCGTCCAGGCGCCATCATCGTCGATGGGAGTGCTCATGGCCTCGTTGCGTCCCCTCACCCACCGGTCTCGCCGACTCCGTTGTGCCGCAGCCGGATTGCTCGGTGCAGCGCTCTCGGTCGGCGCCGTTGCGACCGCCGGTCCGGCTGCGGCCGACGGCCCCGGAGTCGGTGCCCCGTGGATCGCGTCGCTCGGCGACAGCTATATCTCCGGGGAGGCCGGCCGGTGGGCGGGCAACTCCAACGTCAGCTCGTCCTATGTCGACGCGCTGGGCCCGACGGCATACTTCGACAACGCCGCGCGCACAGCCGAGCAGATCACTCGCTGCCACCGCAGCTGGGCCGCCTCGATCTACATCGGCGGCGGCGTCAACGGCGTCGACCTCGCCTGCTCGGGCGCGCGGACCTCGACCTTCACCGACTCGAGCGGCAACTTCAAACCGGGCCTGGATTTCTACAACAACGGGGCCGGCAAGCAGGGCCAGGCGACGATGCTGCAGTCGTTTGCCGCCAGCCACAACGTCCAGATGGTCGTCGTGAGCATCGGCGGCAACGACTTCCACTTCGCCGACATCATCCAGTCGTGCGTGACCGACTTCCTCACCTCGCCGTCGTGGTGGCCGGACTACTGCCGCGACGACTCCTCCGTGACGGCCAACTTCACCTCGGCCAATGTCGCGGCGATCAAGGCCCGCGTGGTCACCGCACTGCAGAACGTCCGCCAGGCGATGCGCAATGCCGGGTATGCCGATGGCTCCTGGACGCTGCTCGTGCAGGACTACCCGTCTCCGCTGCCGCCCGGCTCGGGGATCCGCTACAGCCAGTCGGGCTACACCCGGCAGAACACCGGCGGCTGCGGCTTCTGGAATGGCGACGCCGACTGGGCCAACTCCAGCGCCCTGCCGACGATCAACAACACCGTCAAGGGCGCGGCCACGACGGCCGCCATCGCCGGCACCAAGGTGCTCGAGCTGCAGTCGGCCTTCAACGGGCGGCGGCTCTGTGAAAACACCGTCGGGCTGCTCGAGGAGAAGGGTCTCACCTCGTGGACCCAGGCGGGCGCCGTCGACAAGACCGAGTGGATCGACCAGATCCGCACGGTGTCGACCCTGGGCAGCAATTACTACGTCCAGGAGTCGCTGCACCCCAACTACTGGGGTGAGCTCGCCGAGCGCTCGTGCGTGCGCCAGGCCTACAACGGCGGTGCCACCCGCGGGGGCACCTGCTCGATCTCCGGCACCGGCCTGCTCGGCGGAGAGCCCCGGATGACGCTGAGCTGACCACCCGGCATACCGCCTCGTCGTCCCGGTCGCCTGCCCAGGTGGCCGGGACGACGTGCGTATGCCGTCAGGCTCAGGCTCCGCAGTGGGCGAGCAGCCCGTCCCAGGTCTCGATCTTGGTGCGCTCCCGCCCGCGCCCGGCCCCCAGCGCCAGCTCGGCGGCGTCGATGGCCCGCCAGTCGGCCAGCGAGGTCGCCCGCACCCCGCGCGCGGCCAGCGTGCTGAGCGCATCGCTCGTCGGCTCGGGCGCATCGGCGTCGGCCGACAGATCGGCGAGCAGATGCCGCACCGTCTGAGCCGCACACGACTTGTTGGTGCCGATGACCCCGACCGGGCCGCGCTTGATCCACCCGACGACATACTCCCGGGGCTGCACGACTCCGGCCGTGTCGGTGACCCGGCCCTCCTCGTTGGCGATGACGCTGCGGCGCGTGTCGAAGGGCACCCCCGGCAGGGCGATCCCGCGATAGCCGATCGAGCGCAGCACGAGCTGCACCGGCAGCCGGGTCTGCTCGCCGGTGCCGACGACCTTGCCGGTCTCGTCGATGCGGGTGCGCTCGACGACGAGCGCCTCCACGCGGTCGCTGCCCTCGAGGGCGACCGGCTTGCGCCAGAAGAGGAAGTGCAACCGGCGCCGCGGCGACTCGCCCTCGCCCTCGCCCTCGCCGGCGCCCGTGCCTGCCTGGCCCGCCGCGACCGCACGGAGGATCTCGACATTGGTGCGGGTCTTGCGGTCGAGGGTCGACTCGTCGATGCCGTCGAAGGCGTCGGCGTTGACGGTGACCTGCAGCCCGGGCGTGTGGACCAGCTCGCGCAGCTCGACGGTGGTGAAGGCGGCGAACTGCGGGCCGCGCCGCCCGACGATCCAGATGTCGTCGACGGTATGCCGGTGCAGCTCGGCGAGCACGTCCTCGGGCATGTCGGTGACCTCGAGCGACTCGGCGGTCTTGGCGAGGATCCGGGCGACGTCGACGGCGACATTGCCGAGCCCGATCGTCGCGGCGGCGGTGATGCCCTCCAGCGGCTGCGGCTCGGCGTCCGGATGCCCCGAATACCAGGCGACGAACTCGCGCGCCGACCGGCTGCCCGGCAGGTCCTCGCCGGGCACGCCCATGCGCATGTCCTCGCTCGCGCCCACGGCATACACGACGGCGTCGTATGCCGCGAGCAGCTCGGCGCGGTCGATGTCGCGACCGAACTCGACGTTGCCGACGAGGCGCACCGCCTCGTTGTCGAAGGTCCGCGCGAGGGCGGTGGCGACCGACTTGATGCTCGTGTGATCCGGGGCGACCCCGTAGCGCAGCAGACCGTAGGGGGCGGGCAGCCGATCGAAGATGTCGACGCTCACCGGCACGTCGGATTGCCCGACGAGGCTCTGCGCGGCGAACAGGCCCGAGGGCCCGGCTCCGACGATGGCGATCCGGCGACGACGCTGTCCGTCCATGGGGACCTCCGACTAGGGCACGACCTCGTGCTGCTGTGGCGAGCCTAGCGACCAACCGACGAATCGGGGCTGGGCCCGTGTCCGAGGCCACGCGCGGCGATCTGGTCGCTGAATCGAGCCAACATGGGCCCCACCACCGCAAGCATGAGCACGTATGCCGTGGCGATGAGTCCGACCTCACGGTGACCCGCCGCGACGGCCAGACCTGCGATGACGATGGAGAATTCGCCCCGTGGTACCAGGGTGAGCCCGGCGCGCAACCGGCCGCGCGGGGCGACACCGTCGCGGGACGCGGCATACCACCCGGTCAGCACCTTGGTGATGACACCGCAGCCGCCCAGGGCGGCGGCGATGCCGAGATAGGGGAGCAGGTGACGGGGGTCGGTGGCGAGCCCAAACGTGACGAAGAAGATCGCGGCGAACAGGTCTCGCTGGGGACCGAGGATGCGGCGAGCCCGGGCGGCCAGCTCCCCCGGTATCGCGATGCCGACAAGGAATGCACCGACGGCCGCACTCGCTCCGAGCAGATGAGTGGTCGAGGCCACCAGCAGCGTCAGCCCGAGGACGCGCAGCATGATCTGTTCGTCAGAGTCGTGCGTGAGAAGGGCGCCGATACGGTGGCTGGCGCGCGTGGCAGTGAGCAGCGCCAAGCTAACCGCTCCAAACGCCAGGGCTATGCCGCCCGCAGCCTGGCCGAACCCGCCACCGGCGAGCACGACGAGCAGGATCGGCAAGAAGACGGCCATCGCCAGGTCCTCCAGAACCAGGACAGAGAGAATCGCCGGAGTCTCTCGATTGCCGAGCCGGTCGAGGTCCGTGAGCATCTGAGCGACGATCCCCGACGAGGAGATCCAAGCTAGACCGGCCATGGCGAGCGCGGCTGGCCACGGCAGCCCGACGATCAGGGCCAGCCCAACGCCCGGGAGGGCGTTGAGCAGCAGGTCGACGACCGCCGACGGACTGTGGCGCCTCAGGCTGGCCGAGAGCTCCTCCGGGGAGAACTCCAGACCGAGGGTCAGCAGCAGCAGCAGCACGCCGATCTCGGCGGCAATGCGGACGAACTCGCCCGACGCCGACACGGGCACGATCCCTCCATCTCCGAAGGCCAGCCCGGCAAGCAGGTAGAAGGGGATGGGAGACAAACCGAATCGGCGAGCAACCATGCTGAGGACGGAGACGCCAACCAAAAGGACGCCCAACTCGAGGAAGACCAGTCCGAGGCGATCCATCGTCGGCTCGGCCTATTCCTCGATGGGGTCCGGCACCGGAAGGGGCTCGTCCTCCGGAGACATCGCCAGAAGCACCTCGAGCTCAGCCAGCCCACGGTCGCTGCCGATGGCCACGACGATGTCACCACCCACCAGCCGGGCAAGCGGCCCGGGAGCGGCGCGGACATCCGTGCCCCGGACGAGGGCGACGATCGAGCAACCGGTGCGAGTGCGCGCCTTCGTGTCACCCAGGTGACGTCCGTCGTAGCGACTGCCTGGTGCGATGCGGACCCGGGCGGAGCCCAGACCCGGCACCTCCCGGCTCAAGTCGGCCATGCGGGCGTTGAGGCGCGAGGCTCCGAGCAGCTCTGCAATCGCGCCGGTCTCGGTCGCCGTGAGCTTGATTCGGTGGGCGACGGCGTCCGGATCCTCGGACCGATAGCCGACGATCTCGGCCGCCCCGTCCCGGTCAACGACGAGTGACACGGATTGGCCCGAGGCGGTTGTCGCGTCATAGCGCACCCCCACGCCGGGGAGCAGTGTTTCTAGGAACTCCACGGGTCGATCCCACCACAGGCTCGTCAGGCTCGCCACTGTGGCTCAGCCTCCTGACAGCACGGCATACGACACGGTTGAATAGCCCGGTGAGCACGATCCGCCGTTTCACCGTGGCCATCGGCGCGATCGTCGCCGTGACCGTTTTCGGCGTCATCGGCTACATGATCCTCGGCTTCACCTTCCTCGAGGCGCTCTATCAAACGGTGACGACCGTGGCGACGGTGGGCTTCCGCGAGGTCCACCCGCTGACGACAGCGGGCGAGATCTTCACCATCGCGCTCATCATCGTCGGCGTCGGCGTGGTCCTCTACAACCTCACGGTCATGGTCGAGACGATCACCGAGGGCGATTTCCGCAGGTACTTCGAAAGGCGCCGGATGGACAAGCGCATCTCCGCGATGAGCGGTCACGTCATCATCTGTGGCCACGGTCGGGTGGGCCGCTCCGCGCGTGAGCACCTCAAGGCCATTGGCGCCCAGGTCGTCGTCGTCGACACCGAGCCCGAGCGGGTCGTCCACCTCGACGACCCTCACCTCGTCGGCAACTGCACCCAGGACGAGGTGCTGCGCGCGGCCGGCATCGAGCGGGCGCGGGCCCTCATCGCCACCCTCGAGACCGACGCCGACACCGTCTACCTCACCCTCTCCGCGCGAGCGATCCGGCCGGACATGGTCATCATCGCCCGCGCCCGCACGGTCGACTCCAAGGAGAAGCTCGTCCTCGCCGGGGCCACCCGAGCGGTCAACCCGCAACTCATCGGCGGGCGCCGAATGGCGGCCTTCGCGCTCAACGCCCACGTCGCCGAGTTCCTCGACGTCGTCATGCACGACGAGGAGCTCGACTTCCGCATCGAGCAGGTCCGGATCCTCCCGGACTCTCCGCTGGCCGGCACGACCCTCGGCGCCGCCGACCTGGAAAACGCCTCGGGCGCAAGAGTGCTCGCCTATCGCCCCGGCCCCGGTCGGCCGTTTGCGCCGCACCCGTCTGCTGACACGGTGCTCGCGCCCGGGTCGGTGCTCATCGTCTTCGGCACGTCCGCGCAGACCGACTATCTGACCTCGCTCGCCAGCACCGCGGGGACAGTGCCGCTGCCTCCTCCGACCGGGGTCGGCGTGCCCCCCTCGGCCCCCTTGCCGTCGGCGGTCCCCCAGTAAGGGCCCATCGCCGGCCCGCTCAGTCGGGCGTGCGCAGGTCTCTCACGACGAGGCCGGTGCGCAGCTTGGGGGTGAAGAAGGTCGACTTCGGCGGCATGAGCAGCCCCTCGCGGGCGGTGCGCTCGATCTCGCCCAGACTCGTCGGGCGGATGAGGATGGCCGCCTCGGCCCGGCCTCCGTGCAGGGCGGCGAGCACCTCGCCCACCCCGTGCTGGTAGTCGAGGATGGCCCCCGATCCGGCGAGGGTCTGCTCGAGCCAGGCCCCATCGAGGGCGCGCACGCCGTCGAACGCCCCCGCCCGGGGCATCAACCAGCTGGTCTCGACGGCGTCGCCCGCGCCGCCCGCGGCGGGCTCGACGAGCAACAAGGCGCCCCGATCGTGCAGCTCCGCCGTCACCGCGGGACCCAGCCGGCTCGGGCCGGGCACGAGCGCGAAATCGCGACCGAGCGCCTCTCGCAACGCCGCGCTGCCGAGGCCCGAGACGAGCCGGTGGATCGCGTCGACGGCGAGTTGGTCGGCCACCAGCGCGCCGACGAACGCCAGGGTATGCCGGGCGGCCTGCGCCCCAGCCGCAGCGACCGGGGATGCGCCGGATGCGCCGGTCACCACCTCGTCGCGATAGCTGCGGGCGACGCCGTAGCGGTGGTGACCGTCGGCGATGAGGACGTCGTCGGCACCGATCACCGCGGCGATGGCCGCAATCCGCTCGGGGTCGACGATCCGCTCCACCGCGTGCTCGACCCCGTCGACCTCGAGCACCCCGAGCGGCTCACCAGCCGAGGCGAGCAGCTCGGTGAGGCCGCGCCCGAGCGCCAACCCCCACACCGGGGAGAGGTTGGCTCGTGTGGCACGGGTGAGGTCGAGCCGATCGGTCGACGCCTTGGGCGTGGTCCGCTCATGCGGCAGCACCCGTCCGACTCCCGGGTCGACGACCTCCAGGCCCCCCAGGACCCCGACGAGCGAGCGCGCCCGGCCCGCTCCGTCGTGGAAGCTCATCCGGTAGATCGTCAGGCTCGCCACCGGGTCGCGGACCAGCACGCCGCGCTCCTGCCAGCCGGCCAGCGTGCGGGCGGCCACGGCATACCGATCCGTGCCGTCGGCACCCGGCGCGGGGACGTCGACGTGGACGATGTTGTGCGGGCTGCTGGCCCGCAGCGCCGCCACGTCGACGTCGGAGAGCACGTCATAGGGCGGCGCGAGCACCTGCGCCAGGGGCAGGTCAGGGGCATAGCGCCAGGCCCGGAAAGGGACGAAGGACGGTCCGCCACCCTCGCGCTCAACGCTCTCGGCCACCGTCGCAGGGTAGCGTGCGACCGTTAGGCGCGCCGAGTGCACCTCTCAACGTGCGCAAACCCGGCTTTGACGCAACAATGTTGGTGTATGCCGCGTGTCGATGATCGGTGGCGCTCCCCCTCGCGCCCTCCGGTTCGGGCCATGCCCCTGGCCTTTCGGCGCGCGGCATACTTCTTGCCCCGGCCGTGCCTGGCCGAAGTGGGCGCGACGGGGGTTGGCGTGGGGGCGGGGCCGTGACACGTGAGGCGTGGGAGACTCGGGGCGCCATGAACTTCTACGGGATCTACGACCAGGGCATGGCCCGGGTTGCCGCCTGCACCGTGCCGGTCCGGCTGGTCGACCCCGCGGCCAACGCCGCCGCGACCCTCGCGGTGGCCGGCGACTGCCATGCCGACGGGGTGGCGGTGGCCGTCTTCCCCGAGCTGGGGCTGACCGGCTACTCGCTCGAGGACCTCGTCTTGCAAGACCCCTTGCTCGATGCGGTCGAGCAGGCGCTCGCCGCCGTCGTGGCCGGCAGCCGCGAGTTGCTGCCGGTGCTCGTCGTCGGCGCGCCCCTGCGAGCGCGCGGGCGGGTCTACAACTGCGCGGTCGTGGTCCACCGCGGGAGGGTGCTCGGGGTCGCGCCCAAGTCCTACTTGCCGACCTATCGCGAGTTCTACGAGAGCCGCCAGATCGCCGCGGGTGACGACGTGCGCGGGACGATCCGGCTGGGTGCGGCGCTCGATCAGGCCGAGGTGCCCTTCGGGCCGGATCTGCTCTTCCGCGCGGTCGACGTGCCCGACCTCGTCCTGCATGTCGAGGTGTGCGAGGACATGTGGGTGCCGGTGCCGCCGTCGGCCGAGGCAGCGCTGGCCGGCGCGACCGTGCTGGCCAAC
>CAZLGB010000148.1:0-8608 GCA_964558825.1 uncultured Intrasporangiaceae bacterium
CGTCGTCGAGCGCGCGCAGCGATGTGCGCCAGGCCAACTGGAAGCGACCGAGCAGGTCGTGAAGCGCCGTGGTCGCAGCGGCGGCCGGGTCGGTCGGCGCCGGCCGCAGCGCGTCCTCGCGGGCGGAGTGCTGCTGCGGGCCGCCGGGCATGGCACGCAGCCTAAATCCAGTGATTCCACGGATGCCGACGAATTGGCCGATTCGTCATGGTCAACGGTGAGGTCGGACCGCCGGTCCACGAGGAGGAGCAGGGCATGAGGCGCCGGGGTGTGCGGTGGGTCGGGGGAGTCGTGGCCCTCCTCGCAGCAGTGTCGATGGCGGGGTGCTCCTCCGGAGCTGGCACAACCTCGACCGCGGCCGGAGGCAGTGCAGGGGCGACCGCCCCGGCCGCGGCAGGGGGCGCCACGCAGGCGACGCAGCCCGCCCCTGCGCCCGCAGCGCCCTCAACGCCCGCCGGCGCTGGTGCAGGGGCGGGCGGACCGATCACCGCCTGCTCGATGATCGACCTTGCGACGGCGTCCGCGTGGCTCGGCGGTCCGGCCAAACAGCTGTCCGTCCCGGGTGTCCCCGAGACCGCTGTGGAGAAGCTCGACGGCTGCAGCTACACGACCAGCGGGGGCAGCCTCGGCTATGCGGTCAACCGTCATGGCGACGGGTCGGCCAGCGTCTTCGTCGAGGGAGCCAAGGCGCAGATGGCCAAGATGCCCGCGGCCAAGACCTTCGACGTCGGCCTCGGCGACGCCTCGCTCGGATTCACCATGGCCGCAGGCGCCAAGACCCTGGCGCGCATCGAGATCGTCAAGGGCAGCACGACGATCGCCGTGTCGACGACGTGGGCCGACGAGGCCAAGGCGGTGTCGATCGCCAAGGACGCGGCCGCCAAGCTCGTCGCCGCCGTGGGGTGATCGCTCGGCTGGACGTGCCCGACGCCCCGTCGGCCTATCCTGGCGGGCGTGTCCGAGCCGACTTCCGCGCCGCAGCGCCCGTCCAGGGGGCGGAGCGGTGGTGCGCGCAGACGGCATACGCCTGCTGGTGCGTCGGCCGGCGAGCGCACTGAGCAGCGCGCGGCCAGCGCGCTGACGCCCGAGCAACGCGCGGCCCGACGGGAGGCTCGCGAGGCGAGGTATGCCGCGCGCCGCGCCCTCGTCCCGCCGATCCGCTATCCCGACGACCTGCCGATCGCGGCTCGCCGCGACGAGATCGCCGCGGCGATCCGCGATCACCAGGTCGTCGTCGTCGCCGGCGAGACCGGCTCGGGCAAGACCACCCAGCTGCCCAAGATCCTGCTCGAGCTGGGCCGGGGGATCCGCGGGACCATCGGGCACACCCAACCCCGGCGGATCGCCGCGCGGGCGGTCGCCGAGCGACTGGCCGAGGAGCTCGACGTCGAGCTCGGTGGAGTGGTCGGCTATCAGGTGCGCTTCACCACCCAGGCTGGGCGCGACTCGCTCGTCAAGGTGATGACCGACGGCATCCTGCTGGCGGAGCTGCAGCGCGATCGCGAGCTGCGCCGCTATGACACGATCGTCATCGACGAGGCCCACGAGCGCAGTCTCAACATCGACTTCATCCTCGGCTATCTCAAGGCGCTGCTGCCGCGGCGGCCCGACCTCAAGATCGTCATCACGTCGGCGACCATCGACCCGGAGCGCTTTGCGCGACATTTCGCCGACGCCGATGGACGGCCGGCTCCGATCGTCGAGGTGTCGGGGCGGACCTATCCGGTCGAGGTGCGCTATCGCCCGCTCGTCCGTGAAGGGGCGCCCGCCAAGAACGGCACGCCGGGACCGCCGGTGGAGGTCGACCAGGTCACCGGCATCGTCGAGGCCGTCGAGGAGCTGTGGACCGAGGCGTCCGGCCATGACGAGGTCGCGAGCCATGACATTCTGGTCTTCCTCTCGGGCGAGCGCGAAATCCGTGATGCCGCAGACGCATTGGCCGGCTTGGGGTTGCCCGACACCGAGATCGTCCCGCTCTTCGCGCGGCTCTCGGCCGCCGAGCAACACCGGGTTTTTGCTGCGCACGCCGGCCGGCGCGTCGTGCTCGCCACCAACGTCGCCGAGACCTCGCTGACCGTCCCGGGCATCCGCTATGTCGTCGACACCGGCACGGCGCGCATCTCGCGCTACAGCCAGCGCACCAAGGTCCAGCGGCTGCCGATCGAGCCGGTGTCACAGGCGAGCGCACGCCAACGTGCAGGTCGCTGTGGGCGATTGGCCGCAGGCGTGTGCATCCGGCTCTACGGGGAGGACGATTTCGAGGCCCGCCCGGAGTTCACCGACCCCGAGATCCTGCGGACCAATCTCGCCTCGGTCATCCTCCAGATGACGACCCTGGGGCTCGGTGACATCGCCGCGTTCCCCTTCGTCGACCCGCCGGACGCGCGCAATATCGCCGACGGGGTGCGCCTGCTCGAGGAGCTCGGCGCCTTCGAGATGTATGCCGGTCACGCGGGCTCCTCGGACGAGTCCACCCCGAGCGGCGAGACCGACACGCGGCGGCGAATCACGGCATACGGCAAGGCGATTGCGCTGCTGCCGGTCGATCCCCGCCTGGCTCGGATGGTCATCGAGGCCAACGAGCGGGGGTGCCTGCGCGAGGTGCTCGTCGTCGTTGCGGCCCTGTCGATCCAGGACCCGCGGGAGCGGCCGCTCGAGCATCAAGAGGCAGCAGCGTTGTCGCACAAGCGGTTTGCTGTCGAGGGATCTGACTTCGCGGCCTATCTGCGGCTGTGGGACTACGTGCGCGAGCAGCAGGAGGCCTTGTCGGGCAACGCTTTTCGGCGGATGTGCAAGACGGAGTATCTCCACTACCTGCGGATCCGCGAGTGGCAGGACCTCGTGGCGCAGCTGCGGCAGGCGGCCAAGTCGGCCGGCTTCGACCCGGGTCGGCATGGGCACCGGCGCGATGAGGCCGGCGACCACGCCAGCGCCGACCTCGACGCTCTGCACCAGTCACTGCTCGCCGGGCTGCTCAGTCACGTCGGCCTGCGTGACGAGACCCGCCGCGACTATCTCGGCGCCCGGGGTGCGCGCTTCGCGATCTCGCCCGGGTCGACCCTCTTTCGCAAGCAACCGGCATACGCGATGGCCGGAGAGCTCGTCGAGACCTCTCGGCTCTGGGCCCACGACGTGGCCCGCATCGACCCGCTCTGGGCCGAGCAGCTCGGCGCGCATCTGGTCAAGCGCCAGCACTCCGAGCCGCGGTGGTCGGCCAAGCAGGGCTCGGCGGTAGCGACCGAGCGGGTCACCCTCTATGGCGTGCCGATCGTCGTCGGGCGGGTCGTCGGGCTCGGGCGCATCGACCCCGAGCTGGCCCGGGAGCTGTTCATCCGCCACGCCCTCGTCGAGGGCGACTGGACGACGCATCACCGGTTCTTCCACGACAACCGACGCCTCGTGGCCCGGCTCGCCGAGCTCGAGGCGCGCACGCGCCGGCGCGACATCCTCGTCGGCGACGACGTGCTCTTCGACTTCTATGCCGCGCGCCTGCCGCGCGAGGTCGTCTCGGCCCGGCATTTCGACACCTGGTGGAAGCGCGTCTCGCGCACCGACCCGCGGCTGCTGACCTTCACCGAGGACCTGCTCGTGCGCGACGAGGCGGGTGACCTGGGGGTCGAGGCCTATCCGACGACCTGGACCCAGGGCGATCTCGTGCTTCCCGTGACCTATCACTTCGAGCCCGGCTCGGCCGCCGACGGGGTGACGGTCCACATTGGCACCGACGTGCTCAACCGGGTGACTGATGCCGGATTCGATTGGCAGGTGCCGGGATTGCGCGAGGAGCTCGTCACTGCTCTCATCCGCTCGCTGCCCAAGACGACCCGGCGGCTGCTTGTCCCGGCACCCGAGCACGCGGCTGCGACGGTGCGGGTGTTGGGGGAGCGCGGCCTCGGCCCCGGCGACGGGCGGCTCACCGACGTGCTGGCTCGGGTGCTGCGCGAGACCCATGGTGTCGTCATCCGGCCCGAGGACTGGGACGTCGAGCGGCTGCCCGACCACCTGCGGGTGACCTTCTCGGTCGAGGAACGCAGCGCCGGCGGGCGGCGCGGCAGCGCGCGGGTGGTCGCCGCGGGCAAGTCGCTCGCGGCGCTGCACGAGCAGGCGGCCCCCGAGGTCAGTCGCCGGGTGGCCGCTGCGGGAGCCGCCCTCACCCGGACGGGCATGCGCACCTGGGAGATCGGTGACGTCCCGCTCGAGCACGATGCGGTCGTCGGGGGCCGGCGGGTCCACGGCTATCCGGCGCTCGTCGACGAAGGCGACTCGGTGGCTCTGCGCGTGCTGCCGTCGCTCGCCGAGGCGCACGCCGAGCACCGCCTCGGCGTCCGGCGGCTGTTGCTGCTCGGCACCGTCCCGCCGTGGAAGCAGGTCCTCGCCCGCCTCTCCAACACCCAGAAGCTCGCCCTCGGCCACAACCCGCACGGCTCGGTGCCGGCCCTGCTGGACGACGCCCTCGCCGCGGCCGTGGATGCGATCGCCGCCGAGCGGGTCCACCATGTGCCGCGCACCGCCACCGAATTCGCCTCTGCCCAAGCCGCAGTCCGCGACCACGTCGGCGCTCGGGTCGTGCAGGTCGTCGGTCTCGTCGAGCCGATCCTCGCCAAGCACCTGCAGCTCGTCCAGCGCCTCGACGCCATGACCGCGCCGCCGCTGCGCGAGCTCGTCGGCGACGTGCGGGCTCAGCTGCGCGAGCTCATCCGGCCGGGCTTCGTCGCCGACACCGGGCTGGCGCGGCTGCCCGACCTCGACCGCTACCTGCGCGCCGCCCAACACCGGCTCGACAAGGCGCCGCTGGACCTCGCCCGCGATCGGGTGCGTCTCGACGAGGTGCTCGCCGTCGAGGGGTCGTATGCCGCCCTGCTGGCCGCCGTGCGCCCCACCCAGCGCGGGGCTGAGGACGTCGTCGCCATCGGCTGGATGATCGAGGAGCTGCGGGTGTCGCTCTTCGCGCAGGGTCTCGGCACGGCATACCCCGTGTCACGCAAGCGGATCGAGAAGGCGATAGCGGCCATTCCGCGAGCCTGACGGGGCCGGCTCGCGGCGCCTGTCGGCCGCGACGCGGAATCGCTTCCGGGGGTGGTGCGTTGCAGAGGGGGAACGACTTGGAAGGATTGCCCCGTGCAGGACCCCACCGCCCTCATCCGCTTCGAGAGCGACGCCGGCCTCGGCGGCTCTCGTGCCGCCGTGCTCGTCGCCTCGCTCGGCGGTTTCGTCGACGCCGGAGGCACCCAGAAGCTGCTCACCGCGCATCTGCTCGACCACCACGAATCGCGGGTGGTCGCGAGCTTCGACGTCGACCAGGTGCTCGACTACCGCGGCCGTCGCCCCGTCATGACCTTCGACAAGGACCGTTGGACGGCCTATGACGACCCGTCGATGCTGCTCCACCGCGTGCTCGACCGCTCCGGCACCCCCTTCTTCGTGCTGTCCGGCCCCGAGCCGGACTACCAGTGGGAGCGGATGGCCCAGGCGGTCATCGGGCTGGTCGAGGGTCTCGGGGTCGAGCTGACGGTGACGGTGCACGGCATACCCATGGCCGTGCCGCACACTCGCCCGCTCGGCTCGACGCCGCACGCGACCTCGTCGCGTCTGCTCGGCGAGGTCGAGCCGGTCTTCGGGACCGTGCAAGTGCCGGGGAGCTTCCTCGGGCTGCTCGAGCTGCGCCTCGGCGAGGCCGGTCGCGACGCCATGGGGTATGCCGTCCACGTGCCCCATTACCTGGCCCAGGCCGACTACCACGACGCCGCGTTGGTGGCCTTCGACGCCCTTGTGGGTGCGACCGGGCTCGATCTCACGCGCGACGAGCTGGCCGCAGCCGCGGTGCGGACGCGCGAGCAGATCCACTCTGAGCTGGCTGACAACGACGAGGTCAAGACGCTGGTCTCGGCGCTGGAGCGGCAGTATGACTCGTTCATGGAGGGGCGCACCAAGCCCAGCCTGCTCGCGTCGGACATGTCGCAGCTGCCCTCGGCCGAGGAGATCGGCGCTGACTTCGAGGCCTTCCTGCGTGAGGTCGCGACCGAGCCCGACGAGGGGTCGACTGGGGCCTGAGGTCACCTGTCTGGGCGCGGCGGTCCGGGCGCACCACCTGACTCAAGCCGGCGGCGACCGACCCTCGTGAGGGTCGATGGGCGGGGACTTTCCCGGCTCTCTCGCAGGTGGAAGAGGTTGGGAGCGCGAACGTATGCATTGAGTCGTGGGTGACTCAGGGCCGGGACAGTGCTACGGGGTGCGCGCGCGTGTTGCTCGGTGCCCCGCGTGGGCTGCTGTTTCGGTCAGGGGCGATGTCTTCTGCACCCACCGTCCAGCCCAAGCTCTTGGTCACGGCCCTTGGGGCGGCTGATGGGAGCCTTATGCACCTCCACGGTGCATAAGGCTCCAGTCAGTGCTCGTTCAGGGGGTCTGACTCATGGGTGACTCAATGCATAGGCGCTGGCTCCCGACCAGTGCCGGAGGGGCTGGGTCAGGTGTCGGCGGGATCGCGGTCGCGGTCGGGTGCCGGGCCAGCACCCACTGTGGCAGCAAAGGGCGCTCGCTCGGGCGCTGATGTCGGCTGATGGGGTCGACGGCCTGTCTGACCTCGCGACGGCAGGCGAGCGTCAGGACGTCGTGGCGACGAGCCGCGATGCGGGCTCGCAGCTGACATGGATCCACCCCTCGCGACGGGCTGCGGCCAGGTCAATGGAGGGCGGCCCGATCGTCAGCCCCAGGGCGCGGGCGCGCCCGACCAGCGCACACACGAGAGCGTCACGCACGTCATCGTGGGCGAACGCGCTCAGCAGCCCTGCCTCGACACGGAGGAACGGGAAAGCTTCGTGCAGCTGCGGCCAGGTCCGTTTGCTGCCGGTGAGACCCCATGCCACTTGGGCCGCCCTCGGGTAGGTCTCGCAGATCGCGCCCGTGACGCCGGCTCGGTCGACCGCCACTCCGCACTGCGCCAGTTGCGCCTCGACCAGGACCCACATGGCCGCGGTCGCGCCGAGCAGCTGGAACGCGGCCGGGAGGGGGCGGACACCGATGCGTGGATGGCTCGTCAGGAACCGGTCCGTTCGCCGCTGCGCGATCTGGTGGGTGCGCCAGTCGTCCCAGGCGGCCGGCGCGGGGATCTCGTCGCCCCGCAGCGGCCTGGTATGCCGGCCCGCCATGACCTCAACGAAGTCGTCGGGCCACCCGAAGGGGACGTCGACCGCCCAGCTGCTCTCCCGGTGCGCCGCGATCAACGCGACGATGTCCGTGGCCGTCAGGGGGTGACGGACCTCGAGGACTTGCGCTTCGCCGGGTGTCGACCAGCCAAGGGCGACGGCGGCCGTCTTCCGCGGGCTCGTGGAGAGGTCCAGCCCCCACGTCACGTCGTGCACGTGCCCATCCTGCCCACATCGGCGCGCGAGCGGGACCCGGTCATCCCCACCGGGCGTGCACGGCCTCGACGATGGCCCGGCGGTCGCAGCCGTAGAGATCGGCGCCGCTGAAGGGGTTGAGCTCGAGCAGCCGCAGTCCCGCCTCGCTCTGGCACACGTCCAGCACGTATGCCGGGTCGGGCGCCGGCACGCGGGAGGCGAGGTCGGCGGCATACGCCCAGGCCCGGTGCCCGGGCGACAAGGATGCGCCGGCCAGCCGCCCGGTCGGGGTGTAGTCGCTGCCGGCGACGACCGACCCGTCGACGACGACGAAACGCCATTCGTGGGTCACCGCCACCGCGGGCGCCACGACGACGGGCAACTGCTCGTCGTCGTAGTAGAAGCCATGGTCGAGCGCGCGCAAGCTGATCGCGTCGCGCGCCACGACCCGCCCGCTGAAGGGCTTGAGCGGGCTGTCCGGGCGGACGAAGACGCGCGCACCGAAGTCGAGCGGCGGCCCCGAGGCGACGAGTTCGGCCACGGTGGTGAAGACGAACGACGGCGAGAGCAGGTCGGCGGCGACCTGCGGCCACCAGCTGCTGCAGGCACAACGCTCGGTCGAGCAGAAGGCCCCCGGCGTCCACGGCAGCTCGCGGCCGATCCGGTCGGCATTCCCCAGCGACCCGTGGAAGATCACCGACCCCTCGAGCCGCGGCCAGCGCCCGTCGGCCCACCACTGGTCATGCCAGACGACGACCCGACCCGAGGCAAGGGACACGGCAGCGGCCAGCCCGTCGTGGTGGTCGCCAAACACGTCACGCTCGAGGACCCAGGTGATCACCAGGCCCACGCTAGGCGAGTGGCCGACCGTCACGCCTCGCCTTATCCCTTGGCCTGGTCCCAACCGCTGACGACCGACAGGTCGGCGACGAAGCGCACCGGCGCCCCACCGGTCCACCGCCGGGCCGCGTCGGCCAGCGCCTGGGTCACCGCGGCCATTCCGGCATCGGCGGCCTCCGCAGGCACCTGCACCAGCAGCTCGTCGTGCAGACACAGGACGATCTGCCCGCCGAGCGGGCGCACGGCATACCGCACCGTCGCGGCCCAGGCCTTGAAGAGCTCGGCGGCCGCCCCCTGGATGATCGCGTTGCGCGCGTAGCGTCCGCGCGCCGCATCCAGGGCCGCGCGAGTCGCCGCGGGCGCGCCGTCGGGCACGACGACCGAGCGGTCCAAGGCAATGAGTCGCCCCCCGGCCGTCCGCAGCGGGCGGG
>CAZLGB010000149.1:0-8606 GCA_964558825.1 uncultured Intrasporangiaceae bacterium
TGCGCGCGGGGGTGCCGCTGGTGTGGGCCTCGGTGCTGCGCTTCGACGCCCAGGTCGCCGTCTGGTGGGCCGGGCACGGGCCGTGTCTGCGGTGCGTCTTCCCCGACGAACCGCCGGCCGACGCCGTGCCCTCGTGCGCCGAGGCGGGGGTGCTCGGCGCGTTGTGCGGGGCGGTGGGCTCGGTGCAGGCGACCGAGGCGATCAAGCTCATCCTCGACATCGGCGAGCCGCTCATCGGGCGGGTCCTCGTCCATGACGGATTGCGCCAGAGCTGGGACAGCCTTGCGGTGCAAGCGGATCCACGCTGCCGGGCGTGCGGCATACCCGATGATGCGGACGCCGCGGCGACGGTTGGGGGTGCGGAGCCCGTTGCGCCGCCACCCGGCCCGGTGCCCACCGTCGACGCGCGCACCCTCGCTCGCGAGCTGCGCAGCCCGCATCCGCCAGTGCTCGTCGACGTCCGCTCGGCCCCCGAGCGGGCAATCGTCACCATCCCCGACGACCGCTGGGTCGAGCTGGGCACGCTGCGCGCCGGTGCGGCGTGGACCCCCGAGCTGCTCGGGCCCCAGGATGCGCCGATCGTCTTCTACTGCAAGACCGGCGCACGCTCAGCCGAGGCGACCCGCCTCGCGCTCGCCGCCGGCTGGAGGTATGCCGCCAACCTCGAGGGCGGCGTGCTCGCCTGGGTCGATGCGATCGACCCGCGGCTGGCGAGCTACTGATGGGCGGGCCGTCGCAGGCGGGCGAGGCGGCGCTGCCCGAGCACGCCGAGCGGGTCCTCGAGCTGGTGACGCGCATCCCCTCCGGGCAGGTCGCGACCTATGGCGATCTCGCGCGGCTGGTGGGCTCGGGCGGGTCGCGTCAGGTGGGTCAGGTCATGAGCCGTTATGGCTCGGAGGTGCCGTGGTGGCGCGTCATCCGGGCCGGTGGGTTGCCGCCGCAGGGGCTGGGCGAGCGGGCCCACGACCACTATCTCGCCGAGGGCACGCCACTGCGCGGGCGACCGCCGCTCGACTATCGCGTCGACCTCGCGCGCGCCCGTTGGCGGCCGTCGGGGGCTGACGGCCTTGCTGCCAGCGCTCGTGCCGGCGAGGCCGCCGCGACCCCCGCGACCCGCGGGACCCTCCACCACGTCGAGGTGTGGGTTGCGGATCTGCCTGCAGCACGGGCGAGTTGGGGCTGGCTGCTCGGCGAGCTCGGCTGGCGGCTCGGTGACGATTGGGGGCACGGACTCGCGTGGGAGCTCGGCCCGGTCTATCTCGTCGTCGAGTCCGGCCCGGATGTCGCGCCCGGCGGGCACGACCGTCGTCGCCCGGGGGTCAACCATCTGGCCTTCCACGCCGGGGCTCGCTCCGACGTCGACCGGATCGTCGCCGAGTGCGGGGCGCACGGGTGGGAGCTGCTCTTCGCCGACCGGCATCCCTATGCCGGTGGCCCCCAGCACTATGCGTCCTATCTCGCCGACGGGCAGGGCTTCGAGGTCGAGCTCGTCGCGTCTAACTAAACCGACATAGTCGTTCTCGGCGAGCTGCTTACATGAGTCTTGACGCATCCGCATGACCGGTCTACTATATCGGTTTAGCACACCGATTCTCTCGCCCAAGGAGTTGTCATGGCTAAGCGCTGGTTGGTCTTCATGGCCCTGCCCCTCGTCCTCGGCGCCTGCGGAGGAGGTGGCAGCACGGCGCAATCGGCGACCTCTGGGGGCGGCGGCGTGCCGGCGGGCGAGATCACCGTCCTCACCAACAGGACCGACATCGTGGGCACCGACTTCGCCCAATACGCCGCGGACTTCGCCAAGAAGTACCCGGGGGTGACGGTCAAGTTCCAGGCGGTCACCGACTACGAGGGGGAGGTCAAGATCCGCCTCAACACCAAGAACTATGGCGACGTCCTGCTGATCCCCAACGGGGTTGCCAAGGACACCTACGCGCAGTTCTTCGCCCCGCTGGGGAAGGCGAGCGACCTGGCGCAGAAGTACAACTGGATCGACTACAGCACCGTCGGGGACGCGGCATCCGGCATCCCGACCTTCGGGAACGCTAGCGGCTTCGTCTACAACCGCAAGGTCTGGGCCAAGGCCGGCCTGAGCGGCGCGCCCACATCGGTCGAGGAGATGCTCGCCGACCTCCAGGCGATCAAGGACAAGGCCGGCGCAACGCCGCTCTACACCAACTACAAGGACGGCTGGCCGTTGACCCAGTGGACGCAGGCGATGGGCGGGGCCTCCTGCAGCGGCGACGTCAACAACAGCCTCGCCACCGACAAGGCACCCTGGAGCAGCGGGAAGGACCTCGCGTCGATCGACTCGCTGCTCTTTGACGCGGTGTCCAAGAAGCTCACCGAGGCGGATCCCACCACGACCAACTGGGAGGAGTCCAAGAATCTCCTGGCGACGGGGAGGATCGGCATGATGTACCTCGGGTCGTGGGCGATCACCCAGATGCAGGATGCCGCCAAGAAGGCCGGCACCAGCCCCGACGACATCGGCTACCTGCCCTTCCCGAGTCAGGTCGGTGGGAAGTTCTGCGCGGTCAGTGGGCCCGACTACTTCATGGCGATCAACAAGAATTCCGACAAGCAGGCCGCTGCCCGGGCCTGGATCGACTGGTTCGCGGGCGAGTCCGGGTTCGCCGCCAAGCAGGGCGCGATCGCTCCCCTCAAGGGCGCGAAGTTGCCGAGCACGCTCGGTGATTTCGACAAGCTCGGCGTCTCCTTCATCGAGATGAAGCAGGACCAGGCGGCGCTGGTCAACAAGATCGACCTGGCCGCCGAAGTGGGGCTGCTCAAGCCCGACTACCGGCGCGCCCTGGTCGACGTCGCACGCGGAGCAGCCGCAGGCAGCCTCGACTCGGTGTTGTCCGGGCTCAACTCCAAGTGGGCCAACGGCATGGCCCAAGCCGGAAGCTGACCGGTCGACGTCGTGGGGGGGCGGAGTCGCGCAGCCTGCGCCCCCCACGATCGCCTGGCCGCGTGAAAGGAGAACGCGCCCCATGTCCACCATGTCCCAACTGGCCCGGACCGTGACCGCGAAACGGAGCTTCCGCGGCCGTCGCCAGGCCAGCAGGACCGGTACCAGCCCGATCACCCCATGGCTCTATCTTGCCATTCCACTCGTGCTGCTGCTGGTGTTCACCTACCTGCCGGTGCTCAACATGATCGGCTACAGCGTCACCAACTGGGATGGGATGAGTAGCGACCGCCAGGTCGTCGGCGTCAAGAACTATGTCGAGATGTTCACTCGCCCAGAGCTGTTCCGGGTCTTCTTCGTCAGCCTCTACTACCTTGCGGCGTCAGCGGTGCAGATGGCCCTCGCCCTCTACTTCGCCACCATGCTCAGCTTCAACACCCGGTTCCGGTCGTGGTTCAAGGGGATCTATTTCTTCCCCTACCTCATCAACGGGGTGGCGGTCGGCTTCGTCTTCCTCTACTTCTTCAAGCCCGGCGGCACCCTCGACGCGGTGCTGTCCCTGGTGGGAGTCCACAACGATCGGCTGTGGCTGGGGGACCCGACGCTGGTCAACCCGTCCCTCGCCTTCGTCTCCCTGTGGCGCTACGTGGGCCTCAACTTCGTGCTCTTCCTCGGGGCCATCCAGTCCATCCCCGCCGAGCTGTATGAGGCCGCCGAGCTGGATGGAGCCGGGCGGTGGCACCAGTTCCGCTACATCATCGCCCCGGCGATCAAACCGATCATCAGCCTGAGCTTCATGCTGGCCATCTCCGGATCGTTGGCGGTCTTCGAGGTGCCCTTCGTCATGACCGGTGGCGCCAACGGCTCGACGACATTCGTCATCCAGACGGTCAAGCAGGCCTTCGACTTCAACAAGGTGGGCCTGGCGTCAGCGGCCGCGGTGATTCTGCTGGTCATCGTCCTGCTCGTCACCTGGATCCAACGCCGTCTCGTTCCCGAAGATCGGAGTGACCTCGTATGAGCGCCTCGTCGACCTCGGCCCACCTGGGTGCATGGGCCCCATCGCTACGTCGAATCCTCGCAGGCACTGGCAAATACACCTCGCTGGTGCTGTGGTCGCTGGTCATGGTGGTGCCGCTCGCCGTCGTCATTCTCACGGCACTCAAGACGCCGCAAGAGGTGGCCACCAAGGGCGCATTCGCCGCCCCCGACAACTGGCTCAACCTCGACAACTTCGCCACGGCGTTCAGCAAGGGCAACATGCTCGTCGGGCTGTTCAACACGGCAATCATCCTCACCGTCTCGGTCGCCGGCACCGTGATCCTCGGGACCATGACGGCATACGCCATCGACCGTTTCGACTTTCGCGGCAAGAAGCTCGTCATGAGCCTCTTCTTGCTGGCCACCCTCGTGCCGGGCATCACCACCCAGGTCGCGACCTTCCAGATCGTCAACAACCTCGGGGTCTATGACACCCGGTGGGCGCCGATCCTGCTCTACCTGGGCACCGACATCGTCGCGATCTACATCTTCCTGCAGTTCATCCGGGGCATCCCGGTGTCGCTCGATGAGGCCGCCCGGCTCGACGGTGCCACGCCCTTCGGCATCTACTGGCGGGTGATCCTGCCGCTGCTGCGGCCGGCCATCGCCACCGTCGTCATCATCAAGGGGACGGCCATCTACAACGACTTCTACATCCCCTTCCTCTACATGCCGTCGGACGACAAGGCGACGATTTCCACGGCGCTCTTCCGGTTCAAGGGACCGATGGGCTCCCAGTGGGAGGTCATCTCGGCCGGCACCTTGCTGGTCATCGTCCCGACGCTGCTGGTCTTCCTCGGGCTCCAACGGTTCACCTACAACGGGTTCACTTCCGGTGCCGTCAAGTAGAACGCCCGAGCCGCACGCCACCGACACTAGGCTTGGCATTCCGTGCAGGTCGCCGCGACGACAGACCGGAGGTGGGGGAGTGCAGCGACCGACGATCGCCGATATCGCTGCGCGCGCCGGCGTCTCCAAGGGCGCCGTGTCCTTCGCCCTCAACGGCCGGCCCGGCGTGTCGGAGCAGACCCGCTCGCGCGTCCTGGCCATCGCGGCCGAGCTCGGGTGGGCGCCCAACGCGGCCGCACGGTCGCTCAAGGTGGCGCGCGCGGACACCGTCGGCCTGGCAGTCGCGCGTCCGGCGAGCATCCTGGGCCTCGAGCCGTTCTTCATGGAGTTCATCAGCGGGATTGAGCGGGTGCTCTCCGCAGCGGGCATCAGCCTCCTGCTGCACGTCGTCGCCGATCACGAGGCCGAGCTCGCGGCCGTCCAGGCGTGGTGGGGAGGTCGTCGGGTCGACGGGGTGATCGTCATCGATCTGTTCGACGAGGATCCGCGCCTGCCCGTCCTGGTCGAGCTGGGCGTCCCCTTCGTCGTGGTCGGTGACGTGCGCGAACGGCCCGGCATCGCCTGTGTCTGGAGCGACGAAACGGGAGCAATGCGCGCGCTCATGGACTACGTGGCTGCGCTTGGTCATCGCCGCATCGCACGTGTCGCCGGCACATCCAGCTTTCGCCACACCAGCTCCCGCTCGGCCGAGTTCCGCGCGTCAGCCGCTCGGCTGGGACTTGGCGATCTCATCGTGCAGGCCGACTTCACCAGCCAGGACAGCGCCCGCGCCACCCGCACCCTGCTCTCGCTGCCCGAGCGGCCCACGGCGATCCTTTACGACAGCGATGTCATGGCGCTGGCCGGTCTCGGGGTCGCCGCAGAGATGGGCGTGGACGTGCCGGGCGAGTTGTCGATCGTGTCGTGGGACGACTCACAGCTGTGCCGCCTCGTCCATCCCGCGCTCACGGCCCTCTCGCGCGATGTCGCCGGATATGGCGCACGCGTGGCCCGCACGCTGCTCGGACTCGTCGGTGGCAGCCCACCAGCGGCATACGAAGCCGATCCCTATTTCCTGACGGCCCGAGCCAGCAGCGCGCCACCCCGCCCCTCTCGTTGAGGCAGACATGTTGACCACCACGAGCCTGCTCGAGGGCTGGCGAGTCTCTCTCTCGCGGCCCGACGACGCCACGCCCGCCGCGCTCATCGGAGCCGACCTGCCGGCTGCCGTGCCGGGATGCATCCACACCGATCTGCTGACCGCCGGGCTGATCGTCGATCCCTATCTCGATCGCAACGAGGACGATCAGCATTGGATCGGCAACAGCGACTGGCGGTATGCCGTGCCGGTCACCCTCGAGCCGACGGCGGCGGATCGCGTCGATCTGGTCTTCGACGGCATCGACACGATCGCGCAACTGCGTTGGGACGGCGAGGCTATTGGCGAGACCCGCAACATGTTTCGCGGCCACCGTGTCGACATCACCTCTCGAGCGAGCGCCGGACGACATACCCTCGCCGTCGACCTGCGCAGCGCACGAGCCGCCGCCTGGGAGGTCCGCGACCAGCTCGGGGCGCGACCGGGGGTCTATGCCGAGCCCTACCAATACGTGCGCAAGATGGCCTGCAACTTCGGGTGGGACTGGGGGCCGGTCCTGCTCACTGCGGGGCTGTGGCGCGACGTGCGCCTCGAGACCTGGTCGACTGCACGGCTCGCGCAGGTGCGTCCGGTCGTTGAGGTGACCGGGGCACCTGCCGGCCGGGCCACCCTGCACGTCACGCTCGAGCGTGCCGGGGCGTCCGAGCAGGTGGAGCTGTCCGCGTCGTGCCACGGCGTCACAGCGACGGCCACCGTCACGGCATACGCCACCGAGGCGACGATCGTGCTCGAGTTGCCCGAGGTGGAGCTCTGGTGGCCCCATGATCTGGGCGAGCAAACCCTCTATCCGCTGCAGGTGACCCTCTCCGGCGAGGATGGGCGCCGGCTCGATCGGCTCGAGCGCCGGATCGCCTTCCGCACCATCGAGTTGCGAGTCGAACGCGACCAGATTGGGACGTCCTTCCAGTTGGCCGTCAATGGGCGAGGGATCTTCACCCGAGGGTTCAACTGGATCCCGGACGACTGCTTCCCGACCCGGGTGGATCGGGCGCGGCTGCGCGAACGGATCGGCCAGGCCGTCGCCGCCAACGCGAGCTTGCTGCGGGTGTGGGGCGGGGGGCTCTACGAGTCCGATGCGTTCTACGACCTGTGCGACGAACTCGGCGTCTTGGTCTGGCAGGACTTCGCCTTCGCCTGCTCGGCCTATCCGGAGGAGGAGCCACTGCTCTCGGAGGTCGAGGCGGAGGCGCGGGACAACGTCGTACGCCTGGCCTGGCACCCCAGCCTGGTCCTGTGGAACGGCAACAACGAGAACATCTGGGGTTATCACGACTGGGGCTGGCGTGAAGCCCTCGACGGGCGCACCTGGGGGGAGGGCTATTACACCGAGCTGCTGCCCGCGATCGTCGCCGAGCTCGACCCGACTCGTCCCTACTGGCCGGGGAGTCCATATGCCGGGTCCTCCGACGTGCATCCCAACGACATGGACCATGGGCCGAGCCACATCTGGACGGTCTGGAACGATCTCGACTACACCGAATACCGTTCGTATCGGCCGCGATTCCTCTCGGAGTTTGGCTTCCAGGCACCGCCGACCTGGGCCACGCTCACTGCCGCGGTCCACGACGAGCCGCTGCGGCCCGACTCGGCTGGGGTTCTCGCCCACCAGAAGGCCATCGACGGCAACGCCAAGCTCGCTCGTGGGCTCGCACCTCATCTGCCGGCTCCGCGCACGACCGAGGAGTGGCATTTCCTCACCCAGGTCAATCAGGCGGTGGCCGTGCGCGTGGGCATCGAGCACGCTCGGGCGCTGCGGCCGGTCTGTCAGGGCGCGATCCTCTGGCAGCTCAACGATTGCTGGCCGGTCACCTCGTGGTCGGTGGTCGACGGCGCGGGTCGGCTCAAACCGGCGTGGTATGCCGTGCGCCGGGCTTTCGCGCCGCGCCTGATCACCCTGCAGCCCCAGGGAGGGGGCGGGCTGGAGGTCATCTCCGTCAACGACGGTGCGGGGGTCTGGGAGGGCACCCTCTCGCTGACTCGGATGCGCCTGGACGGACGCATCCTGGCCACGGCAGTCGCCCCGATCCGGGTGCCGGCCGGCGAGAGCGTCAGGACGTCGTGCCCTCCGGAGATCGCGTCGGCTGCCCACCCGGAGCACGAGGTGATCGTCGCGCGGCTCGGCGATGAGCCTGCCGCCCTGTGGTTCTTCGTCGAGGACAAGGATCTGGCGCTCGAGCCTGCGGCCTTGGCCGTGGTGGCCGAGCCGGCCGGCCTGGGCCAGGTGCGACTCGTGGTCACGGCGACCTCGGTGGTGCGACATCTGCTCGTCCAGGCTGACCGGCTCGACCCGCATGCCCGGGTCGACGACAACCTGGTGACCCTGCTTCCGGGAGAGCGTCACACCATCACGATCGAGACGACCGTGGGGCACGATCACCCCGGCTGGACGTCGGCGCCGGTCCTCTGGAGTGTCAACCCGCTCGTCGCCTCGCACTGACCCGAGCTGTCGGCGCCCCGTGATGGGATGAGCCCATGCTCACCCTGCGCCGCGCTCCCGCGCTCGAGGTCGAGGCCCCGCGCCTCGACGCCGAGCAGCAGGCCGTGCTCGCGGCGCGTGAGCCGGTGGTGCGGGTGCTCGGCGCGCCTGGCACCGGCAAGAGCCTGCTCGCCGTCGAGCTCGTCGTCGACCGGGTGACCCGGGCGGGCCTCGCGCCCGACCAGTGCCTC
>CAZLGB010000150.1:0-8525 GCA_964558825.1 uncultured Intrasporangiaceae bacterium
GGCAGCGGGAGCGCCGACCGCGGGCATGCCCAGCGAGACCGCCGGCTTGGCCACGGTGCCCTCCGCCCGGTCCTGCAGGGCCGCCCAGGCGTCGCCGCCCGCGGTGCGGCGCACGGCATACGTCCCGCCGTCGCGAGCCGAGTCGGCGACGAGGTGATGAGGCGCGCCATAGGTGACCGCGACGGTGACCAGGTCGCCGGGCCGGGGGCGCCGTCCCTCGGGTATGCCGTCCGGCACGGCGAAGTGCACGAGCCGGTTGTCGCGAGCCCGGCCGCTCATCCGCTGGGTCTCGAGGTCCTTGCGGCCCTCGCCCGGTGCGACGAGCACCTCGACCTCGCGGCCCTCCAGCGCCCGGTTGCCCTCCCAGGAGAGCTGCTCCTGCAGGGCGATGAGCCGGTCGAAGCGCTCTTGGACGACCGCCTTGGGCACCTGGTCGGGCATCGTCGCGGCGGGCGTGCCGGGGCGAATCGAATACTGGAAGGTGAAGGCGCTGCTGAAGCGCGCCGCCGCGACGACATCGAGGGTCGCCTGGAAGTCGGCCTCGGTCTCGCCGGGGAAGCCGACGATGAGGTCGGTCGTGATGGCCGCGTCGGGGATGTGGGTGCGGACCTCGTCGAGGATCGCGAGGAAGCGCTCGCTGCGATAGGAGCGGCGCATGGCCCGCAGGATCGGGTCCGAGCCGGACTGCAGCGGCATGTGCAGGCTCGGCATGACATTGGGCGTCTGGGCCATCGCCTCGATGACATCGGTCGTGAAGGCCGCCGGGTGGGGGCTGGTGAAGCGCACCCGCTCGAGCCCGTCGATCTCGCCGCAGGCGCGCAGCAACTTGCCGAAGGCCAACCGGTCGCCGAACTCCACGCCATAGGTGTTGACGTTCTGGCCGAGCAGGGTCACCTCGACGACGCCCTGAGCGACGAGCGCTCGGATCTCGGCGAGGATCTGCTCGGGCCGGCGGTCCTGCTCACGCCCGCGCAGGCTGGGGACGATGCAGAAGGTGCAGGTGTTGTTGCAGCCGACCGAGATCGACACCCACGCGGCATACGCGCTGTCGCGGCGGGTCGGCAGCGTGGAGGGGAAGGTCGCGAGGCTCTCGAGGATCTCGACCTCGGCCCGCTTGTTATGCCGGGCGCGGTCGAGCAGCGCCGGGAGGCTGCCGATGTTGTGGGTGCCGAAGACGACGTCGACCCACGGAGCGCGCGCGACGATCGCGTCGCGGTCGTTCTGGGCGAGGCAGCCGCCGACCGCGATCTGCAGGTCGGGGTTGGCGAGCTTGGCCGGGCGCAGTTGGCCGAGGTTGCCGTAGAGCTTGTTGCTCGCGTTCTCGCGCACCGCGCAGGTGTTGAAGACGACGACATCGGCGGTCGCGGGGCGCTGCTCGGGCGGCAGGCTGGCCAGGTCGACATAACCGGCGGTCTCGAGCAGCCCGGCGAGGCGCTCGGAGTCGTGGACGTTCATCTGGCACCCGTGGGTGCGCACGTCATAGGTGCGCGGCGGGGCGGGCTGCTGGGTGGGGCTCATGGCACCGACAAGGGTAAGCGCTGCGCGCCGCCTCGTATGCCGCCCCTCCCGACCAGCCCAGCCCGGGCGCCGACGTGTTGGTCGCGATCCCGCCACGGTGCCCGCCCGCCGCTGGGGCGAATCCCGGTGCCGAGACGGGCGAGGATCAGCAGCTTGGTCAGCGACCGAAGAGCTTCTTGAACAGGCCACCCGGCTCGGGCGGAGGGCACTCGCAGCGCTGCGCCTTGGGCACACCGGCCATGACCTGCTGGACGTGCTGACCGCACCCCGACCAGGTCTGCTTGCCGCAACGGCGACAGGTCACCCGTGAGCACATGTGCTGTGGTCTCCTTCTGCATGAGGACGCCGTCGGACCTCGACGACGGATACCCCGGAGGGTATATCAAGCCCGGGGCGGTGGCGAAATCCGATCGTTGGGGAAGTGAGCGCGCTCATGCATCCCGAGCGCGATGCCGACGAGTGACACCTGGGTGAGGGACGCCACCTCATCCATCGCGAACCACCGGGCCTCGTCGGTCGTGCCCGCCACCTCGCGGGTGAGCTCTCCGCCGACGATTCGCGCCGAAAAGACGACCCGCACCGACTTGAGCGGCCGGTCGGTCGCGGTGACCCGCACCTGCGGGGGCAGCACAAAGCTGTGCACGCCGAGCAGCCCTGTGAGCTCGACGGCATACCCGGTCTCCTCGCGCAGCTCGCGCACCGCCGCCTGCTCGACGCTCTCGTCGAGCTCGACTCCGCCGCCGGGCATTGTCCACTTGGGGGTGTCGGCCTCGTTCCACAACGCCAGCAGGACGTGGTCGCGTCCCTCGCGCTGCTCGACGACGACGGCGTATGCCGCAAGCCGGGTGTCGTAGTCGCGAAAGTCCACGAGGCCTCACGCTATCGGTGCGCTGGACCGAAGGGCTGGCCCCGAGTGGGTTCGCGCGAGCCCCCTGGTTGGCAAGGGCGGCCCGCAGATCCGCCGGACCGCCGCAGAGGTCGCGGCGCCGACAACGCGGCGGTCAGTCGCGGCGCCGACAACGCGGCGGTCAGTCGCGGCGGTGCTCGGGGGCGGCGTTGACGGCGTCACGGACCACGGCATAGGCGACCCCGCTGGAGTAGCCCTTGCGGGCGAGCATCGCCGCCAACCGGCGCACCTGGACGGCGGGCTCGAGCCCGGCCATGGTGCGCAACTTGCGGGTCACCAACTCCTCGGCCCGCGCGCGCTCGGACTCGTCGTCGAGTGCCCCCACCGCAGCGCGGGACAGCTCGGGGTCGACTCCCTTGTCGCGCAGCTCGGCCAGCAGGGCGGCACCGGCCAGACCCTTGGTGCGCTGGCGTGACTGGACGAGCGTCTCTGCGAAGGCCGCATCGTCGACGAGCCCGGCCGCGGTGAGCCGGTCGAGCACCTCGGCGGCGATCTCGGGCTCGCAGCCGCGCTGGGCCAGTTTGCGTTCGAGTTGTGCGCGGCTGCGCGGCCCCATGGCCAACTGCCGCAAGGCGATCGTCCGGGCCACCGAGCGCGGGTCAGGCTCGCCGTCCTCGGCCAGCGGATCGGGTGGGACGTCGGCTCCGGACTGCCCACCAGCAGGCCGCCCAGCAGCCGCCCGCTGAGGCGCAGCCGACCGCCGAGAAGCAGCCCGGCTCACCGACCGCTGCGCCTGTGCGGGACCACCCTTGGCGGAGGTCGACCCAACGGACGAGTCGCCTGCCGCCCCGATGCCGACGGCACCCTCGGCCGCCCGCAGCGCGGCCAGGGCGGCGGCTCGGCGAGCCTCGGGTCCTGCTGCCGGCGGCGCACTGGCGCCGTCGGCAGCAGGACCGTGAGCCGAGGTCACGCTCAGAAGTCGACGGGGACGTCGGCGATGGCCGGCTGGTCGACCCGGGGACCGACCCCGAGCTTTTCCTTGATGCGCTTCTCGAGCTCGTCGGCCAGGTCGGGGTTGTCCTTGAGGAACTGGCGGGCGTTTTCCTTACCCTGCCCCAACTGGTCGCCGTCGTAGGTGTACCAAGCGCCAGCCTTGCGCACGAAGCCCTGGTCGACACCCATGTCGATGAGCCCACCCTCACGGGAGATGCCGTGGCCGTAGATGATGTCGAACTCGGCCTGCTTGAAGGGCGGGCTCACCTTGTTTTTGACGACCTTGACGCGGGTGCGGTTGCCGACCGCCTCGGAGCCGTCCTTGAGGGTCTCGATGCGCCGCACGTCGAGGCGGACCGACGCGTAGAACTTCAGCGCCTTGCCACCGGTGGTCGTCTCGGGCGAGCCGAACATCACGCCGATCTTCTCGCGCAGCTGGTTGATGAAGATCGCCGTCGTGCCCGTGGTGTTGAGCGCGCCGGTGATCTTGCGCAGCGCTTGCGACATGAGCCGGGCCTGCAGGCCGACGTGGCTGTCGCCCATCTCGCCCTCGATCTCGGCCCGCGGCACCAGGGCGGCGACCGAGTCGATGACGATGATGTCGAGGGCGCCCGAGCGGATGAGCATGTCGGCGATCTCCAGCGCCTGCTCCCCCGTGTCGGGCTGGCTGACGAGCAGGTTGTCGATGTCGACGCCGAGGCTCTTGGCATAGTCGGGGTCGAGCGCGTGCTCCGCGTCGATGAAGGCGGCGATGCCGCCGGCCTTCTGGGCGTTGGCGACCGCGTGCAGTGCCACGGTCGTCTTACCGCTGCTCTCCGGCCCGTAGATCTCGACGACTCGCCCGCGGGGCAGCCCGCCGATGCCGAGCGCGACGTCGAGGGCGATCGACCCCGTGGGGATGACCTCGATGGGCGGACGCACGTCGTCGCCCAGCCGCATGACGGCACCCTTGCCGTGCTGCTTCTCGATCTGGCCCATCACCGAAGCGAGAGCCTTGTCCTTGTCCTTGTCCTGAGCTGTGGCCATGCCACCCACCGTTCCTTCCGCGCCGGTTGGCGCGCTCGAGAGTCGACCGTCCATAGGCGACCCACGCGACGGGGACCTGCCCGCCGTTGCCACCGCGGACGGTGAGCGAAACGGCATACCCCCGTGTTGTCGAGTCGGACGTTAGGCGACCCCACCGACAGCCGTCCCCCAGAGCCATGACCCTGTGGATGATGTGACGACGGCGCGACCACCTGTGGATGACCTTAGGTGAACAATTGTTCGATTGGCCAGCGACACGCCGGGCGTGTCGGCGAGCGCCCGATCAGCGCAGCAGCAGGCCGGCGAAGCGCCGCGCGGACCCGATGACCCCGATGGCGCCGAGCACCGCGAGATAGGCCACGTGCCACAGCAGGTCCAGGGAGAGCTCCCCCAGCGTCAACGCCCGGCACAGCGCCACGCCGTGATAGAGCGGGGTCGCCTCGACGAGCGGCTGCACCCACGAGGGGTATGCCGTGAGCGGGAAGAAGGTGGCCGACAACAGGAACATCGGCGTGATGACCAGGCTGAGGTAGTCGAAGTCCAACCAGGAACGCATGAAGGTCGTCGCGAACATCCCGATGGCCGAGAAGGCCCAGGCGACGAAGATCGCCGCCGGCAGCGCCAGCAGCCCCCACGCCGAGGGGACGAAGCCGGCCACCCAGGCGACGACGAGGAAGGCCAGCGAATAGGTCCCGCCGCGCAGCAGTGACCAACTCACCTCTCCCACAGCGATATCGCGCGGGCCCATCCGGGTCGCCAGCACCGAGTCGTAGAGCTTGGCGTACTTGAGCTTGAAGAAGACGTTGTAGGTCGAGTCCATGACACCGGCGTTCATCGCCGACGCGGCGAGCATGGCGGGGGCGACGAAGGCGGCATACGGCACCTGCCGTCCGCCTCCGACACTCACCGTCCCCACCAGCGCGCCCAGCCCGATGCCGAGCGAGAAGAGATAGAAGACCGGCTCGAGAAAGCCGGTGAGGAAGGTCACCCACTGCCGTCGGAAGCTGATGAGGTTGCGCTCGACGAGCATCCGCGCCAGGCCCGCCCCGACCGGGATCACCGGGGGCCGCCTCATGTGACCAACCTCCGGTGGAACTCGCGGGCCGACAGCCACCAACCGGCGCCCACGAACCCGGCGAGCACGAGCAGATGGAGCACGAGGGGGCCGGGCTCGATCACCCCGGTCGAGCACGCCCGGGCCGCCTCGACGCCGTGCCACAGCGGCGTCGCCCAGGCCAGCGGCTGCAGCACCAGCGGCAGTTGCTCGATCGGGAAGTAGGTGCCGGAGAAGAGCACGAGCGGAGTCAGCACGACGCGGAAGATGGTCATGAACCACGCCTCGCTCTGGAAGCGCGCCGACACATAGGTCATGAGGAGCGTGAACCCCAGCCCGGTGAGCACCGCGATCGGCAGCCCGGCCAGCGCCCACCACGAGCGCCACACCCCGAAGGGCGCGGCGAGGCCCATGAAGATCCCGGCGCCGAATGCCAGCTGCCAACAGACCTGGGCGACGTGGCCGGCGAGGATGTCGCGCGTGCGCAGCGGCGTGGCGAGCATCGCGTGATAAGTGCCCTGCCACTTGATCGCCCCGAGCACCGGCCAGCTCGACTCGGCGAAACCGGTGAGCATCGCGGTGTTGACGAGGATCGCGGGCACGACGAACGCGGCATACGGCAGCGTCACCCCATGCCACGGTATGCCGCCGCGCTGGCTCGAGTCGATGAGCGCACCGACCCCCCAGCCCACCGCGAGCAGGGTGAGCAGCGGCCCGCCGACCCTGGTGTAGATCCCCCCGCGCCACACTCGGCGCAGGACCACGCCGTAGTACGACGCCACGGCCTGCCAGCGGCGGCCGGGCGGCTCGAGGGCGACGGGTGGGCGGTCGGTCAGCGAGCCGGTGGCGTCCATCAGTCGACCAGCGTGCGGCCGGTGAGGTGGAGGAAGACGTCCTCGAGTGACGATCGGCGCACGAGCGCCGAGAGCGGGGTGATGCCGCGCGCGTGGAGGCCGGCCAGCGCCGCGTCGCCGTCGGACGTGTAGACCAACAACCGATCGGGCAGCGCCTCGACCCGCTCGCCCAGCCCGGTGAGCTCCCCCACCCGGCCGCTGAGGTCGTCCTCGTCGAAGCGCAACTCGAGCACCTCACGGGTGGAATAGCGATCGATGAGCTCGCGCGGCGAGCCCTCGGCGACGATCCGCCCGCCATCCATGACGACAAGCCGATCGCACAGCTGCTCGGCCTCGTCCATGTAGTGCGTGGTCAGCACGAGGGTGACCCCCTGGCGCTTGAGCCGGAAGAGCCGATCCCAGAGGACGTGGCGGGCCTGCGGATCGAGGCCGGTCGTCGGCTCGTCGAGCAGCAGGATGCGCGGGTCGTTGATGAGGGATCGGGCGATGGTCAGCCGGCGCTTCATCCCGCCCGAGAGCGGCTCGACCTTGTCGCCCGCCCGGTCGGTCAACTGGGCGAAGTCGAGCAGCTCGGCGGCCTTGCGGCGGGCCTCGGCTCGCGGCATACCGAAGTAGCGGCCATAGATCCAGAGGTTCTCCTCGACGGTGAGTTCCTCGTCGAGGGTGTCCTTCTGCGGGACCACGCCGAGCCCAGCCCGGATGTCAGGACCTGCTTCGAGGGGGTCGAGGCCAAAGACGCGCAGCGTGCCCGCACTCGGCGGTGAGACCGCCGCGATCATCCGCATCGTCGAGGACTTGCCGGCGCCGTTGGGTCCGAGAAAGCCGAAGGCCTCGCCGCGGCGGACCGCAAAATCGATGGCGTCGACGGCGACGAGCTCGCCGAAGCGTTTGGTCAACCCCTGTCCCGCAATGAGGATCTCGGGATCGTCGGCTCCGCTGCGGCTCACTGCCCGAGGCTAACGCCGCCCGACCACAGGGCGCCTGTCTTTTACGCTCGGCGGCACCGGAGCCGACGGCGGCGCGGGCGAGCTCGCGGGATGACTACGATGCCAAGGAACCCACTTGACGATCATTGGAGGCTCGCCGATGTCCCGCATGGCCAAACTCGAACTCGACGGCACGGCATACGAGCTGCCGATCGTCGAAGGCACCGAGGGGGAGCTGGCCATCGACATCAGCTCCTTGCGGGCCAAGACCGGCTACATCACCCTCGACGACGGTTACGGCAACACCGGCTCGTGCAAGTCGGAGATCACCTTCATCGACGGCGACAAGGGCATCCTGCGCTACCGCGGCATCCCCATCGAGGAGATCGCCGGCCGGTCGTCCTTCGTCGAGACCGCCTGGCTGGTCATCTTCGGACACCTGCCGACGATCGAGGACCGCGAGCGCTTCTCCGAGCTGCTCACCGAGAACAGCCGGCTCGACGAGTCGATGCGCAAGCACTTCGAGGGCTTCCCGCCCAACGGCCACCCGATGGCGATCCTCTCGGCGATGATCAATGCGCTCTCGACCCACGAGCACCAGGCGATCGAGGGCACCGAGAGCGTCGAGGCGGCCGCCGCCCGGCTCATCTCCAAGGTCCGCACGATCGCCGCCGCGGCATACAAGTCCTCGGTCGGCGAGCCGATCGTCTACCCGCGCTATGACCTCAAATACGTCGAGAACTTCCTCCACATGATGTTCTCGGTCCCCTACCGCGACTACGAGCCGACCCCCGAGGTCACCCGCGCGCTCAACCTCTTCCTCGCCCTGCACGCCGACCACGAGCAGAACTGCTCGACGTCGACCGTGCGCATGGTCGCCAGCAGCCAGGCCAACATGTTCGCCTCCTGCTCGGCGGGTGTCTGCGCGCTGTGGGGCCCCCTGCACGGCGGCGCGAATGTCGCGGTCATCGAGATGCTCGAAAGCCTCAAGGCGACGGGTATGCCGGTCAAGGACTACGTGCAGAAGGTCAAGAACAAGGAGGACGGGGTCAAGCTCATGGGCTTCGGCCACCGCGTCTACCGCAACTTCGACCCGCGCTCGATCATCCTCAAGAACGCCGCCGACGAGCTACTCGCCTCGATGAAGATCAACGACCCGCTGCTCGACCTGGCCCAGGAGCTGGCCGACGCCGCCCTCTCGGACGACTACTTCGTCGAGCGCAAGCTCTACCCCAATGTCGACTTCTACTCGGGCATCATCCTGCGCGCCATCGGCATCCCGCTCAACATGTTCACGGTGATGTTCG
>CAZLGB010000151.1:0-8494 GCA_964558825.1 uncultured Intrasporangiaceae bacterium
CAGGTGGTGCGGCGAGCGGCACCGCCGCCACACCGGGTGCCACAGCGGGTGCCACCGCAGCCACCACCGCCGCCGCTGCGCTGCCGACCGCCCCACCGGCGCCGGCCAAGCCGCTGACCCCGGCCGAGGTCGAGGCGCTGCGCTCGATGCTCGCCTCGGTCGTCGCCGAGGGCTCGGGCAAGGTCGTCGCCGATGTCGGCGCCCAGGGCGCCAAGACCGGCACGGCGCAATACGGCACTCAGGATCCGCCCCAGACCCACGCGTGGATGATCGCCATGCGCGGCGATCTCGCGGTCGCTGTCTTCGTCCAGGACGGCACCGGCGCGACGACCGCCGGACCCCTCATGCACGCCTTCCTGCAGGCCTTCGCCGGCTGATCTGCCAGGCACCGCGACGCACCCACCGGCCCGATTTAACGTTCGACCGGCGGGTTTTCCGGCCACACACCCTGCACACCGGCCCGATTTAACGTTCGACCGGCGGGTTTTGGTCAGGGAAGGGGGTGCATGGCAGCCAAGCTCTGGCGGGCCGGACTCCGAGGTGGGGTTGGCCCCGCACGGCGCTCGCACAGGCCGCGCACACGTCCCCGACCGGCGGGCGAACGCCACTCCGTGGCGGGTTGCTTTCGGCGCGGGATTGGAGTCGGATGGTCCTAGCACCAACACCGCCAGCTGGCGGCGCACAACCCGCCCGACAAGGAGGCAATGATGTCCGACACGCAGCAGGCCGAGGTGGTCGAAGAGGGATCGACCGCACCCGACACCGTCGAGGTGAGCGCGGTGCTATCCCATGACATCGACCACATCTGGCGCGTGCTGAGCACCAACGACGGGGTGGCCGCCTTCCTCGGTGAGGGCGTGAGGTTGGGCAACAAGGGCGAGCACTGGCAGGCGGCCGACGGCACGCACGGCGTGTGGCGCAGCTACCACCCGATGGAGCAGGTGCGCCTGTCGTGGCACGCCTCCGAGGACGCCCCCCGCTCGCTCGTCGACCTGCACCTCGCCCCCGCCGGTGAGCACACCCAGGTGTCGATCCGCCACGAGCACGTCGAGGGCGACCTCGACGCCCTGCGCTCGCGCTGGACCGAGGCGCTCGACCGCCTCGACGCGGCCGCCGAGGCCTAAAGGCTCCGGTCGTCTCCGGGCGCCGCGAGACGCCCGGAGACCGCGCGCGCCGCCCACTCGTCGGTCACCTTTCGGTCACCCCCGTTGGCGCGGGGGTATGCCGACCGGCACACTCTGGGGCGTGACCATCGCCACGTCCCCGCAGGCCACGCCTCCTGCCTCCCCTCACGGATGGCGACGTTGGCTACCCATCTTCGGTTGGCTGCCGGCATACCAGCGCGGCTGGCTCAAGGACGACGCCCTCGCGGGGCTGGGACTGACCGCCCTGCTCGTGCCGCAGGGCATGGCCTATGCGCAGCTGGCGGGGCTGCCGCCGATCACCGGCCTCTACACGAGCATCATGTGCCTCGTCGCGTATGCCGTGTTCGGCCCCTCTCGGGTGCTCGTCCTCGGGCCAGACTCCTCGCTCGGTCCGATGATCGCCGCGTCGATCCTGCCGCTCGTGGCCTCCGGCGGCGACCCGGGCCGCGCCGTGCTGCTCGCCTCGGTCCAGTCGGTGCTCGTCGGGATCTTCATGATCGCCGCCGGCGTGGCCAAGCTCGGCTTCGTCGCCGACCTGCTCTCCAAGCCGACGATGGTCGGCTACATGAACGGCCTGGCCCTCACCATCCTCGTCGGGCAGGTCAAGAAGCTCTGCGGCTTCTCGATCGAGGCCGACGGGCTGCTCGGCCAGATCGCCGAGACCGTCGAAAAGATCGCCGCCGGCGCCACCAACCCGTGGACGCTCAGCGTCGGCATCGGTGCGCTCGTCGTGCTCTTCGCTCTGTCCAAGCTGCTCCCCCGGATCCCCGCCGTGCTCGTCGCCGTCATCCTCGGCATCGCTGCGAGCGCCTGGCTCGACCTGCCCAGCCATGGCGTCAAGGTCGTCGGCGACCTCCCCCAGGGTTTCCCGCCCTTCACCCTGCCGATCGTCGGCGTCGGCGAGCTCGGGTTGCTCGCCGCCGGCGCTGCCGGGATCACGCTCGTCGCGCTCGCCGACACGATCTCGACGGCATCGGCATACGCCCGACGCACCGGCGCCCCCATCGACGGCAACCAGGAGATGGTGGGGATCGGGACGGCCAACGTGCTGGCGGGGTTCTTCCAGGGCTTCGCGGTGAGCACGAGCGGCTCGCGCACGGCCGTCGCCTTCAAGGCTGGCGCGCGCTCGCAGGTGACCGGGCTGGTCGGGGCGTTCGTCATCCTCCTGCTGCTGCTCGTCGCCCCCAACCTGCTCTCCCAGCTGCCGATCTCGGTGCTCGCGGCGATCGTCGTCATGGCGGCCTTCTCGCTCGCCGAGCTCGCGGCGGCCCGCAAACTGTGGAGCCAGCGACGGATGGAGTTCTGGCTGTCGATCGCGGCGACCATCGCCGTCGCGGTGCTCGGCGTCCTGCCGGGGATTGCCGTTGCGGTCGGGCTGTCGATCCTCAACGTCTTCCGGCGCGCGTGGTGGCCCTATCAGGCCGTCCTCGGCCGCGAGAAGGGCGTTCCGGGCTATCACGACATCACTCACCGCCCGCGGCTCACCTCGATGCCTGGCCTGGTGATCTATCGCTTCGACGCGCCGATCTTCTTCGCCAACGCCCGGACCTTCCACGAGCAGATCACCCGCCTCGCCGCCGCCGAGCCGGCACCCAAGTGGATCCTCGTCGCGGGCGAGCCGATCTCCGATATCGACACGACAGCGGCGGACATGCTCGCCGACCTCGTCGGCGACCTCGAGGCCCGCGGGACGACGTTGTGCTTCGCCGAGCTCAAGAGCGTCGTCCGCAAGAAGCTCGAGGCCTACGAGGTGCCCGAGGTCACCGACAAGATCCGCTACTTCGACACCCTCAACGTCGCCGGCAAGGCCTATCGCACGGCATACGGCACCAACTGGGGCGACACCGAGTTCCCGGCGGTGTGGCCGTTGCCCGAGGGCAGCGCCCCACTGTCGGACGACGACGACTCCGAGGACGACGGAGCCGGCAAAGGAGCCGAGGACGACGGAGCCGACGGCGACGGTGCAGGCACGGTCGACGTGACGGCCGGGCGCCCGGCTCCCCCGCCGCCCCCGCCGCCCGCGCCGAGCACCTAGGCTGCGCCGTATGCCGTCCGCTCACCTGCTCGCCGTCAACCTCGGCCGCCCCCGCCCCGACGGCGAAGGGGGCCTGACCGGCATACACAAGGCGCCCGTCGACGGCCCGGTGACGCTGCGCGAGCCGGGGACGCGCCTCGAGGGCCTGGGCAGCGGGGTGGTGGGCGACGCGGTCTGCGAGCGCCGCCACCATGGGGGCACCGACCAGGCCGTGTATGCCGTGGCCCAGGACGAGCTCGCCCACTGGGGCGCCGAGATCGGCCGGGAGCTCGCGCCGGGCAGCTTCGGGGAGAACCTCACGACCCTCGGGCTCGACGTCGACGGGGCCCTGGTCGGCGAGATCTGGCGCATCGGCGACACGGTGCGGCTGCAGGTGACCGGGCCACGCATCCCGTGCTCGAAGTTCGCCCGGGCCATCGACGAGCCGCGCTGGGTCAAGCGCTTCACCGAGCGCGGCCGCACCGGCGCCTATCTGCGCATCCTCACCCCCGGCGCGGTCAAGGCCGGCGACGAGATCACCGTCGAGAGCCGCCCGGCGCACGACATCACCGTGCCGCTGATGTTCCGGGCGATGACCACCGAGCGCCACCTCATGCCGCGGTTGGCCGAGATCGACAACCTGGGCGAGGAGGGCCGCCGCAAGCTCGCGGCATACCTCGGCGAGTCGTGATGCAGGTCACCCCCGCAAGCTGTCACCCTTTGTCCCCGTATGCCGTCCATGCGGCGTCTGATCCTCCCGGCCACCCCTGGGCCCGGAGCCGAACGAGAAGGAACCTGTCATGACCCCGAACATGGGCGGCACCGACCGCACCGTGCGCATCGTTATCGCCGTCGTCGCGGCCCTGCTCGCGGCCTTCGTCGCCAAGGGCGCGCTGGCCGTCATCCTGTGGATCGTCGCCGTCATCATGCTCGTCACGGCGCTCGTGCGCTTCTGCCCGCTCTACCTGCCCTTCAAGATCAACACCAACAAGGGCGCCTGACCGGGGCGGCGCCCGCGCGCCGCTCCTCGCGGGCCGGATGCGGGCCGGCCCGCCCCCGGACGTCCAACGTTGTGCCGTCTCGTGACACCGCCTCGAGCTCGGGAGACCTGACGGCATAGCGTTGGACCCATGGGGATCACCCACGACCAGATCGTCGCTGCCGTCCCGGGTCTGCTCGGCTATGCCCGCACGCTCACCCGTGACCCGGTGGCTGCCGAGGACCTCGTCCAGGACACCGTCGTGCGCGCCCTCGAGCGAGCCGACGACTTCCGCGGCGAGTCCGCCCCGCAGACCTGGCTGCACCGCATCCTTCATCACCGCTTCGTCGATCTGGCGCGAGCCAACCGCAGCGACCCGGTCGACGACGACGCCCTCGCCGAGGCGGTCGAGGCCGACTGGCGCGACGATGCCTACACCGTCGACGCCGAGACCGTGCAGCTGCGGGCCGAGCAGGCCGACCAGCTGCGCGACGCGATCATCCACCTGCCTGCCACCTATCGATCGGCCGTCGTCCTGCACGACGTCCAAGAGCTCACCGCCGCGCAGGTCGCCCAGGTGCAGGACGTCAGTGTCGCCGCGGCCAAGCAACGGATCAGTCGCGGCCGCGCCATGCTCGTCACCCACCTCGCCCGCGGCACCGAGCGGCGAGCCGCCCAGGAGGGAGTTCCCTTGCGCTGCTGGGATGCTCGCTCCCGGGTGAGCGACTATCTCGACGACGAGATCACCGCTGCCGAGCGGGCCGCGCTCGAGTCCCACCTCAGCGGGTGCCCCACCTGCCCCGCCCTGTATGCCGGTCTCGTCGGCGTCCGCGCGGGCCTGGGCGCCCTGCGTGATCCCGACACGGTCGTGCCTCCGGGGCTCGCACACCGCCTCCGCGACGAGACCCGTCCCTAAGGGCGCGGACCGGTGTGGCGGCGAGGGGGCACGGCATACTGTGGGGTCTGCCCCGAGCGACCCTCGCGAGAAAGCCGACCATGACCGCCCCCACCCCCCGCACGAGCGCCGACTTCATCGCCCTCGACGAGCGGTATGCCGCCCACAACTACACCCCACTCGACGTCGTGCTGACCTCTGGCGAGGGAGCGTGGGTGACCGACGTCGAGGGGCGGCGCTATCTCGACGCGCTGGCGGGCTACTCGGCGCTCAACTTCGGGCACAGCCACCCGCGCCTCGTCGCTGCCGCCGAGCGTCAGCTGCGCACCCTCACGCTGACCAGCCGGGCCTTCCACAGCGACCAACTCGGGCCATTCGCCAGGGATCTCGCGCGGCTCACCGGCAAGGACATGATCCTGCCGATGAACTCCGGCGCCGAGGCCGTCGAGACCGCCATCAAGGTCACCCGCCGTTGGGGCCACCGGGTCAAGGGGCTGCCCGAGGACTGGGGCACCATCGTCGTCATGGCCGGCAATTTCCACGGCCGCACGACGACGATCGTCTCTTTCTCGACCGACAAGGTCGCCCGCGACGACTATGGGCCCTACACGCCGGGATTTGTCGTCGTCCCCTATGGCGACATCGAGGCGCTGCGCGCGGCGGTCGATGACAACACCATCGGGGTGCTGCTCGAGCCGATCCAGGGCGAGGGCGGCGTCGTCATCCCGCCGGAGGGCTTCCTGCGCGACGTCCGCGCGCTGTGCACCGAGCGCGACGTGCTGATGATCGCCGACGAGATCCAATCGGGTCTGGCCCGCACCGGGCGCACCTTCGCGTGCGACCACGAGAGTGTCGTCCCCGACATCTACATTCTCGGCAAGGCCCTCGGCGGCGGGCTCGTGCCCCTCTCGGCGATCGCCGCTGACGAGCGGGTGCTCGGGGTCATCACCCCCGGCTCGCATGGGTCGACCTTCGGCGGCAATCCGCTGGCATGCGCGATCGGCCGCGAGGTCATCGCCCTGCTCGAGACCGGCGAATTCCAGCAGCGCGCAGCCGAATTGGGCAGCGTGCTCGGCGACGGCCTGAGCGAGCTCGTCGGTCACGGTGTCGTCGAGGTGCGCCACCGCGGGCTCTGGGCCGGCGTCGACATCGACCCGTCGATCATGACCGGCAAGCAGCTGTGCTATCGACTCGCCGAGCACGGTGTGCTCGCCAAGGACACCCACGGATCGACGATCCGCCTCGCCCCGCCGCTCGTCGCCAGCGCCGACGACGTGCAGGTCATCATCGACGCCCTGCGCTCCTCCCTCGCCGCGCACTGAGCCGCGCTGAGGCCGTGGCACGGCATACCCCTGGGGTATGCCGTGCGCACCAGCAGGCGGCTCAGCGCCCGGCGACCAACCGCAGCGCCGAGTGGGGGCAGGCGGAGACTGCCAGCCGCGCCTCGGCCTGCAACCACTCGGGGACCGGCCCGGACACCACGGGATAGCCCCACTCGTCGAGGCTGACCAGCTCGGGCAGGGTCTCGTGACACAGCCCGCGGGCGACACACGAGGGCCAGTCCACGCGCAGCATCTGGGGCGGCGCGTCGGATCCGCTTGACCGCCCGGGCCGATGCTTGCCCATCACCATGCGCACCTGCCGCGCAGATGCTCGCCGACCTCGTCGGGGAAGGCCGTGAGCATGGTCCGCACGAGCCGGGCAGTCCCGTCGGGGTGCGCGCAGGCGCCGCGACCGGCGACCAAGCCGGCGAGCTCGCCGATGCGGGCATAGGACGCTGCCGAATGGCCCGCCGCCAGCCAGGCCACCTCGTCGGCCATGGCCGGCAGACCGTTGCGGCACGGCCCGCAGCGGCGGGCCGACTCGCCGGCCAGATAGTCGACGATGCCGCTCGTCCAGCCGATCGGGCAGCTGCCGTCGGGCAAGGGCAACACGACCCCGGCACCGAGGGCCACCCCGTGGGCGGCCAACTCCGGGCGACTCACCCGCATCCCGGCGAGACCCCCGGGCGCCACCCACGTGCCGTGAAAGCCGCCGAGCAGCACGGCCCGGTCCAGCGCGTCGCCGAGGACCGCCTCCCACGGCGTCCCGTGCTCGACCTCGCTGACGACCGCTGTGCAGGGGTCCTCGGGTGCCGGCCGGGTCAGCAAGGTGGTGCCGGGCTCGGTGGGGGTGCCGAGGGCGGCATACGCCTGCGGGTCGGCGAGGATCGCGCCGACGTGGGCCCAGGTCTCGGCATTGGACAGCAGAGTGGGCCGCCCGCGCAGGCCCGCGACCGCCTCCGGCGTCCACGCGGTGACCGGCAGCGCCGCCCGACCGGAGATCGACTCGATGACCGAGCGAGCCTGACCGGACACGAAACCCGGGTCGATGACGTGCAGCCGCCAGCGGACCCGCTCGCCGGCCTCGCGGCGCTCGTCCAGGGCCTCGCGCATCGCCTCGACCGTCGCGGCGCGCTCCTGCGGCACGACGACGGTGATCTCGCGCTGACCCAGCGCGTGAGCGACCGCCACCGCGCCGTCGAGCACCCGATGCGGGGCGAAGAGCACCAGGGCCGTGTCCTTGGCGCTGGCCGGCTCACCCTCGGCCGCGTTGACGACGATCTCGGCCCGGCGCCGGCCGGCCGCCGCGGTGCGCAGCTTGGTGAGGAAGGGGAATCCCGCACCGCCCCGGCCGCGCACGTCGACGGTCTCCAGTCGAGCGAGCACGTCGTCGAGCCCCAGTTTCGGGACCGGCCCACGGCGCCGGCGATGGCCGCTCAGCCCGTCGGTCGCATCGATGTCGGCCAGCAGCAGCGGCCCGGCGCTGGCCCGCACCGACTCGGGAGCGATCGTCAGGGCGGTGCCGAGTGGGGCGGGGGCCTTGGGGTCGCTGATGTCGACGATCTCGACCCGGCCGGCGGCGCCGCCGAGGGCGAGGAGGTGCCCGTCCGGGCTGAACGCGAGGGCGAAGACCGATGGGCTCGGCTCGCTCGTCGTGGGGGCGGGGACCGTGCCGACGAGCCGGGGGACCGGCGACGTCGTGTCGAAGAGCCGGACGGTCGGCGCCGTGCCCGCGAGCGCCAGCAGGCCGCGCCCGGCATGGGTGGCGACCATGACCGGCCCGACCGGGCCGTCGATCGTTGTCATCGCGGGGTCGGCGGTGCTGACCGTCAGCTGCGACCGGGCTTGCACCGTGTCATCGGTGTCGAAGGCGGCCACGGCGAGCCGGTGGGCGAGTGCGACGTCCGAGGCGGCGAAGGCGCGTGACTCGGCGGCGATCTGCCGGGACCTGGCCTGGTCCCGCTCGGAAGCGATGGTCACCCGGGAGGCGATGAGCCCGGCCGCGGTGACGGCCGTCGCGGCGGCGAGGACCGAGGAACCGGCGAGGAGTCGTCGGGTCCGCCGGTGCACCCGGCGGGCTCGCTCCGCCGCGTCGTCCTCAGCCCGCCTCGATGCCTCGAGGAAGTCCGTCACCACCGG
>CAZLGB010000152.1:0-8467 GCA_964558825.1 uncultured Intrasporangiaceae bacterium
GGCTCGTCGACCCGGAGGGCCAGGCCGCCGAGGGTGACCTCGAGGGCGGCGGCGCCCTCGGGATTGCCGACGAGGCGGTTGGCCAGGCGCAGACTCGGCCGGTCGGCGGCCCCGGCCCGCCCGACGCCGAGGTGGGCGAGGCCGGGGCGGCCGAGGTCTTGGACGGTCGTGAGCGGGCCGGCCCGCAGGATCTCGATCATCGGGCTGGCCCCGCGTCGACGAAGCGCACCTGGGTGCCGGGGGCGAGCAGGGCCGGCGGGTCGCGGTCGACATCCCAGAGCTGGGTCGTGGTGCGGCCGATGAGTTGCCAGCCGCCGGGTCCCTCGCGGGGATAGACGCCGCTGAATTCGCCTGCGAGAGCGACCGATCCGGCCGGCACGCGGGTGCGCGGCGTCGCCCGTCGGGGCACCTGCAGTGCTGGGTCGCCGCCGACGAGATAGCCGAAGCCGGGCGCGAAGCCGACGAAGGCGACGGTGTAGGCCGTCGCCTGGTGGCGCCGGATGACCTCGGCGACCGGCATACCGACGAGGTCGGCCACCTCGGCGAGATCGGCGCCGTCATAGACGACAGGGATGAGCACCGTTGCGGCGGGCCGGTTTTCGCTCGCGTATGCCGCCTCGCCCGGGCTCCCAGCCGCAGACCACATCGCCCACTCGACATCGGGTGCCGACGTCCGCTGCGGGTCGAAGGTCAGCAGCAAGGTGCGCGCCGCAGGGACGATCTCGATGACACCCGGCGGCCGGGAGGCACGCAGCGCTCGGTCCAGCCGCATGACCTCGGCGAGGTCGTCGCACTCGGCGAGCAGTCCATGCCATCCGACAGGCAAGACGCGCATGTCAGTCCGTGGGACTAACGAAGGGCGCGATGGTCACGCCTGCCGCCTCGAGGGCGGCCCGAACGGCGGCGGCGATGACGACGGCTCCCGGGGTGTCTCCGTGCACGCAGATCGACTGGGCTGCAACGGAGATCGTCGATCCATCTGAGGCTGTCACAGTGCCGGTCGTCGCGAGTTGGACGCACCGAGCGGCGATGACATTGGGGTCGTGGAGGACCGCGCCGGCCTCGGTCCGTGGGACGAGCAGCCCAGCCGGCGTGTAGGCTCGATCCGCGAAGGCCTCCCCCACCGCAGTGAGCCCGTGCCGCTCGGCCGCCGCGAACGACTGCGACCCAGGCAGCCCGAGGATCGGCAGTCCTGGGTCGACGACCTTGACCGCCGTCGCGACCGTGTCGGCGACGTCGGCCGAGCGGGCGGCGACGTTGTAGAGCGCGCCGTGTGGCTTGACATAGCTGACCCGCGTCCCCGCGGCCCGAGCGATGGCCGCGAGAGCGCCGATCTGATAGGCGATCCCGTCGATCAATTCGTCTGGCGCCGTGGGGATCTCGCGCCTTCCAAATCCTTCGAGGTCGCGATAGGAGACGTGGGCGCCGACGGCCACGCCACGCTCGGCGGCCACCCGGCATACCCGCCGCATGATGCTCGGGTCACCCGCGTGGAAGCCGCACGCGACATTGGCGCTCGACACGAGGGCGAGCATCGCCTCGTCGTCACCGAGGCTCCAGCGCCCGAACCCCTCGCCGAGGTCGCTGTTGAGGTCGATGCTCGACGGCCTGGCCTGCACCCTGCCAACGGTAGTCGCCGCAGGCGGGGCCGCCCGCGCTACGGCGGCTGACCACAGGCGGCTGGCAAACTGCCGTCATGGGGATAACCCTCGAGGTCTGGAAGCGCAGCACGCAGTCGTGCCCCGACTGTGGCGGGACCCGGGTGGCCTACAGCGGCGCGGTCAACTCAGGTGAGGAGACCGAGGCAGTCTTTCTCGCCTTCCTCTATGACCACCCCGGCAATCCGGAGGTCTTCCTCGACGTCACCTTCGGCACCTGGGGTAGTGACGACCCCGAGTCGTATGCCGATCACGTCACCTTCGGTGCGCGCACCGGCTCCGTGCAGGAGCCTCCCGGCATCTCCTGCACCTTGGTTCAGGCCGCGTCAACCGCGCCAGCGGACAGCCCCCACCTCGGCGACCGACTCAACCGAGAGCGAGCGCTGAGCCATCCCCTGTTGCCGCGTTTCTGGGCAGTCAACGATCTGGTCCTGGAGGAGATCGAGGAGATCGGGCGGCTCTTCACCGATCAGAGGTCAGGTCGTCCAGGTGGACCGCCCAGCGCTGGCTCCACGATGACGGGACGTTCATGGTTTCGCAGGCGCCGGATCCGCCGTCATCGCCCCGGCTCGTCCTCGCTGTAGGGGGAGGTCCACCTCATCATCGACACGGCTTGGTCGGGTGAAGGGTCGCCGCTAGGTCGAGTCCGGTCTGCGGCTCCACCCGCGGCGTCGAAGGACCGCACCATTGCTGACGCGGAGCTCCAGCCTGTCGCGGCGGAACCGGCGCTTCACGCCAACCTCGGCCGTCGAGGGGTCGGTGTATGCGTCGAGCAGGCCCAACTGGTCCCGTAACGCCCCTTCCCAATCCTCATCGCGATAGGCGAACTCGGTCCGACGGTACCCACCCGGAGAAGACAGCGAGAAGCATTCTCCGTTGAAGGCCAAGCGCACGGCGCCGTCTCGGTCAGGGAGGCGATGGTGACGACCCGGTAGCCGTCGCGCTCCACAGTCCAGTGCTCGATGGAGTAGCCACGCTCGCGGCAATGCTGTTGCGTCACCCTCTCGAGCACCTCGATCAGGGCAGGCACGGATTCCGCGCGCACATTATCTGTGAGCGGATTGCGACATGCTCGGGCGGCGGCTCAGCAGTCACGACGTGTGGCTTGGGGCTGACGTCTCGCAACCGCGGGCTGGGCTCTCGGCGGCCAGCTCTTCACGGCGACGACGCCGAAACCTCTCGGGTTGGCGACCGCATCCGTCGCCGGCTTGGCCGATCTCATCCGTGACCCGTGCTGGATCGCGCGCTATTGGGCTCACTTCAAGAAGAGCAGGTTCCTCGCCGATGACTTCCAGCCTTGCCAGGTCCGCAGAAGGAGGAAGCACAGTTGCAGCCAGCCGTAGGTCACACCTCCGAGCAGCAGAGCCGTGCCAAGACCGAGGCTGCCACCGACCACGGCCTTGCCCAACACCACGGCGATGAGAAGGAAGAAGGGCGCCAAGGCCCAACGCATGACGCTGACCTGAAGCTCGGACTGCTCCCTGAACCACCTGTTCATCGACACCGACTGTATGGCGTGGCGCCCTTTGGGTGCGTGGCGCGCCATCGGCTTTCAGTTCGTGCGGTTCACAGCGTGCGAAACTGAGACGGGCGTCGAGTCCGCAGCCGCGGCGCGTTTGCGTCGACTCGCCAACTTGTCCTCGGCGGCGACACGCAGCACGGGATCGCCAACCGCCCGCTCGAGGATGGCGAGGCGTTCACTGATCGGGAATCGACGGGTCTCCATCAGCAGGATGCAGCGCTGGTCGTCCAAGGTCGCGTCGAAAAGGATCGCCAGGTAGGCGGGTCCGGTCTCTGGCGTCCAACGAAAGCCGTCAACCAGAGCATTCGCAAGCCCGAGGAAGGCATCCTCCCGATAGTCCCCAGAAGCGAGCGCACGCTGGATCAGCCACCACGCCTTAGGGGATTGGTTCCGGCCGATCGCCATCCCGGCGGACAGATGAAGTGCATTGGTGTCAGCGTCCCCGCGCGGCACGACCGAGAGCAGGATTTCGCACTCGGCCAAGGAGGGCGGCGGGCCAGAGTTCAGGTCGTCACCAAACGGGACATCCATGCCCCGCTCGCGGAGCAAGGAGAAGAACTCGGCCTTGGTCAACACGTCATCACATCTCCCCCTGTGCGGGGCACCTCAGCGTCCCCAAATCGTTGCACGCGGGGTGGCGGCGCATCGAGCAGCAGGCCGCGCCCAGGTCATGGCCATTGCCCGCCGGTAGGAAGCCTTGCAGCCGCCCGCCCGTTGCGGGCACCCCACCCCGTCGCCCGCCGCCTCCACCGATGTCACTCCTCGCCCCGACGCAGCGGCTCCGGTTCCGCACTCTGCCCGGCAGGATACAGTCTCCACCTGCCCCCGCGCGGTTGACACCGTTGTAGCACAACACTTTTCGATGGGTGATCTCCATCATGCCCAGTGGACGTCGGGCCAGAGCGCGGGCCGTCGGCCAGGTGAAGCCGCCCTTCCCACCGATGCCCGGTGCTCGCATACCCACCGCGGGTCGGGATCAAGAATTCCCCCGCGGCCGCGCCGCCGCCCCCGTCACGCGGACCCGGTCGGGGCGCAAGCCGTGAGCGATCCCCCAGCCGACGGCCTGGGCCCGACGGGTCACCCCGATCTTCTGGTATGCCGCGCGGATGTAGCTCTTGACGGTGTTCGGGCTGAGCCGGGTGCGCGCGGCGATCTCGGCGTTGGTGAGCCCCTGGACGATGAGAGCGAGGACCTCGGCCTCGCGGACCGACAGACCCTCAGGCCGCCCGGGCCACTCGCCGCCGATGAGCGGTGCGCTCGGGCCGGGATCGGCGCTGACGATGACCTCACCGGTATGGATCCGCTCGAGGGCATCGACGAGGTCGGCCGCGGTGAGGGTCTTGGACAGATAGCCGCCGACGCGCTGGGCGCGGGTTGCCGTGACGAGGTCCTCGTCGAGATTCCACGTGTAGACGACCGCACGGCCGACGTGGGGGTTGGCGGTCAGCTCCGCTACCGCCGGCTCACCACCCTGGGGTTGACCGAACGTGTCGTAAAGGGCGATGTCGACCCGCTGGGCGACCCGCGCGTTGGCGTCCAGCTCGACGATCTCGATCCGGTCGGTGTAGGAGTCGAACATCCGCGACAGGCCCTTGACAACGATCTCGTAATCGTTGACCAAGGCCACGCGGACCGGGCGCGGGGTGGATCGACCTGGGCGCGCAGCTGTCTCCGTCGGGGTCACGGGCCCACGTTAGTGAGGCCGGCGCCGTCGGCGGACGACACGACACACCCTGCTGGCGATGACCCCTCGGCCGTCGGAGCGCCTACCCGACCAGCGCACCCACCCTCCCTAGGGGTGTGCCCTGCGCCTCGGGCACGGAGTAGTCTGACCCCGCCAGTCAGACACTGGACAGCTCGTCGATAGGGGTGGACCGTGGATCGGCTCCAGGCGGGTCTGGTCCTCGGCGGCCGCTATCAGCTCCGTGACCGGATCGCCTCGGGCGGCATGGGTCATGTGTGGGAAGGCTTCGACGAGGTCCTCCACCGGAACGTGGCCGTCAAGGTCATGCGGCCACACGCCAGCGACGAGTCGCTCTTCGCCGAGCGCTTCCGGGCCGAGGCACGGCTTACCGCCGGGTTGGCCCACCCCAATATCGCGACGGTCTTCGACTACGGCGAGCAGGACGGTTACGCCTTCCTCGTCATGGAACTCGTGCAGGGGGTCCCCCTGTCGACGGTGTTGCGGGACCAGGGCGCGCTCCCGGCGGCCGAGGTCCGCAGCATCATGGGGCAGGCTGCCCTCGCCTTGGCCGCGGCCCACGATGCGGGCGTCGTGCACCGCGACGTCAAACCGGCCAACGTCCTGCTGCGGCCCGACGGCCAGGTCAAGCTCACCGACTTCGGCATCGCGCGCGCGCTCGACGGGTCGGGGCAAACGCGCACCGGCGAGGTCATGGGCACGCCCTACTACCTCAGCCCTGAGCAGGCGCTCGGCCAACCCGCCACCGGTGCGAGCGATCTCTACGCCCTTGGGGTGGTCGCGTATGAGCTGCTTACTGGGGCAAGGCCTTTCGACAAGGGCACGCCCGTGGCGACGGTGCTCTCGCATATCAGCGACACTCCTGCGCCCTTGGCCGAGACGGTCGACCCCGACCTGCGCGAGGTCGTCAGTGCGTGCATGGACAAGGATCCCTTCTCCCGCCCACGCGACGGGTATGCCGTCGCCAGCGCGCTCGGGGTGACCGAGGGGGTCGGGCACTCGCATAGGGGCGACCGGGTCAGGCCACGCGCCGCCGCGATGAACGAGGGAGACTCGGCCGAGGGCGAGCGCCCCATCACTCTGCCGACCATGCCCACGGTCATCGCCGATCGAGCCGCCCAGCGGACCTGGCGCGCGCCGGACATCGACCAGCCACTGACCGATCTCGAGGAGCTGCTCGCCAAGCTCACGCCGCGGCGAAACCCCGGTGAGTTCGCGGTCGTCTCGGTGCGGGAGGTGCCCCTCGACGTCCACCCGGTGATGTCGCTGGTCGAGGCCGAGGGGCTCACCCTCATCCTTCCGCTGGCGGAGGCGCAGGAGCGCGGCTTGGACTTCGAGGTCCCGCTCGCCTGGATCACCCTCGACGCCTATCGCTCGGTGACCGCCCTCGGCTATGTGCCGACGGTGACGACGGCCCTCTATCAGGCTCAGGTGCCCGTCGTGGCGGGTGTCGGTCGGTGGCACACCCACCTGTTCGTGCCGGCAGCCCTCGCCGACACGGCGATGAAGACGCTCATCCGGCTCACGCGCGCGCACCGCGACTGAGCACCACGGAGCGCACCTCGCCGCGCAGAGCATCCGCGCCACGCTCGTCCGGCCCGGTGCGCATGAGTGTCAACCCCCAACGCCGCTGAGTCGGACATGCACAACCCGCCCTTTCGCTAGATCCGGGTATGCCATGCGGCGCAAGCTCGTGACAACGGCCAGGAACACCCGGCCGGAGCCCCACCAGCGGGATAACAGGACACCCACGGCAGACACCACCATACTAAGGAGCCTCACATGATCAGCAGCATCCTCTGGGCCGTCATCACCGGTCTCATCATCGGCTTGCTGGGCCGCCTCATCCTGCCCGGCCGTCAGAACATCTCGCTGCTGGCCACCGCCGTCATCGGGGTCATCGCCTCGTTCGTCGCCGGCCTCATCCTCGGCGCGACGGCATACAGCAACGCCAACGGCGGCATCCCGTGGCTGTCGGTGGTCCTCGGGGCAATCCTCGCGGCGATCGGCATCGTCGTCTACGGCAACATGCGCGCCAAGCGCATCTGAGTCAGGCAGCTCAGATCCGGGATTGTGCGTCCGTGGCCACGGCCGGACCCGACACCTCGTGTCGAACCGGCGTGGCCCGGCGCCCTTCCACTCACCGCGTATCCCCCACCGCAAAGGACGAGGACAGGACATGAGCTCTGACGCGATCGTCATGCTCAAGCAGGACCACAAGGAGGTCGCCCGGCTCTTCGCGGAGTTCGAGCGCACCACTACGACCGCGGCCCGCAAGAAGGCCATCGTCACGACGGTCATCGAGAAGCTGACCGTGCACACGCACCTGGAGAACACGGTGTTCTATCCGGCCGTGACCGAGCACGTCCCGGCTCTGAAGGACCACATCCTCGAGTCCTACGAGGAGCACCATGTGGTCGACCTGCTCACCGCGGAGCTGGCTGGAATGGACCCCTCGCACGTGCGCTACTTCCCCAAGTTCACTGTGGTGATGGAGAACGTCCGTCATCACGTGAAAGAGGAAGAGCACGAATGGTTCCCCCAGGTGCGCCAGGCGATGAGCCGCACCCAACTGCGTGACGTCGGGCAGGCCATGGCTGACCTCAAGCCCGGCGCGCCCACCTCACCCGCTCAACCCAGTGCCCTCAAGAAGGCCCTGGGCGCGATCATCAACTGAGTCAGCACAGCTGGCGGACCACCGGCAACGGGGCTCGCTTGCACACCTCGACTGCACAGGCATCCCGGGCCCATTACCCGAGAACGTGACAATCATCAATCCACCACACCAGAAGGAGATCGACATGGGACTCATGGACAAGGCGCACAACGCCGCCGAGAACGCCGCCGGCCACGTCAAGGAGGCCCTGGGCAAGGTGACGGACGACGAGCGCCTCGAGGCCGAGGGTCGCGCCGACCAGGCCAAGAGCGACCTCAAGCAGGCAGGCGAGAAGATCAAGGACGCCGCGGGTCACTGACGCCCGACCTACCGACATGTGGCCGCGGAGCAGCGCTCCGCGGCCACACCGTCGTGGAGGGCCGTTGACCCGACATCGTGGTGAGACCACGCCGACGCCGGAGCAGGGCGCCGCCCCGCGCCCGCCAGGGAAGCCTCACCCCCCAGAAGGACAGCTCACCCCTCAGAACACGTGCGGCAGCACGTGCAACATGGTCAGCGACCACGTCACGTGGGTGAGCATCGGGGCCAAGACCCCGCCTGTCGATCGGCGCTGCAGCGCGGTGACGAACCCCAGCACGGCGGCCGCGAAGGCAAGCATGGGGTTGCCCGCGAGGGCCGTCGCCACGGTGTATGCCGCCGTCGTCGACCACACCGGGTGGCGCCCCGGAAGGGCCGAGTAGAGCGCTCCGCGGAAGAAGAGCTCCTCGGCCAGCCCGCTCACCAGGGTCGTCCCCGTCAAGAGCGCCAAGGATCCCGATTGCGCGAAACCCAGTACCGACCGGGCCTGGTCGGCGAGGGCCGGGACCAGCCGGGTCACCAGCGCACCGGCGAAGAAGAGCGCCGCCAGGCCCACCCCGGCGAGCACGGGCGCAAGGATCGGCCGGCGCGGCAGGCCGGCCACGACGAGC
>CAZLGB010000153.1:0-8466 GCA_964558825.1 uncultured Intrasporangiaceae bacterium
GTTTCGGGACGAGCTGGGGGCCCTCGGTCGCGCCGCCCGCCGCACCTGGGTCACGGCCCGCCGGGCCGTCGAGCGGCCGGCGCATCGTCGAGATCTCGCTCGCCGCCCTGCTCGCCGCCGGTTTGGCCAGCGCCGGAACGTATGCCGTGGTCCACCAGAGCACCGCGTCCTCGTCGACGTCGTCCGTCGCGAGTGCGCCGCGCGAGGCCCCGGTCATCCAGGGCAATGCCACCGCACCGGACTGGGCCGCCACCGCCAAGGCCGTCGCGCCGAGCGTCGTCGCGATCACCGTGACGAGCGGGCAGACCGAGGGCCAGGGCTCGGGGGTCGTCATCGACACGGCCGGACACATCCTCACCAACAACCACGTCGCCACCGGGGCCGGCTCCGGGGCCACGATCACCGTCACGCTCGCTGACGGCCGGACCTACGACGCGAGCATCGTGGGCACCGATCCGTCGACCGACCTGGCCGTGCTCGCCCTCAAGGGCGCGCCGACCGACCTCACGCCGATCAGCTTCGGCGACTCCGACAAGCTGGCCGTCGGCGACCCGGTCATGGCCGTCGGCAACCCGCTCGGGCTGGCCGGCACGGTGACGACCGGCATCGTCAGCGCGCTCGACCGTCCGGTGTCGACGGGCGGCCAGAGTCAGAGCCGCACGTCGAGCTCGGACGTCGTCGTGACCAATGCCATCCAGACGTCGGCGGCGATCAACCCCGGCAACTCGGGCGGGGCGCTGGTGACCGCCGCGGGGCAGCTGGTCGGCATCAACTCGTCCATCGCGTCGCTGGGGACCGGCACGGAGAGCCAGTCGGGCAACATCGGGATCGGCTTCGCCATCCCGGTCAACGAGGCGCGCTCGATCGCCGAGCAGCTCATCTCGACGGGCACGGCTGCGCACGCCTATCTGGGGATCTCCTCGGCCGACACCACCGTGGCCGATGGTGGCGCTCAGCGGGCCGCTGCCGTCGTCAAGTCGGTGGCCAGCGGCACGCCCGCCGAGGCGGCCGGGCTGCAGGTCGGCGATGTCATCACCGCCATCGACGGCAAGCGCGTCGACAGCTCCCTCGCCCTGGTCGCAGCCATCCGCGAGCAGAAGGTCGGCGACAGCGTGACGCTGAGCATCGTCCGCGGGACGTCCGCCTCCGAGCTCAAGGTCACCCTCACCGCGCGGCCGGCCTCCGCCGGCGGCTGACCCGCGGCGGGCGCCTCGCCCCGGCGGAGCCGCGGGGTTGACGACGTCCGTGACGGAGTGGGGGGTGGGGTGATCACCACACCTCCCACTCCGTCATGCGCTCCGTCACCACCCGCAAGGGGCGCCCCCGGGGGGAGCAGGAGTCACCTCGGGTGCAGTTGACCGGACGAGATGCGTGGGGTAGACAAGGTCCTTCCCCCGTCCAACCACGACCACTCCCTGCGTCCCGCTGCGTGGAGGCCCGTCGCCATGTCCGAAACCGCCCACCCGCCCCATCCCACCTCGACTCGTCGGCCCAGCGGCGGTGACCCCCAGCACGCCGAGCTGGCCCGCGAGCAGGCGCACCTCGATCGCTCGCGGGCGGAGCTGGCCCGTATGCGCGCCAAGACCGAGGCCCTGCGCGACAGTGCCGTCGGTGGCGACAGAGTGTCGACCGAGTTCCTCGCGCTGACCCTGCACGCTCGGGTCGCCACTCTCGCCGACGATCCCACCTCGACGCTCTTCTTCGGCCGGCTCGACCTCGATCACGACATCGAGGGTCACGGGAGCTGGCACGTCGGACGTCGGCACGTCAACGACGAGGCCGGCGACCCCCTCGTCATCGACTGGCGCGCCGAGCTGTCCACCGCCTTCTATCGAGCCACGCGCACCGATCCCCTCGGGGTCACCCTCCGGCGACGCTTCGGCGTCGACAAGGGGCGGCTCACGGCATACGAGGACGAGCACCTGCAGGACCGGACCGAGAGCGACCGCCGCAGCGCGATCCTCGAGCAGGAGATCGAGCGTCCTCGCGTCGGACCGATGCGTGACATCGTCGCCACCATCCAGCCCGAGCAGGACGGCATCGTCCGCTCCGACGCGATGACCTCGATCTGCGTCCAGGGAGCTCCCGGCACGGGCAAGACCGCCGTCGGACTGCACCGAGCCGCGTGGTTGCTCTACGCCCACCGCGACCGCCTGCTGCGCACCGGCGTGCTCGTCGTCGGGCCCAATGCGGCCTTCCTCGAGCACATCGGCGCGGTGCTCCCCGCTCTCGGCGAGGTCGACGTCCGGCACACGACCGCCGCCGCGTTGGTGGCCACCGACGCCTGGCCGGTGCGCGGCACCGACCCGACGGACCGCGCTCTGCTCAAGGGCGACGCGCGCCTGGCCGAGGTCCTGCATCGCGCCGTGTGGAGTCACGTGCGCCCCGCGACCGAGCCGTTGATCGTGCCGCGCGGTGCTCGCAAGTGGCGCATCCCGGCATACCTCGTGCAGGAGGTGCTCGACGAGCTGCGCACGCGCGGGGTGCGTTACGGGGCGGCCCGCGCGATGCTCCCGCAGCGGCTGGCTCACCTCGTCCTACTCGCGATGGAGCGCGCCGGCGACTCCCCCGACGACCAGGTGCAGGACGCCGTCGCGCGCTCGGCCGCCGTGCGGGCGTATGCCGCGTCGCTGTGGCCGCCCCTCGAGGCGCGGACCGTGCTGCACTCGCTCTTGTCGGACCCCAGCGTGCTCGCCGGCCACGCCGATCACGTGCTCTCGGAGGACGAGCAGCGAATCCTCCTGTGGGACAAGCCAGCCCGCACGCGTGGGGCGACGCGGTGGTCGCCCGCCGACACGGTCTTGCTCGACGAGTTGACCGATCTCATCGAGCGCACCCCCAGCCTCGGGCACGTGATCCTCGACGAGGCGCAGGACCTCTCCCCCATGCAGCTGCGCGCGGTCGGTCGCCGCTGCTCGACCGGGTCGGCGACCGTCCTCGGCGACCTCGCCCAGGGCACGACGCCATGGGCCGCCGCGAGCTGGGCGGAGAGCCTCGCCCACCTCGGCAAGCCGGACGCCGAGCTGACCGTCCTCGACCGCGGTTTCCGGGTGCCGGCCGCGGTGATCGAGTATGCCGCGCGCCTGCTGCCACACATGGCGCCCGGACTCGGGGTGCCCCAGTCGGTCCGTGACAACCGGGGTCGGCTCACCGTCAGCCGTTGCGCTGCAGGCGATCTCGTGTCATCTGTCATCGAGGCGACGCGCGTGGCCGCGAGCGAGCCTGGCTCGGTCGGGGTCATCGCCCCCGACGCCGACGTGTCACGCCTGTCGGCCGCCCTCAGCGCTGCCGGGATCGATCATGGCGTGCTCGGCGCCGATCATGGCGATGTCGACCATCAGGTCGACCTCGTCCCGGCGACCGTCGCCAAGGGTCTGGAGTTCGACCGGGTCGTCGTCGTCGAGCCTGCGGCCATCGCCGCCGCCGAGCCCGACGAGCGCACCGGCCTGCGCCGCCTCTACGTCGTGCTGACCCGAGCCGTCTCGGGCCTGCAGGTCGTCCACGCGCACCCTCTTCCCGCGCCGCTGGCCTGAGCGCCGCATCCGCCTGGCCACCCTCTGCGACACTGACCCCATGCCCGCGCTCATCCAGTGGTGGACCCAGGATCTGCTGGCCATCGCGCCTGACGCCTTCCCGGACGCCGTCCAGGCTGCCGGGGCGGACCTGCTCACCCGCTGGCGGGAGCCGCACCGCCGCTATCACGACACCCACCACCTCGTGGAGATCTTCTGGGCCCTGGAGGAGCTCGAGGACGCCCAGCAGGTCGGCACTCGCCAAGCGACCGTCGGACGGCTCGCCGGATGGTTCCACGACGCGATCTACGACCCCACGGCAGGCGCGGGGGCCAACGAGGCCGACAGCGCCCAGCTGGCGCACGGCATACTCCGCGATCTGGACGTCGCCGGTGCCGACGGCGATGACATCGAAAGGCTGGTGCTCATGACCGCCGGACACGACGCGGGCGACGGCCGCGATGATCCGCTCGAGGCGGCCTTCCACGACGCCGACCTGTGGATCCTCAGCGCCGATCACGAGCGCTTCGACGCCTATTGCGCGCTGATCCGCGAGGAGTATGCCGCGATCCCCGACGCCGCATATCGCCTCGGCCGCGCCCAGATCCTGCGCGGTCTGGCCGACCGCGAGCACGTCTATCGCACCGACTACGCACGCTCTGAGTGGGAGCCGCAGGCCCGCAACAACCTCGACCGCGAGCTCGACCGGCTGGCCGCTCCCGCGCTGGACCCGGCCTGACATGGCCCGTCCCGCGGTCGTCCCGCTCGCTCCCGGGCTGTGGCGAGTGCCCCTGGCCGGCGACTGGATCAACGGCTTCCTCCTGCGCGATGACGACGGCCAGGTGACTGTGCTGGACATGGGCCTGGCGCGATCGGCGCCGCGAATCCTGGCTGCTGTCAAGGCGATTGGCTCGGGACCCTCCGACGTCACCCGACTGCTGCTGACGCACGCGCACTACGACCACGCCGGCGGCGCCGCGGCCGTTGCCGCCGCAACGGGTCGGGAGGTCACCGTCCACGCCGACGACGCGGCATACGTGCGTAGCGGCACCAACCCGCCCCGTGACCCGTCCTTCGCGATCGGTCGGCTGCTGAGCCGCCTGAGCGTGCAGCGGTTCACGGCGGTCCCGGTCGCCGAAGAAGTGCACGACGGCCAGCTGTTGCCCATCGCCGGCGGGTTGCGGGTCATCCACACGCCGGGGCACACACCGGGACACGCGGCCTATCTGCACGAGCCCACCGGCACGCTGGTCACTGGCGACTCGCTCGTCAATGCCTTCGGGCTGCGGTGGCCACCGAAGATGTTCTGCAGCGAGTTTCAGCTGACCCAGCAGACGGCGGTCCGGCTGACTGAGATCGATTACGAGACAGCGGCTTTCACGCACGGGCCGGAGGATCGCAGCCGGCCTCGCGCGACGATCCGCACCTTCCTCGAGCGAGAAGGGCTCCTCACATGACGGTGACCGCGGTCGACCTGCCCATGCCCGACGGGGGCACGTGCGACGCTCTCCTCGCCCGCCCCGACGGCGACGACCTGTCACCGCTGCCCGGCGTGCTGCTGATCATGGACGCCGTCGGACTGCGCCCCCAGATCGCGACAATGGCTGCGCGCGTGGCCAATTGGGGGTATGCCGTGCTCGCCCCCAACACCTTCTGGCGCGCTGGGCGACAGCCGCTCATGCCCGTCGAGCTGCTCGCCGCCGACCGGCGCGACGAGCGGATGGCGGTGATGGGGCCGCTCATGGGCAGCCTCACCGGCGAGCGCTGGGCGTCGGACGGACCGGCCTATCTCGATGCACTCGACGCCCGCACTCCGGTCACCGACGATCCGACCCGCATCGTCGGCTATTGCATGGGAGGGCGGCTGGGGGTCGCGCTGGCCGCAGCCGAGCCCGATCGGGTCGCCGTGGTGGCCGGATTCCATCCGGGGGGCTTGGTCACGCCCGGTGCCGACAGCCCGCATCTGCGCTTGGCGACAGTCCGCGCGCGGCTGCATTTCGGATATGCCGATGCCGACGCATCGATGCCGGCCGAGGCCCAGCAGATCTTCGCCGAGGCAGCCGCGGCGGCTGGCTGCCACCTCACCGCCGACCTGTATGCCGGTGCGGCACATGGCTTTACGATGGCCGACCTGCCGGCATACTCACCCGAGGCCGATGCCCGGCACTGGCGCGAGCTCGAGGCGGTCTTTGCCGCCGGTCAGTCGCCGAGCTCGTAGAGGTAGGCGGCGAGCGGCCACCAGAACTGCTCACGGCAGAGCTCGCGGAACTCGTCGCGCGACACCCACCGCGCCGCGTCGACATCGTCGCCCGCCGTCACCGCCGGGCGGGCGTCACTCAGCTCGAGCGATGTGACCTGCACGAGCGGGCGCGCAGCCGCCCAGTGCTGCGGGTCGTCGACGGTCAATCGCTCATAGCCGCAAGGGATCAGCGCTTCGACGGCCACCTGCAGGCCCGTCTCCTCGGCCAGCTCGCGCCGCGCGCAGTCGAGCACGGTCTCGCCCGGCTCACGCCGTCCCCCGGGGCAGTCCCAGCTGCCCCGGCGGGTCGAGTGGACGATGAGGAAGCTCCCGTTGCGGTCACGGACGATGACCGCTGCGGCGCCGGTCGTCGCGTCGGAGATCGGCCGGTCGGACGCCACGAGGTCGATGTCCGCGTGCGTGCCACCTCCGATCCCGACGCCGATCCAACGGCGGATCCCTTTGTCGCCCTTGCGTTTACGCAGCCGCAGGCCGCTTGCGTTGACTCTGCGGGCGAGCTCGACACCGCTGACGGCCGCGGCACCCGCCGCGACGCACCCGGCATACCTCCGCTCGGGGACGTCGTAGTGGTCGCCGTCGAAGGCCCCGCGCGGCAGCCCGACGCGCGCGGCGAAGGCGTGCAACTCGGCATACGACTCGTCGCTCACGAGGTGAGCGAAGACCGTCCCGTGCGCTGCCCAGATCGGGATGTCAATGAGGATCATCGCGGCCCACGCTAGACCGCCCTGGACGTATGCCGCGCGAGCAAGCCTGTGGATAACTCTCGGGCCGGTCCGCCGGCGCGACGTAGCGTGACGCTGCCTGGTCCCACAGGGGGACGGGGGCACCGAGCAAAGGAGCGGGCCATGGCCTTCACCGTCGACACCGAGCGGATCCAGACGACCGCGGGTGACATCAGCCGCATCGCCGGCGACATCGAGACCTCCGTGACGGCCATGGCCGCCAAGATGCAGAGCCTGCAGTCGGCCTGGACCGGCACAGCCGCCACCGAGTGGCAGGCGCTCATGGCCGATTGGCGGGCGCTGCAGCTGCGCCTGCGCGAGGACCTCGTGCGCATCGGCGCGCTGACCTCGCGGGCCGGAGCGAGCTACCAGCAGACCGAGGACTCGGTGCGCGGCCTCTTCGCGCACTGAGCACGGCGGAGGCGTGCCGGCGGCGGCACAACGTCGGGCGCGGGCCGCCCTTCACGACGCATCCCGCTAGCATCGCCGCTCGTGTGGTACTGGTTCTTCAAGTTCACGGTCGTCGGGCCGTTTGTGCTGCTCGTCTTCCCGCCGCGGTGGCGGGGGCGGGAGAACCTGCCGCGCACCGGGGCCTTCGTCCTCGCTGCCAACCACACGTCGATGGTCGAGGCGGGGCTGGTGCCACTGGGGGTGCCACGTCGGGTCATCTTCGTCGCCAAGGGCAAGTACTACCGCTCGCGCGGCGTCGTCGGACGAGTGCGGGCCTGGTTCCTCACCGCCATCGGCCAGGTCCCCATCGAGCCCGAATCGGCGACGACGGCCCGGCCGGCGCTCGAGACCGCCACCAAGATCCTTCAGGCAGGCGGGGTGTGGGGAGTCTTCCCCGAGGGCACGCGGTCACCGGACGGGCGGATGTATCAGGGCCGCACCGGGTGCATGCGCGTGGCCCTGCCGCTCGGCGTGCCGATCATCCCCGTGGCGGTCACGGGGGCGCGGACAATCGGCCCGTGGTGGAAGTGGGGGCGCGGCCGCACGCGCGCCCACATCACCTACTTGCCGGCTTTCGACACCAGCCCCTGGTCGGGCCGCGAGCACGACCCGGCAGCCTGGCGCGAGGCCACCGATGCCCTCATGGCCCGCATCCGCGAGGTCACCGGGCAGGAGTACGTCGACCGCGCGGCCACGCCCGAGGAGCTCGCCACCAAAGAGAGCCGCAAGGGCAAGACCGCGGGCTGAGCCCCTTCACCCCGCCTGCCGCGGTCGCCGCCGCGGGTCGTGCACACCGTATGCCGCCCACCACGCACACCAGCACGACAGCGCCATGAACCAGATGATGCAGACCTGCAGGGGCCCCATGCTCGACCGCCAGCCCGGCACCCCGATCGACATCTGCCAGACGAAGGCCGTCGCCGCGAGGACCAGGGTCACCCGGCCGACGAAGCGGTGCCCGCGCGCGACGAGCACCGCGCCGGTCACGGCATACGCCATGGCGGCCGCCTGCACGAGGCGCCAATCCACGTCGGTCCCGGTCTGCTTGTAGAGCGAGGTCCACCCGGCGAGGAAGCAGATCATCGCCGCCAGCGTCAGCACGGTGAGCTCGACCGCCACTCGCATGGTCAGCCGCCCCTGCCGCGGGTCGACCCACGCGCGCCCCGCCGCCCGCACAACCCCGATGAGGATCGGGAGCGTCAGCGGCGCGCTATCGAGCATGGCGCGGTATGCCGGGCCGTGCCGGCGCCGCCACCAGGACGGGAACAGCCCCACGAGCAGAGCTCGCATGCTTCGACGATACGTCTGCCCGCAGGCCCCGCGGCGGATTTCTCACGAACCCTGGGCCAGCAGCAGGTGACCGGCAGACGACTGCGGGGCGGCCCCGGCATACCCGGAACCGCCCCGCAGGATGTCACGCCGCGACTACGGCAGACCGTCGACGGACTTCGTCAGAAGTCCCGCGCTTTCTGGACTTCCTCCTCGCCAGCTTGCTCCGCTGCGCCGGCTTCGTCAGAAGTCC
>CAZLGB010000154.1:0-8337 GCA_964558825.1 uncultured Intrasporangiaceae bacterium
CACCCAGCAGGCGCAGCGCACCAGCCAAGGCAGCTCGCCTCGCGCGACCTCGAGTCGTCGGGCCGGACGGCCGACCGACCACCCTCGCAGCGGACCCTCGCGCAGCGCCGCGTCCTTCTCGGCCGGCACGCGGGTCGGCAGCCGCCGCGGTCGCTGACGGCATACGGGCTGACGCTGCGCCCGGGCTGACGGCATACGGGCTGACGCTGCGCCTTGCTAGCGTCCAGCCATGCCTGAGCTCCGCCCCGCGACGTCGACGGACGTCGACGCGATCTGCGCCACCGTCGCGGCGGCGTTCGCCGCCGACCCGGCCTGGTCGTTCATGCTCGGCTCAGGCAACACTGCCGGCATGCAGGCCTTCGCCAAGGTGCTGCTCCTCCCACGCGTCGAGCGAGGCACCGCCTGGATCGCCGACGACGGCCAGGCCGTCGCCATGTGGGACCGCATCCCCGGACCGGCCGATCCCGACGACGCCAACGCCGCACGCTGGGCAGACTTCCGGGCCGAGGTGGGCGAGCAGGCAGGGCGTCGCATCACGGCCTACGAACACGCCCTCGAGGCCGTCGCCCCGCCGCGTCCGATCTGGTATCTCGGGGTACTCGCCACCCACCCGGACGCCCAGGGTCGCGGGCTCGCCTCCGCGCTGCTCGCCAGGGGCGTCGCGGCCGCCGCCGACGACGGCTGGGACTGCTGGCTGGAGACCTCGACCTTGGCCAACAAGGAGTTCTACGCACGGCGCGGCTTCACCACGCAGAGTGCCGTCGAGGTGCCGGGCGGACCGATGACGTGGTGGCTACGCCGCCGTTAGCCTCCGCGCGCGAATGCCGCGTGCCCGCCGCCGCGGGCGATGGACGGCATACGCCCGGGCGGGGGTCAGGAGCGGGCGTCGGCGGGCGAGCCTCAGCCGCGGCGCAGCTCGCCGAGCCGGACAGCAGCCACCCCGCCGAGCATGAGTGCGCCACCGAGCGCCTGCACGGGTGTGGGGGCCTCGCCGAGCAGCAACCAGGCAAAGACGGCAGCGAAGACGACCTCGGCCAGCCCGACGAAGGACGAGAGCGTCGCGCCGAGCCGGCGCGCGCCGATGGCCCCGAGGGTGTATGCCGCCGCCGCCGCGACCAGCGCCACCTCGGCGATGGCGAGCCACCAGGGCAGGGCCGCCCCTCGGAAGACGACCGGCTGGGTCGCGACCGACACGGGGAGCACGCCCACGACCCCGAGCAGCCCGAGGGCGAGCGCGCCGACGAGCATGCCGAAGGCGGCCAGAGTGACCGGAGGCAGCTGCGGATCGCCGTGTGCCGCAAGGACATAGAAGGTCGCCAGACCGATGGCCGCGACCAGACCCCATGCCACGCCGACCGGGTCAAGCCCTCCACCTTTGGCCGCGCCGGCAGGCAGGTCGAGGACGAAGACGAGCCCGGCGAGGGCCAGCCCGACTCCCATGAGGGTCGCCGTGGAGGGCGCCCGGCGTGAGCGCACCCACGCCCACAGGACGACCAGCACGATCCCGAGATATTCGAGCAGCAATGCCACCCCGACCGGGACTCGTTGCACCGCAGAGAAATACGCGACCTGGCACCCGGCCACTGCCACGAGCCCGAAGGTGAGGATCTGCCCGAGGTTGCGCCGAACCACCCCGAGACGCGCGCGCACGGCATACAGGCCGGGGATGAGCAGGACCAAGCCCGCCAAGCCGACTCGCGCCATAACGATCGACCCCGGCGACCACCCGGCGACGAGCAGGGACTTGGCAAAGGGTCCGGAGCTGGCGAAGGCCGCGGATGCGCAGAGCGTCGCCACCATGCCCCCGCGCGGGTGCCGCCGCGGCAGGGCGACGCCAGCGTGGCTGCCCGCGCTCTGGGTCGCGGCACCGGGCTCGGCGCGCTGCACGGTCGTCACGGGAGAGCTCCTTGTCATGGGCAATTTGGGTTATGCTCCTGACACCATAGGGTCGAGTGAGGTCAGGAGTCAACTGGGTGTTTGCCCATGACACGGAGTTCAATCTGCGGCATATCGCCGCCCTGGTCAACACGCTGCCCGGCGACCCGGCGATCGGCGACACCGCGCCTGACCAACTCATGACCGAAGCCGACCTCGCGCAGTTCCTCGCCGGCTGGCGCTGGACCGGCGCCATCGCGGGCGATCGCGAGGAGCTCGAACAGATCAAGGCGCTGCGCCCCCAGCTCGCCGCCCTATGGCGGTTGCCCGCCGACGAGCTCGCCTCTGCCGTCAACGAATTGCTCGCCCAGGCCAGGGCAGTGCCCCAACTCGTCGACCATGACGGTATCGGCTGGCACCTGCACCTCACGGCCGCCGACGCGCCGTTGCCGCAGCGCGTCATCCTCGAGTCGGCGATGGCCCTCGCCGACGTCGTGCGCGCCGGTGAGACCTCCCGGCTGCGCATCTGCGATGCCCCTGACTGCGACGACCTCTACGTCGACCTGTCCAAGAACAGGTCCCGCCGCTTCTGCGACGGCACGTGCGGTAATCGCGCCAACGTCGCGGCCTATCGCGCGCGGCGGCGGGAGCACTGAAGCCTTCCGAGCCGCGACAGCCAAAGCGGACGTCGATCGTCCGCGACGCGGCATACGCTCGACACATGGCCGAGATCCTGCTCTTCCACCACGCGTGCGGGCTCACCCCCGGAGTGCTCGCGCTCGCCGACCGGCTGCGCGAGGCCGGGCACGTCGTGCACTCTCCCGACCTCTACGACGGCGCGACCTTCGCGTCGATCGAGGAGGGCGTCGACCACGCGCGGAGCATCGGCTTCGACACGATCCTCCAGCGCGGGGTCGCGGCGGCCGACGGGCTGCCGTCCGGTCTCGTGTATGCCGGCATCAGCCTCGGCGTCATGCCTGCGCAATGCCTCGCCCAGACTCGGGCCGGTGCGCGCGCGGCGGTGCTGCTCGAATCGTGTGTCCCCCCAGCGGAATTCGGTGGCGCGTGGCCCACCGCCGTGCCGGTCCAGGTGCACGGGATGGACGCCGACCCGTGGTTCGCGGACGGCGGTGATCTCGACGCAGCGCGCGAGCTGGTCGCGTCGACCCCACTGGCCCAGTTGTTCACCTATCCCGGCGACAACCATCTGTTCACCGACTCCAGCCGCGAGCGCTCGGCCTCGGACGAGGCGGCCGCCGGTCTGGTGCTCCAGCGGGTGCTGGCCTTCCTCGCGGCGCTGGGCTGACCCTCGCGCTGACCCCCGCTCTCGCCCCACCCCGCACCTCAGCGCCGCACCTCAGCGCAGCCATCCCCATCGGGTCGAGGTATTCAGCTACCGCGTGGTGGTAGCGGAATACCTCGACCCGGCTCTGGGGGCGGAGTGTCAGCGCACGCGCGGCGCCGACTCGGGAAAGAGCGTCGGCAGCCCGAAGCCCGAGCGGCCCCCCTGACCCGTGTTGGCAAACAGCACCTGGTGCAGCTGAATCCGGTTGCGCTCGAAGGACAATCGCGATCCTGCGAGATAGAGACCCCACACCCGCGAGGTGCCGCGGCCGGCCTCGGCGACGCAGTCGTCCCAGTTCTTCGAGAGGTTGGAGCACCAGTCGCCACACGTGAGGGCGTAGTGCTCGCGGAGGTTCTCGTGGTGGCGCACCTCGAGCCCCGCGTCCTCGGCAGCACGGACGATGTCGCCCGATCCCGTCAACCCACCGTCCGGGAAGACGTAGCGGTTGATGAAGCCGCGCTCGGGGATGGCCTGGTGTCCGTTGTCGGGGCGGGTGATGCAGTGGTTGAGCAGGCGCCCGCCCTCGCGCAGCCGCGATCGCAGGAAGGTGAAATAGGCCGGGTAGTTGCGCGGTCCGATGTGCTCGGTCAGCCCGATGGAGCTCACCGCGTCGAAGTCGTCCTCGTTGACATCGCGATAGTCCTGGTGACGGATGGTCGCCCGGTCGCCGAGGCCTGCACGCTCCATGCGCTGGGCGGCATAGGTCGCCTGCTCGCGCGAGAGCGTGACCCCGAGGGCGGTGACGCCGTAGTGGCGCACCGCATGCGCGACCATCCCGCCCCAGCCGCAGCCGACATCGAGCAATCGCATGCCCGGCTCGAGCCCGAGCTTGCGACAGACGAGGTCGAACTTCGCCTCCTGGGCCGCCTCGAGGGTCGCCTCCGCCGAGGGGTATGCCGCGCAGGTGTAGGCCATCGACGGCCCCAGCACGAGCTCGTAGAAGCGGTTGGAGACGTCATAGTGATGGGCGATCGCCGCGGCATCACGGCGGCGACCGTGCGCGAGCCCGGAGGCCAATCTCCGCACCCGAGAGGGGGTTTCCTCCGCAGGCAGCGCCGGCAGTCGCCAGGGCTGCGACACGGCGAAGCGAGCCAGCTCGGGCACGCGACGCCAATCCGGCAAGCGCGGCCGCAGCGAGTCCTCGAGCGTGCGCAACACCTCATAGGGGTTGCCCTCGTCGATCCCCTCGAAGACGAGCTCATCGCTGAGATAGGCCCGCGCCATCCCCAGTGACCCGGGCGCGGTGAGCAAGTGGTTGAGCCCGCGTTCGCTCGCCACGTGCACGCCGAGCCCGTCGGCCGGCCCCGTCGCTGAGCCGTCGTATGCCGTGATCCGGCATCCCGTGTTGTCGAAGAGCGCCTCGAATGCCTGCCCCACAGTCATCGTCATGGGGTCGACCTCCTTCCCTTCCGCAGTCCGAAAGTCCTTCTAACGTCGCCCGATTGCCTTGTCGTAAAGATCGGCGAAGCGCCCCTGAGGGTCATAGCGCGCCTTCGCCGCCGAGTATGCCGACCCGCCGTAGCGAGCCGCGAATTCGTCTCGCGAGTAGTAGGCATCCGAATAGAGCGACTTGTGGCCACCCACCTGCTCGACCATCGCCTCGATGGCCCGGTTGACATCACCGTCCACCCGACCCGGCTCGATCGCCACCGTCGACCAGAAGCCGACGTTGACATAGACCTCGCCCGGCCGCATCGGATAGAGCGGCCAGGTCGCCTCCCCTGGCGCCGTCGCGACGAGCGCCGGCTCGCGAAGTCTGATGGGGCACAACCAGATCGGCTCGATCGGCACCTCGCGCAGGAACCAGTCGAGGAAGTCCGCCGTGCGCTGGAGCGGGATCTCGACATCCTGCACGACCCGCTCACGCGCCGCCCGACCGCGCAGCCGATCGATCCGAGCAGCCGGATGCCAGCGATTCTCCAGGCCGATGAGGCGCATATAGACGTCGCTGCGCTTGAGCCGGTCGGGCCAGAGCCGTCGCACCACCGGGTGCTGCACGCCGAAGGCCCGCGAGCACCAGAACCAGTCGGTGTCCCACCGCCACAGATAGTCGCGCACCGTCAGCACGTCGGTGGCTCGCGCGGGGATCGAGCGATAGAAGACCTCGCCGCCCGTGTAGTCGCTCGCGGCCTCACCCGGCTCGAGCTCGTGCGCCCACTCCCCCACGGTGAGGTATGCCGTGCTCGCACCGAAGACCACGCCGTCGACGAAGTCGACAGCCCGGCCCTCCCACTCGCCCTCGGCAACGATCCGCTCGATCGCTGCCACGACAGCCGACATGTCGTGAAAGCCGATGTGCCGCATCCGGACCCACGGCGCCACTGGCTGCAGGTCGATGGTGAGGGACACGGCATACCCCAGCGAGCCGTAAGAGTTGGGGAACGCCCGGTAGAGCTGCGCGTCTGCCCCATCGGGACTCGCGGTGACGATCTCGCCCGTGCCGGTGAGGATGTCCATCGAGCGCACCGACTCGTGCGGCAGCCCGTGGCGGAAACTGCTCGCCTCGATGCCCAGACCCGTGACCGCTCCACCGACGGTGATCGTCTTGAGCTGCGGCACGACCAGCGGCATCAGCCCGTGGGCGAGCGTCGCATCGACGACCGTCTCGTAGGTCGCCATCCCCTGCACCGTCGCCGACCGTGCCTCGGGATCGACGGCGAGCACCCCCCGCAGCCCCGACACGTCCAGGCCCGGCGCCGCCACCTGCACGCGCGGACGGAAGAGGTTGGTCGTGCGCTTGGCGAGCCGCACCGGCATACCCTCGGGGACCGCGGCGAAGGACGCCCGCAGCGCCGCGACGGCGCGCGCGTGAGCGGCCGCACCGACCAGACCAGGCGTGGGAGCGGACGACGTCGCGGACCGGGAGAGCGCCACCACGTCTAGAGGCTAACTCGCGTGGCAGGCTTGCTGACATGTCACGCGTCATTCACTTCGAGATCCACGCCGAGGACGTGCCTCGCGCCGTCGCCTTCTACCAGCAGGTGTTCGGGTGGGAGACCCAGGACTGGAGCGAGTATGCCGGCATGCCCTACTTCGGGGTCGTCACCGGCGCCGAGGGCGAGCCGGGCATCAACGGGGCGATCATGCGCCGCCAGGGCGCCAATATGCCGGTCGGCGGTCCGATCGCCGGGGCCGTGCTGACCATCGGCACCGACGACTTCGATGCCACCGCCGCGCGCATCGAGGCAGCCGGCGGCACGGTCGCGCTGGCCAAGCACGCCCTCCCGGGCATGGCCTGGCAGGGCTACTTCCACGACACCGAGAACAACGTCTTCGGCATCCACCAGCCCGACCCCGAGGCGCGCTGAGCGAGTGACGCACGAGTGGCCCGGCATACCTCACCGGAGGTATGCCGGGCCACTCGCCTTGGCGGCTCAGCGACCGCCGCGGGCCATCGCCTCGAGCCGGGCGACCCGCTCGTGCATCGGCGGGTGCGTGGAGAAGAGCCGCGAAACGTCCTGCGCGCGGAAGGGATTGGCGATCATCAGGTGACTCGCGTTGACGACCTGCTGCTGCGGCGCGAGCGGTGCGCGGGCGATGCCGGCCTCGAGCTTGCGTAGCGCGGAGGCGAGCGCCAGAGGGTCGCCGGTCAGGGTCGAGCCGTCCTCGTCGGCGTCGTATTCGCGGGTGCGGCTGATGGCCAGTTGGATGACCGATGCGGCGAGCGGGGCGAGCAGCGCCATGGCAAGCAGGGCAAGGGGATTGGGGCGATTCTCCCCGTCACCGCCGCCACCGAAGGCCCCGCCGAAGAACATGAGCATCTGGGCCACCGAGGTGACGACCCCGGCGATCGCGGCGGCCACCGACGAGGTGAGGATGTCGCGGTTGTAGACGTGCATGAGCTCGTGGCCGAGCACCCCGCGCAGCTCACGCTCGTCGAGCAGACGGAGGATCCCCTCGGTGCAGCAGACCGCCGCGTGGTCCGGATTGCGGCCTGTCGCAAAGGCATTCGGCGCGTCGGTCGGTGAGACGTAGAGGGTCGGCATGGGCTTGCCGGCGCGGGTCGACAGCTCACGAACGATGCGATACATCGCCGGCGCCTGGGCCTCCGAGACGGGATAGGCGCGCATCGCGCGGATGGCGATCTTGTCGCTGTTCCAGTAGCTGTAGAACGTCATCCCGACGCCGAGCAGGGCGAAGACCCAGATGTAGCGCCCGCCGCTGACGAGGGCGCCCAGACCGAGCAACAGCGCCCAGATCAGGCCGAAGAGTGCAGCCGTCTTGAGGCCGTTGTAGTGCTTGTGCATGTCGGCTCAACGGGTGAGGGATCGGCCGTTGTTCCCGGGCGCTGGGTCTCGACTCGAGGCCCCTCAAGGAGGCCCCGACGCGGTCGTATGCCGTGCACCCGCGGCTAAGGTCCACGACCTTTGCCGGGCGCCACGAAATTTCGTTGACCACACCTAAAGTCGACGATCTTTCACCCTGTCGAGAAGGGACCGGCTCGTCAGACTGGCGAGCAGGGGCCACCCCGCGCCGGTGCCCAGCTCGCGAGGCGGTCCTGCTCCTGCACCAGGCCGGCCGGGTCGGCAGCGGCGTAGTCCTGCGCCGAGGCCCAGAGGAGCGCGTCGAAGGGGCAGACGTCGATGCAGATCCCGCAATAGAGGCAGCTGCCGAAGTCGATGGCGAATCGGTCGAGGACGTTGTGGGTGCGGGGTCGCCCGCGCGGCGTCTCTGGGGGCACCGTCTCGGTGTGGCTGTCGATGTGGATGCACCAGTCGGGGCACTCGCGGGCACAGATGAGGCAGGACGTGCACAGCTCGGGCACCAGCGCGATGACCCCGCGGGTGCGCGGGGGCCGCGTGCCGGGCTCAGGATCAGCGCCCGCAACAGCGGCTGCCCCGGCCGAGGTTTCCGCCGGCATCGCCTGGCGCACAACAGGATTGGTCACGATCCGGCCCCCCTTGCCGGATGCCGCGGCACCCCCGGGGGCAGCACCTGCCGACCTCCGGCCTGGCCACCCTCCCGGGCCCCCGGCCAGGGCACCGCGGGCCGGGCCGCCAGCGGGTTGGCCCAAGCGGTCAAACCGTCAGCCGCCACCGACTGGCTGGCCAAAAAACCGTCGTCGCGCAATAGCGCCGCCAGCGCCGTGCCGGCAAAGCCGGCCCCAGCCTGCCAAG
>CAZLGB010000155.1:0-8266 GCA_964558825.1 uncultured Intrasporangiaceae bacterium
GCCGAGCATGGCGCAGGAGCCCGACGACCCGCGCGACGTCGACCCCGATGCCCCGTGGCCGGGATCGCCCGGCTGGCCGGGCGACTCGGGTCCGGGCGGCGAGCACCCCGGTCAGCACGGCCACCCCGGTCCCGGCGGTCCTGACGGCCCGCACTCCTGGTATGCCGGTCCCGGCTGGTCGGGTGCCTGGTCGGGGGCGACCGACTGGGTCGACCTCGATCTGGCCGTCGGCGACCTGCGCCGTCAAGCGCGCGACGCCTGGCGCCGACGGGGCCTCACCGCCGAGCAGAGCCGCGAGATCATCGAGATCGTCTCCGAGGCGTCCAAGCGCATCGCCGACGTGCTGCGCCGGCCGCGCTGAAGACGGCTCACGGCCCGAGGGGCGGGCTCGACCGGGCCCCGACCCGGCAACAGAGCGTGCGCTGTCCAGGACGAGCGACCGCGTCCGGGCTGGTGACGGCGTCCCGTTAGGCTGCCGTGGTGAGCACTCGAGACCCGTCCCCGGCTGGGCGACTGCCCGCCGCGACACCCGCGACCGGTCGCACGGCGCGGCTCGTTGCCGCGGCCGTGTGCGCCCTGGAGGCCGTGACCCTGGCCGGGTTCGGCGTCTTCTATCTGCTGCAACTCGGGAGCACGAGCTCGGATCTGGTGGCTCGGGTGGTGACCGAGGCGGTGGTCATCCTGCTGTTCGCCGTCGGCCTCGGCGCCCTGGCCCGACTCTGGCTGGGCCGCTCGAGTTGGCCGGCCACGCCCACCGTCGTGTGGCACGTGCTGCTCGTCCCGGTCGCCTGGGCCATGGGCCAATCCGGTCAGTGGCTCATCGCCCTCGCCCTCGCCGTGGCCGTCATCCTGGCCGTCGGAGCGACCGTATCGGCCCGCGGGAGCGAGCAGTACTGACGCCTGGACACGTGTGACATCGACCACTCAGCGTGCCCAATTGACCGTTCAACGTGCTTCGGGAACAATAGTGATGCATCTCCCGTTGCCTGCGTGTGGCGAGATCGGCAAGAATAACGAGCTGGCCTCCCCAAAGGTGCGGGCGCCTTTGGGACGGATGTGAGTTGGGGGGGATCCACTGGGTGCGCCGGGTGCGGTTGTACCTTCCATCCGTGCCGACCCGGTCCCAAGACCACGACTGACCTGACCTGACGTCTTACCCCCGACGCTCGCCCTGAGCAAGGAGCACGATCCACATGGACTGGCGCGACCGCGCTGCCTGCCTCGACGAGGACCCGGAGCTGTTCTTCCCCATTGGGAACACCGGCCCGGCGATCCTGCAGATCGAGGAGGCCAAGGCTGTCTGCCGTCGGTGCGAGGTCGTCGACATCTGCCTCAAGTGGGCGCTGGACTCCGGCCAGGACGCCGGCGTCTGGGGTGGGCTCTCCGAGGACGAGCGCCGAGCGCTCAAACGCCGCAATGCGCGGGCCCGCCGGGCGGGTTGACCCCCTTCGGCTGACCAGCTCCAGCGGCACCCTCAGCCGGGCAGCCGGCGCAAGGTCGCGGTAAAGCGCGCGCGCGTGCCACCTGCCGCGGCAGGAGTCCACGTGATGCGTCCGCGCAGATCCTGCACGAGCGACTGGACGATCTGCGTCCCCAGGCCGGTGCCGACCGGCAGCCGCCCACCTGGCAACCCCGCACCGTCGTCGGTGACGGTGACGGTGAGCCGGTCGACGTCCCCGTCCGCGCCGGCCTTGCGGCGGGCCTCGACGCGCACGCTGCCCCCGCGCTCGGCCAGCCCATGCTCGACGGCATTCTGGACCAACTCGCTCAGCACCATGGCGAGCGAGGTGGCGTCCTCGGCCCGCACCCGGCCGAAGCTGCCCAGCCGCTTGGCCGCGATGGGGTGACCGATCCGGGAGACCTCGATCACCGCGCGCATGGCCCGGTCGGCGACCTCGTCGAAGTCCACCGTCTCATCCAGCCCCTGACTGAGCGTGTCGTGGACGAGGGCGATCGTCCCGACCCGGCGCTCGGCCTCCTGCAGCGCGGCGCGGCCCTGAGCGTCCGGCATACGGCGGGCCTGCAGCCGCAACAGCGCCGCCACCGACTGCAGGTTGTTCTTGACCCGGTGGTGGATCTCGCGGATCGTCGCGTCCTTGGTGAGCAGCTCCTGCTCGCGCCGGCGCAGCTCGCCGATGTCGCGGGCCAGCACGATGGCGCCGATGCGCTGGCCGCTCTCGGTGAGCGGGATGGCCCGCATCGAGATGACCTGGCCCTGGTTGGTCACCTCGGTGCGCCATGGCTGGCGGCCGGTCAGCACCAGCGGCAGCCCCTCGTCGACCGGGCCGGTGTCGCGCAGGACCGAGGTGACCAGCTGGGCGAGCGACGCGCCGAGGATCTCGCCGACATAGCCGAGCCGGTGCAGCGCCGAGACCGAGTTGGGGCTCGCGTAGGTGATGACCCCCTCGAGGTCGAGGCGGATCACCCCGTCACCGACACGCGGCGCCCCCCGGCGCAGCCCCGTCGGGGCCGTCGGATGCGGGAACTCCCCCGCGGCGATCATCCTCGAGAGGGTGTCGGCCGCCGCGAGATAGGTGAGCTCCAGCCGGCTCGGGGTGCGCATCATCGACAGATTCGTATGCCGGCTCAGCACGGCGATCGCCCGGCCGGCCCGCACGATGGGGATGGTCTCCTCGCGGATCGGGGCGTCGTCGCTCCACTCGGCGTCGCGATCGCGGACGATGCGCTGGTCGACATGGGCCTGCTCGAGCAGCCGCGACCGGCTCGCGCTCGCCCGTCGGCCCACCTGGTCGCGGAAGTAGACCGTCTGCCCGGTCGTCGGGCGGATGTGGGCGACCGCCGTCCACTGGATCGGTGACTGGCGCACCCACAGGACGAGGTCGGCGAAGGACAGGTCGGAGATGAGCTGCCAGTCCGAGACGAGCAGCCGCAGCCACTCCTCGTCGGCCGGTGGCAGCGCGGAGTGCTCCTGGATCAGCTCGGCGAGCGTCGGCACGACGACGAGCGTAGTGGCGCGGCCCGGTCAGACCGGTCGGGTCGGGCGCGACCTGTCACGCCCGACCCCTGCCGGCTTCGGCTCAGCTCTCGGTCGGAGCCGCCGTGCGGACGAACGCGCGCAGGGTCCGCAGGGCCACCGACAGCGCCGCGACATTGGGCGACTCCAGCCGCAGGATCGCCTGCAGGCCCGAGCGCGCCCGGTCGAGGGCGTCGGCGTTGGCCTTGGCCCACTGGTTGAAGCGGCTCTTGGCGTCGGCCGTGCCCGAGCTGGTCGCCAGGACGTTGCGGGTGATCCCGTCGAGCACGGCATACAGATCGTCGCGCAGCGCCCCGCGAGCCAGCGCATCCCAGCGGTCGTCACGCGGCAGCTGCGACACCCGGAAGAGCATGTCGTCGATGCCGAAGCGCTCCGACGCGTGGTAGTAGACCCGCAGCACGTCCTCGGCCGGCACCCCGGTCGCCTCGGCGATCTCGACGATGTCGAACATCGAGAAGACGTCGAGCAGCGACGCGGCCTGGCGGGCCAGCCCCTCGGGGATGCCCATGCCGGTGAGCTCCTGGGCCCGGCGGTCCAGGCGCCGGCGCTCGGAGCCCTGCAGCACCGACGGGACGAGCGGCGCGAGCTCGGCAACGGGTGCCTGGAAGCGGGCGATCTCGGCGGCGATGTCGATCGTGCCGGGCCGGTTGGTCAGCAACCAGCGGGCACCGCGGTCGAGCAGCCGACGGAACTCCAAATAGAGGATCGTCTGAGTCTTGGCGGGCACCGTCGCGTCGAGCGACTCGACGGCCGCCGCATAGCTCGCCAGGTCAAAGACCTCACGGCAGACGACGAAGGCCCGGGCGATCTGCTCGGCGTTGGCTCCGGTCTCCTCCTTGGCGCGGAACGCGAAGGTGATGCCGCCCCGGTTGACCATCGAGTTGACCACCGAGTTGGTGATGATCTCGCGCTTGAGGGGGTGGCGATCGAACTGATCGGCATACTGCTCGCGCAGCTTGCTCGGGAAGTAGTCGGCGAGCGTCCGGGCGAACCACGGGTCGTCCGGCAGCGAGGTCGGCAGCAGCGCCGCCTTGAGGTCGAGCTTGGAGTAGGCGACGAGCACCGAGAACTCCGGTGAGGTCAGCCCGTGCCCGTCGGCCTGTCGGCCGACGATCTCGGCGTCACCGGGCAGGTATTCGATGCTCCGGTCGAGATCGGCGTTGGCCTCGAGGTGGTGGATGAAGCGCTGGTGCACCGGGAGCATCGCGAGCTCCTGGGCCCGGGCGTTGCCGAGCAGGACATTCTGCTCATAGTTGTCGCGCAGCACCTGGTGGGCGACCTCGTCGGTCATCGACGCGAGCAGCGTGTTGCGCTGCTTGATCGTCATGTCGCCGTCGCGCACGAGGTCACCGAGGAGGATCTTGATGTTGACCTCGTGGTCGCTCGTGTCGACGCCGGCCGAGTTGTCGATGGCGTCGGTGTTGACGCGTATGCCGTTCTGCGCGGCCTCGATGCGGCCCAGCTGGGTGAAGCCGAGGTTGCCGCCCTCGCCGACGACCTTGCAGCGCAGCTGCCGGCCGTTGACCCGGATCGCGTCGTTGGCCCGGTCGCCGACCTCGGAGTTGGTCTCGGTCGTCGACTTGACGTAGGTGCCGATGCCGCCGTTCCACAGCAGGTCGACCTTGGCCAGCAGGATGGCCTTCATCAGCTCGGCCGGGGTCATCGCGGTGACCTTGGCGTCGATCGAGAGGGCCGCGGCCATCTCGGGAGTGATCTTGACCGACTTGGCCGACCGCTCGAAGACCCCGCCGCCCGCGCTGATGAGGCTGCGGTCGTAGTCGGCCCACGACGAGCGGGGCAGGTCGTAGAGCCGCTGGCGCTCGACGAAGGACCGGGCCGCGTCGGGCGCCGGGTCGACGAAGATATGCCGGTGGTCGAAGGCCGCGATCAGGCGAATGTGCTCGCTGAGCAGCATGCCGTTGCCGAAAACGTCACCGGACATGTCGCCGATGCCGACGCAGGAGAAGTCGGTGGTCTGGGTGTCGTGGCCCATCTCGCGGAAGTGCCGCTTGACCGACTCCCACGCGCCACGGGCGGTGATGCCCATGCCCTTGTGGTCATAGCCGGCCGAGCCGCCCGAGGCGAAGGCGTCGTCGAGCCAGAAGCCATAGGACTGCGCCTTGGCGTTGGCGATGTCCGAGAAGCTCGCGGTGCCCTTGTCGGCGGCAACGACGAGATAGGAGTCGTCGGCGTCGTGGCGCACGACATCGCGCGGCGGCACGATCTGCCCGGCGATCCGGTTGTCGGTGACATCGAGCAGCCCGGAGATGAAGATCTGGTATGCCGCGATGCCCTCGGCGAACCACGCGTCGCGGTCGGTGGCTGGGTCGGGCAGCGCCTTGGGGAAGAAGCAGCCCTTGGAGCCGGTCGGGACGATGACGGCGTTCTTGACCATCTGTGCCTTGACCAGGCCGAGCACCTCGGTGCGGAAGTCCTCGCGCCGGTCGCTCCAGCGCAGGCCGCCTCGGGCGACCTTGCCGAAGCGCAGGTGCACGCCCTCGACCCGCGGGCTGTAGACCCAGATCTCGAACATCGGCCGCGGCGCGGGCAGGTCGGGCAGCGCCTTGGGGTCGAGCTTGATCGACAGATACGACTTGGGGGCGCCATCGGCGTCGGTCTGGTAGTGGTTGGTGCGCGTCGCGGCCAGGACGATCGCCAGCAGCGCGCGGACGATGCGGTCGTGGTCGAGGCTCTTGACCTGTACGAGGGCGTCGGTGATCCGCTCGACGATCGCCGTCGCGGCCGCGTCGCGCTCGGCGCCGGGCGCACCGGCATACCGCTGCGGGTCGAAACGCGTCTCGAAGAGCTCGACGAGGTCGCGCGCGATGTGGGCGTTGGTGACGAGAGCGGACTCGACGTAGTCCTGCGAGAAGGTCGCCTGGGTCTGGCGGAGGTACTTGGCCAGCGCGCGCAGGACAAGGACCTGACGCCAGTCCAAATCTGCCTGCAGGACAAGGGCATTGAAGCCGTCGGCCTCGGCGGCGCCGCGCCACTCGGCGGCGAAGGCGTCCTGGAAACGACGCCGACGCGGCTCGCGGTCGGCGCCGTCGCCCCACATCTCGGGGTCGGCGACGCGCAGGCCGAAGTCGTAGACATGCACGGTGACGCCGTCGGCCCGGCGCAGCTGATAGGGCCGCTCGTCGATGACCTCGACGCCGAGGTGGGTGAAGAGCGGCAGCACCCGGGTCAGCGACAGCGCGCCGCGCCGGTAGAGCTTGAATCGGCGCTCACCACGTGGGCCGCCGGGGGCGGCGTACATGTTGATCTCGACGGCGTCGTCAGTGTCGAGCGCCTCGATGCGGCGCACGTCGGCGACCGCCACCCGCGGCGAGAAGTCCTCCTTGTAGGCCTCGGGGAAGGCCTTGCCGTAGAGCGCGCTGAAGCGGGCGCCGTTTTCCTCGCCATGCTCGGAGCGCGCGGCCTCGAGCAGGTCCTCGTCCCACGTGCGGGTCGCCTCGACGATCTCGCGCTCGAGCGCGGCCGCATCGACGTCGGGGATCTGCTCGCCCTTGGGGACCCGCAGGACGAAGTGGATCTGGGCCAGCGGAGACTCGGAGACACGTGTGGTGTAGTCGACGCTGTCGGCCTTGAAAGCCTTGCGCAGCAACGCTTCCATGCGCAGCCGGACCGCCGTGTTGTAGCGGTCGCGGGGCAGGAAGACCAGGGCCGACATGAAGCGGCCGTAGCGGTCCTTGCGCAGGAAGATCTTCGTGCGAATGCGCTCCTGCAGGTGCACGACCGACTCGGCGATCTCGGCCAAGGTGTCGGAGTCGGTCTGGAAGAGCTCGTCGCGCGGGTAGGACTCGAGGACCTGCAGCAGGTCCTTGCCGGAGTGGCTGTCGCTGGCGAAGCCGACCTTCTCGAGGACGGCGCGCGCCCGGTCGGAGACGATGGGGATCGAGCGGATCGAGCCGGCATACGCCGCGGCGGCGAAGAGCCCGAGGAAGCGGTGCTCGCCGGTGACCTCGCCGCGCTCGTCGAAGGTCTTGACACCGACGTAGTCGAGGTAGACCGGACGGTGCACTGTCGCACGGGAATTGGCCTTGGTGATGATGAGCAGCTCGTGGTCCCGGGCGCGCAGCTGGGCCTGGTCGCTCAGCCTGGCGAAGGCCGATGAGCCGCTGCTGTCGTAGCGCAGCAGGCCCAGCCCGGTGCCGGACACCGGCTCGAGGATCGTCTCGTCGGCATCGGTGCCCAGCACGTAGCGCCGGTAGCCGAGGAAGGTGAAGTGGTTGTCGGCCAGCCAGGAGAGGAAGCGCACGCCTTCGGCCAGCTCGGTCTCGGGCAGCCCCACCGGAGGGGCCTCGCGCAGCTCGCCCGCGAGTGACGCGCAGCGCTCGCGCATCTTGGGCCAGTCCTCGACGGCGTCGCGGACGTTGGCCAGCACGGTGCGCAGCTCCTCGGCGAGCGCGGCGCACTCGGCCGCGTCGGTCACCCGGTCGACCTCGATGTGCATCCACGACTCGGCGGTCACGCCGAAGTCACCGGTGATCTTGTCGGAGTCGAGCACCTCCTCCAGATGCCCGGTCGCGTCCCGGCGCACGACGAGCTGCGGGTGGACGATGAGGTGGATCCCGCGCCCGTGACGGGTGATCGCCATGGCCACCGAGTCGACGAGGAAGGGCATGTCGTCGGTGACGATCTGGATGACCGTATGCGGGCTGCTCCAGCCCTGCGCCTCGACCGTGGGGTTGTCGACCGTGACATTGGCCGTGCCGATCGGACGCTCGCGGGCGAGGTCGCGATGGGCCAGCGCGGCCCCGAGCAGGTCCTCGGGCTCACGGACCAACAGGTCCTCGGTCGTCACGTGCCGGTAGTAGCGGGCGAGCAGCGCGGCCACCGAGCCCTCGGGGACGGTGGAGCTCGTGGGCCCGCGTTGGGCCAACTCGGCTGCGGTCTGCAGCAGGTGGACGCGAGCTTGCTCGAGCGAGGTCGTCATCGTGTGAAATCCGGTCTCTCGATTACCTGGACACGGCGTTGTGCCCTCTCCCGAGCGTATCGCTGGGTGAGACGGCCGCCCTAATGACGCGAGTGTCAAGGGACCTTCGGCCAGGGGTGTCGACGGCCGCCAGTGCGCCGCCCGGTGCACGCGGCCGCCGGCCGCCGGCTGCCAGGTCCGGTGCTCGCGACTGGTGTCTGGGGACAACTCCGCGGCCCGGGCGGGCGCGGCCCTATCGTGGGAGTCATGTCGGCAGTCCGGTCAGGGGCGGGTGCCTCGGGCGACGTCGCCGCCGTGCGCGCCGAGGCGGTGCGCCTGGCCGAGTTGCTGCT
>CAZLGB010000156.1:0-8234 GCA_964558825.1 uncultured Intrasporangiaceae bacterium
GCCGCGGCGGCGCACTGAGCAGCCGCGGCGGCGCACTGAGCAGCCGCGGCGGCGCGCCGCATTCCGCTCGACGTATGCCGTGTCACCCCTCGGGGTGGCACGGCATACGTATGCCGGCGAAGGGAATTCGCATATCCGACACATCCGGACAAGGCGATCTCGCCGCAGCACGAAGGTTTAGCGGTCAATGAATTCGGATATCGATCCGATAATTCCCCACTCGCTCGCCGCGCCGAAGGGCTTCTCGCCAGCTAGGTTGTTTCGGCATGAGCACTCCACCGTCCGCGGCCGCTGCGCCGCTCGAGGGCGACGAGCCTCCGCTGGCCGCGCAGACCGACCGCGAGCCCATGGTCGTCATCTCGGGGGTCAACAAGCACTTCGGCGACCTGCACGTGCTCAAGGACATCGACCTCACCGTCGGCAAGGGTGAGGTCGTCGTCGTCCTGGGACCCTCCGGCTCGGGCAAGTCGACCCTGTGCCGCACCATCAACCGGCTCGAGACCTTCGAGAGCGGCTCGATCACCGTCGACGGCCAGCCGCTCCCCGAGGAGGGCAAGGCGCTGGCGCAGTTGCGCTCCGACGTCGGCATGGTCTTTCAGTCCTTCAACCTCTTCGCCCACAAGACGATCCTCGACAACGTCACCCTCGGCCCGATGAAGGTCCGCAAGAAGAGCAAGGCCGAGGCCGAGGCCAAGGCCAAGGAGCTGCTCCAGCGCGTCGGCGTCGAGGCCCAGGCGAGCAAGTTCCCCGCGCAGCTCTCCGGCGGGCAGCAGCAGCGAGTGGCCATCGCCCGCAGCCTGGCCATGGAGCCCAAGGTCATGCTCTTCGACGAGCCGACCTCGGCGCTCGACCCCGAGATGGTCAACGAGGTCCTCGACGTCATGACCGGGCTCGCCCGCTCCGGCATGACGATGATCGTCGTCACTCACGAAATGGGCTTCGCCCGCCGGGCCGCCAACCGGGTGGTCTTCATGGCCGACGGCGAGATCGTCGAGGTCGCCACCCCGGACGCCTTCTTCACCAACCCCCGGTCCAACCGGGCCAAGGACTTCCTCTCCAAGATCCTCACCCACTAACGGCGCGACCCCGCGCGGGAGACACCCGACCCGGGCACCACCACAGGAGGGAACCATCTGATGAAGTTCACACGCATGACCGTCGCGGCCGTCGCGGTCACCGCCGCACTCGGCCTCGCCGCCTGTGGCGGGGACAGCACCAGCGGCGGGTCGACGGTCAAGATCGGCATCAAATACGACCAGCCGGGCCTCGGCCTCAAGTCGGGCTCGGACTACACCGGCTTTGACGTCGATCTGGCGCGCTACATCGCCTCCGAGCTCAAGCTCGGCACGCCGGAGTTCACCGAGGCCATCTCGGCCCAGCGCGAGACGCTCATCCAGTCCGACCAGGTCAAGTTCATCGTCGGCACCTACTCGATCACCGACGCGCGCAAGGAGAAGGTCTCCTTCGCCGGTCCCTACTTCATCGCCGGCCAGGACCTGCTCGTCCGCGCCGACGACACGTCGATCACCGGCCCCGACTCGCTCGCCGGCAAGAAGCTCTGCTCGGTGACCGGCTCGACGTCGGCGACCAACCTCCAGAAGAAGGTCCCCGGCGTCAACCTGCAGGAATACGGCACCTATTCGCTGTGCGTCGACGCGCTCAAGGCCAAGAACGTCGACGCGCTGACGACCGACGACACGATCCTCGCCGGGTATGCCGCCCAGGACGCCAACAAGGGTCTGCTCAAGGTCGTCGGCAAGACCTTCTCGACCGAGAACTACGGCGTCGGGCTGAAGAAGGGCGACACCGCCTTCTGCACCCAGGTCAGCGACGCGATCAAGAAGTACATCTCCAGCGGCGAGTGGCAGAAGGCCGTCGACAAGTACTTCGGCCCGGCCGGTTACAAGCCAGGCGCCGGCAACCCGCCGACCCCCGCCCCCTGCAGCTGACCTGACCCGCGCGCAGGTATGCCGTCCGCTCACCGCAGCGGACGGCATACCGCACGCGCAGCCCGCCCGAGAGGAGGACCGTGATGGGCGACCTGTTCTCTCACTACAACATCATCGGCGCGTTCGGACTGACCATCCTGCTCACGCTGTGCAGCGCCGTCGGGGCCTTGGTGCTCGGCACGCTCGTGGCGGTCATGCGGGTCTCGCCGATGCCCTTCCTCAATCGGCTCGGCGCCTTCTATGTCAACGTCGTGCGCAACACGCCGCTGACGCTCATCATCGTCTTCTGCAATATCGGCTTCGTCGTCAATCTCGGGATGTCCTTCACCGACGACATCGCCCGCAACAACATCATCTGGGCGATCATCGGGCTGTCCTGGTATCACGCCGCCTTCGTCTGCGAGGCGCTGCGCTCGGGCGTCAACACGGTGCCCCCGGGTCAGGCCGAGGCCGCTCGGTCCATCGGGCTGACCTTCGGTCAGAGCCTGCGCGAGGTGCTGCTCCCCCAGGCCTTCCGCGGCTCGATCACCCCGCTCGGCAACACCCTCATCGCGCTGACCAAGAACACGACCATCGCCACGGCCATCGGCGTCGCCGAGATCTCGCGAGTGATGAAGCAGGTCATCGACGACCGGGTCGACCTGCTCTTCCCCATGGTGGCCGTCGTCGCCATCGGCTTCGTCATCCTCACCCTGCCGGTGGGCCTGCTCACCACCCGGCTCTCGGACAAGCTGGCGGTGAAGCGATGAGCTCGGTCCTCTTCGACCACCCCGGCCCCAAGGCCCGGGCGCGCTATCGGATCGTCGCCATCGTCAGCGTGGTCCTCGCCCTCGCGCTGCTCGCGTGGATGGGGATGCGTTTCGCCGACAAGGGCAACTTCACCGCCGCCAAGTGGAAGCCCTTCACCACCTCGGCGGTGTGGGTCAACTACATCCTCCCGGGGCTCGGCAACACCCTCAAGGCCGCGGCGATCTCCATGGTGCTCGCCGCGCTCTTCGGGCTGGTCTTCGGGATGGGCCGGCTCTCGCAGGTCCCGGCGATCCGCTGGGTGAGCACCGTCGTCGTCGAGCTCTTCCGGGCCGTCCCGGTGCTCGTCATGATGCTCTTCACCTACACGCTCGGGGTCTTCACCCTCAAGCTCGGCAGCCAGGCCCCGCTCGTCGCCGTCGTCACCGGGCTCACCCTCTACAACGGCGCCGTGGTCGCCGAGCTCATCCGCTCGGGCGTCGGCAGCCTGCCCAAGGGACAGACCGAGGCGGGCCTGGCCATGGGGTTGAGCCATCCGCAGACACTGCGGCTCATCCTGCTCCCCCAGGCGATCACGGCGATGCTCCCGGCGCTCGTCGGTCAGCTCGTCGTCGTTCTCAAGGACACGGCCATCGGCTTCGTCGCCGCCACCTACTTCGAGATGCTCCGCGCCAGCGACCAGATCGGCTCGGCCTACAGCAACCCGGTGCCCGCCTACATGGTCATCGCGGTCATCTACATCCTCGTCAACTACAGCGTGACGAGCCTCGCGGCATACCTCGAGCGGCGCAGCCGGGAGAAGGGCCGACCGACGATCGCCGTCGGCGCGGCCGGGCCGGGACACGTCCCGCCGGTCGATGTCGAACCGATCGCCGAGGCTCAGGCCCAGGTCGACGACGAGGTGCTGCGCGAGCGATATCACCAGCCTCCGCAGCACTGACCCCATCCCACGCCAGCGTGACAAATACCGCTCTCGCCGACCTCTGGAGCGTGCCCGCCACCTCGCGAAATTCCTACTAGCGGGTAAGGGACCATTGGCCCACTTGCCGTTTTCGTCAACTCTGGCAGGCTCGTCACCGAACGTCGCCTACCGCACCCAAGTAAGGCAGGTCTGTCGCACATGAAGATCGTCGTCCTGGTCAAGTACGTTCCCGAGCCCACCGCCACGTGGAAGTTCGCCTCCGACTTCAGCGTCGATCGCGGCGCGGTCGAAGGCCGACTCTCCGAGCTCGACGAGTATGCCGTCGAGCAGGCCGCCCAGCTGGCCGAGAAAGGCGTGGCCTCCGAGGTCGTCTTCCTGACCATGGGCCCGGCCAAGGCCTCCGAGGGCTTGCGCAAGGCGCTGGCCATCGGCGGCGACAAGGGCGTGCACGTCCTCGACGACGCGATCCACGGCTCCGACGCCCTCGGCACCTCGCTCGTGCTGGCCAAGGCCCTCGAGAAGATCGGCTACGACCTCGTGCTGGCCGGCATGGCCTCCACGGACGCCGAGCTGTCGATCGTCCCGTCGATGGTCGCCGACCGGCTCGGCATCAACCAGGCGACCTTCGCCGGTGAGCTCGCCGTCGACGGCGGCGCCGTGACGATCCGCCGCGACACCGACGCCGCCAGCGAGCGGGTCACCGCCACCCTGCCGGCGGTCGTCTCGGTCACCGACCAGACCGGCGAGGCCCGCTACCCCGCCTTCAAGGCCATCATGGGCGCCAAGAAGAAGCCCATCGAGACGCTCTCGCTCGGCGACCTCGGCGTCGACGCCGGCTCGGTCGGTTGGGGCGCCGCCGCGACCAAGACCGTCGACGTCTCCCCCACCCCCGCGCGCACCGCCGGCACGGTCGTCAATGACGACGGCACCGGTGCCGCTCAGCTGGCCGGCTTCCTCGCCGAACGCGGCTTCATCTGATCAGCCGCCCCCTGACCTGCACGGCATACGAAACAAGGAGACTCAACAGTGTCGGAAGTCCTCGTTCTCGCCGAGATCACCTCAGCCGGCGTTCGCAAACCCACCCTCGAGCTGCTCACCGCCGCGCGCGCGCTCGGCGAGCCGGCCGCCGTCGTCTTCGGCGAGGCCAGTGACGCCGTCGTCGCGCAGCTCGGCGAATACGGCGCCACCAAGGTGTATGCCGTGTCCGCGCCCGAGGTCGGCGAGTACCTCTCGCTGCCCAAGGCGGAGGCGGTCGTGCAACTCGCCCAGACAGCCAACCCGGTCGCGATCATGCTGACCAGCGGCCCCGAGGGCAAGGACATCGCTGCCCGCGTGGCCGTCCGGCTCAACTCGGGCATCCTCCCCGACGCAGTCGCCGTCGCCAACGAGGGCGGCACCGTCGTCGGCACCCAGTCGGTCTTCGCCGGCCGCTGGCTGGCCCGCAGCCAGGTCGTCCGGGGCCCGGCCGTCGTCACCATGCGCCCCAACGCCACCTCGGCCGAGGCCGCTCCCGCAGCGGCCGCCGTCGAGTCGGTGTCGGTGGCCGTGAGCGAGGCCGCCAAGGGCGCCAAGGTCACCAGTCGTGAGCCCAAGGTCTCCACCGGCCGCCCCGAGCTCACCGATGCGGCCGTCGTCGTCGCCGGTGGCCGCGGCGTGGGATCGCAGGAGGGCTTCGCCGTGATCGAGGCGACTGCCGACGCGCTCGGCGCTGCAGTCGGTGCCTCGCGCACCGTCACCGACCAGCACTGGGCACCACACGAGCTGCAGGTGGGCCAGACCGGCAAGACCGTCGCGCCGTCGCTCTACCTCGCCGCCGGCATCTCCGGCGCCATCCAGCACCGGGCCGGTATGCAGTCGAGCAAGACCATCGTCGTGGTCAACAAGGACGCCAAGGCGCCGCTCTTCGCGCTGGCCGACTTCGGGGTCGTCGGAGACCTGCACACGGTGCTCCCGGCGCTCATCGACGAGGTGGGCAAGCGCAAGGGCTGATCCGCCGCCCGCCTGACCAGCACGATCTCTCCCGTAACGGCTTCGCGAAGGAGTCCCGCAGATGGCAGTCCGGCTGATCCTGGGCGTGCTCATGACCGTCGTGTGCCTGGGGATCGCCGGGCGCCGGCTCGCCTTCCTCGTCGCGCTGGGCAAAAAGTTCCAGCCGATGGTGGACCGGTCACTCGACACCGGAGAGGCCGTCAAGGCCGAGGTCGCCGAGGTCGCCGGCCAGCGCAAACTGTTGCGCTGGACGGTGCCCGGCGTCGCCCACTTCATGGTGTTCTGGGGCTTCATGGTGTTGCTCTTCACCATCGTCGAAGCCTTCTTCGGTCTGGTGAAGTCCGACTTCCAGATCCCGGTGCTCGGCAACTTCGCCTGGTTCGGCTTCTTCGAGGACCTCTTCGCCATCCTCTGCGTGCTGGCGCTGGTGATCTTCACGGTCCTGCGCATCCAACAGGCACCCAAGAACCTCGGGCGCAAGAGCCGCTTCTTCGGCTCGCACATCGGCCCGGCGTGGTTCGTGCTCTTCATGATCTTCAACGTCGTGTGGACGTTGCTCGCCTACCGCGGCGTCTCCTATGACACCCAGGAGCTGGGCGACCCGGCCAACGCCGACAAGATGGGCTTCCTCCACGGAGCCTTCGCGTCGAAGTGGTTCGCCTCCTTCCTCCCTCAGGGCGAGGGGTGGGAGACCTTCTTCCTGCTGCTCTCACTCGGGGTGCTGCTCGGCTTCACGGTGTTCGTCACCTACAGCAAGCACATGCACATCTTCGCCTCGATCCCCAACGTCGCCTACGCCCGGCGGCCGCGGGCGCTCGGCGCTCTCGAGCCGGTCTACTGGGCCGGCAAGAAGATCGACTTCGAGGACCCGGGCGATGACGACGTTATGGGGGTCGGCAAGGTCGAGGACTTCACCTGGAAGGGTCTGCTCGACTTCGCCACCTGCACCGAGTGCGGCCGTTGCCAGAGCCAGTGCCCGGCCTGGAACACCGGCAAGCCGCTCTCGCCCAAGGTGCTCATCATGGGCCTGCGCGACCACGCCCTCGCCAAGGCGCCCTACATCATGGCGGCCAAGGACGAGGACGGCGCCACCAAGACCGACGGCCTGGCCGCCGTCGCCGTCACCGAGGGCGAACGCCCGCTCGTCGGCCCCGAGGGCGACGACACCGCCGAGGTGGGCGAGCACGGCATACACGGTGTCGGGGCGGTGCCCTTCGACATGCTCTGGTCGTGCACGACCTGCGGCGCCTGCGTCGAGCAGTGCCCGGTCGACATCGAGCACGTCGACCACATCGTCGACATGCGCCGCTATCAGGTGCTCATGGAGGGGGCCTTCCCGGAGGAGGCCGGCATCATGCTCAACAACGTCGAGCACGCCGGTGACCCGTGGGGCCTGGGCCGCTCCAAGCGCCTCGAGTGGGCCGAGTCGCTCGACTTCGAGATCCGCGTCTACGAGGGCGACAAGATCCCCGACGACGTCGAATACCTCTACTGGGTCGGCTGCGCCGGTGCCCTCGACGACACCGCCAAGGGCACGGCCCGCGCGGTCGCGACGCTGTTGCACGAGGCCGGCGTCGAGTTCATGGTCCTCGGCGAGGCCGAGTCGTGCACTGGTGACCCCGCCCGGCGGATGGGGCACGAGTTCCTCTTCCAGATGATGGCCATGCAAAACGTCGAGGTCCTCAACGAGGCCGGCGCCAAGCGCATCGTCGTCACCTGCGCCCACTGCTACAACGCCCTCGCCAACGAATACCCCCAGGTCGGTGGCACCTACGAGGTCGTCCACCACACGACGCTGCTCGCCCGGCTCGTCGCCGACAAGCGCCTCACCCCGGTGCAGCGCGTCGACGCAGCCGTCACCTATCACGACCCGTGCTACCTCGGGCGACACAACCGCATCTTCGCGGCGCCCCGCGAGGTCCTCGGTGCCGTGCCTGGTGCCCGGGTGCAGGAGATGCCCCGCAACCGCGAGCGCTCCTTCTGCTGCGGCGCCGGTGGCGCGCGGATGTGGATGGACGAAAACCTCGGCACCCGCATCAACCAGGCCCGCGCCGACGAGGCGCTGGAGACCAAGCCCGACATCGTCGCGGCGGCGTGCCCCTTCTGCATCACCATGCTCACCGACGGCGTGGCCCAGCGTCAGCAAGAGGGCCAGGCCGCCGGGGTCCAGGTCACCGACGTCGCCGAGGTGTTGCTGCGCTCGGTCCGCCCCGACCTGGTCGACGCCTCACCCACGAGCTGAGTCCGAGCGCCCCCGACCACTCAGCCAACCGACGGCATACCGCAACTGCCGCCCCGGACAACCGAATAGCACGACTCCGAAGTCACCGCCTCACCTCAAGGATGCGCCATGACCGACACCCTTTCGACCCCTTCGCACGCGCTCGGGGCCGGACTGGACCTCGAGACCCTCAACCTCATGCTCGAGACCCTCGATGACTTCGTCAGCTCGGCGCTCTCCCCTGAGCTGCAGCTGGACCTCGACCACGAGGACCGCTGCCCCGAGGACATCGTGCGGATGATGTCCGACCCGGAGCAGCTCGGTGTCACGGCGGCCTTCATCCCCGCGGCATACGACGGCATGGACGGCGGGGCCTTCGACTCCTACCGGATCTGCGAGCTCATGG
>CAZLGB010000157.1:0-8195 GCA_964558825.1 uncultured Intrasporangiaceae bacterium
TGCCGGTGAGGCGTGCCGGTGAGGCGTGCCGGCGAGGCGCGCCGGCGGGGCGCGCCGGCGGGGCAGGCTCAGGCGCTGGCGAGCATCTCGGCCCGGCCTGCGGCGAAGGCCCGGTGGTTGATCTCCAGGTGCGCCGCCTTCACCCGCCGGTCCAGCACCGCCGCCCAGTCCGCCTCAAGCAACCCCAGCAGTGTCGACAGCGCTCCCAGGAGCACGACATTGGCCACATTCTTGTTGCCCAGCTCCGCGGCCACCCGCGCCCCGTGGACCCACACGAGGTGCTGGCCCGAGCCGGCATACGCCGCCTCGATCTCCTCGGTCGCCGGATAGTGCGCGCCGCCGGTGATGACGGTGATCGGCTCGATCGCGTGCTCGTTGACGATGACGGTGCCGCCGGGGCGCAGCAGCGCGGCATACCGCGCGGCCTCCATCTTCTCGAAGGCGACGAGCACGTCGGCGCCACCCACGGGGATGATCGGCGAGTGCACGACCGGCGCCCAGCGCACGTGCGAGACCACGCTGCCCCCGCGCTGGGACATGCCGTGGACCTCGGCCTTCTTGACGTCATAGCCGGCGCGCAAGCCGAGCTCGGCGAGCACATTGCTCGCGAGGATCGTCCCCTGGCCGCCGACGCCGACGAGGACGAGATCGATGCGCTCCGGTGGCGCGAGGACGGCGTCAGACATGGGCCGCCACCTGCTCGCGGAAGAGGATCGCGTCGCGCGGGCAGACCTGAGCGCAGATCTCGCACCCGGTGCACAGCACCGGATCGATGACGGCGAGCGGCCGGTGGGTGCGCTCGTCGAGGTCGTCGGACTTAAGGATCGCCGGGCAGCCGATGCGGAAGCAGATCGTGCACCCGTTGCAGTTGTCGTTGACCGACAGCGGGAGGTATGCCGCCTTGGCCGTCGGCAGCAGCGCGCACTCCTGCTTGGTGATGAGCACCGCCGGGCCATCCTCCTTGAGCCACGTCTTCAGTTGTGTCTCAAGGGCTTTGACGTCATAGGAGGGGATCGTCACGACCTTGTCGTCGGGGAAGCCCAGCGCCCGCACGACCCGCTCGATGTCGATCTCGACGGTCTGCTGGCGCTGCAGGGTGTGGCCGCTGCCGGGGTTGTCCTGGTGGCCGGTCATGCCGGTGATCCGGTTGTCCATGATGACCGTGACGACATTGCTGCGGTTGTAGAGGACGTTGACGAGCGCCGGGATGCCGCTGTGGAAGAAGGTCGAGTCGCCGATGACCGCGACATGGCGCCCGCCGTCGCCCGCCTGCGCACCACCGTGCGCGACCCCGATGCTCGCCCCCATGCAGCCCGCGGTGTGCAGCGCGTCGAGTGGCTTGCTCATCCCCAGCGTGTAGCACCCGATGTCGCCGTTGACGGTGACCCCGAGCTTGTGCAGGACGTAGAAGGACGAGCGGTGCGGGCACCCCGGGCAGAGGATCGGCGGTCGCGGCGCGATGTCGAGCACCGGCAGCGTATGCCGTGCCGCGAGACCGTTTCCCGGCTCGCCCCCTGCGGGAGCCTTGGTTCCCAGATCACCCCCTGCTGCGGGAGCGATCTTTCCCGGCTGGCCGGCCGCTGCCGGCGCCTCGTCGGACACTCCGTCGAGGGGCGCCCGGGCGGGGCTGGCCACGGGAGCCGAACCGACGGCATACCCCGGGGCGGCTGGGACGAGCTCGACCGCGAGATCGGGGAGCAAGCCCGCCGCGCGCGCAGCCGTGCGCACCGCAGCCGGGTCGAGCTCGCCCATGAGCGGGAAGACCGACTTGGTCTGCGGATAGACCGGCGCGACTGGCGGGGCATAGAGCGGGATCCCCATGAGCCGCAGCTGATCCTCGACGAAGGGGTCGAGCTCCTCGAGCACGATCACCGCATCCACCGATGCAGCAAAGGAGGCAATCAGCTTGCGCGGCAACGGATAGACCATGCCGAGCTTGAGCGTGCTCGCCTCGGGGAAGACCTCGCGCGCATAGTGATAGGCGACGCCACTCGTGATGATCCCCAGCTCGCGCCCACGCAGCTCGACCCGGTTGAGCGCGAAGGTCTCGGCGAAATCGCTGAGCGCCTCGATGCGCGCCTCGAGCACCGGTCGCCGGGCCCGCGCGTTGGCCGGCGCCATGTCGTATTTGGCGACGTTGCGGACATAGCTCGACGGCACGGGCATCGTGCGGCGCAGCTCCCCGACCTCCACCGGCGAGCTCGTGTGGCAGACCCGGGTCGTCGTGCGCAGCAGCACCGGAGTGTCGAAACGCTCGCTGATGTCGAAGCCGGCGATGACCAGGTCGCGGCTGTCCTGCGCATCGGTCGGGTCGAGGCAGGGCACCCGAGCCCAGCGAGCGAAGTGGCGGTTGTCCTGCTCGTTCTGCGAGGAGTGCAGCGAAGGGTCGTCGGCCGAGACGATCACCAGCCCCGCCTCGATGCCGGTCATCGACACCGACCAGAAGGAGTCGGCCGCGACGTTGAGGCCGACATGCTTCATCGTCGCGAAGGCGCGCCGCCCGGCATACGCCGCGCCGATGGCGACGTCGAGGGCGACCTTCTCATTGGGCGACCACTCGGCATACACGTCGGGATAGGGCGCGAAGGACTCGAGGATCTCGGTGCTCGGCGTGCCCGGATAACCCGCGCCGACGACCGCCCCCGCCTCCCACGCGCCGCGAGCCAGCGCCTCGTTGCCGGACAGCAGTCGTCTCATCGCGGGTCCTCCTCGACCGGCCCGAGGATCGCCCGGGCGCTCATCGCTCCACGCTGCATCCGCCCGCGGCACCCGGCCAGTGCCTTTGGTCCCTGCCGGCCGCAGGGGGTATGCCGTCGCGCCGGACGGTGAGAGCGCGCGGGCGTTGGGGGGCTCGCCGAGCGGTTAGCCTGCCGCCCATGGAGATCGCCACCCTCATCGTCGGCCTGGCCCTCGTCGTGCTGGCGGGGACGGCGCTGGGCGAGCGGTGGCGTTTCCCGGCACCCTTGCTGCTCATCGTCGTCGGGGTCGCGGCGTCCTATCTGCCCTTCATGCCCGAGGTCGAGCTGCACCCGGAGCTCGTCCTCATCGGCCTGCTGCCGCCGCTGCTCTATGCCGCCGCCCTGCAGACCTCGCTCGTCGACTTCGCCGCCAACCGGGGGCCGATCCTGTTGTTGTCGGTCGGTCTGGTCGTCGCGACCACGGCGACCGTCGCCGCCGCCGTGTATGCCGTGCTCCCCGACCTCGGCTGGCCCGCGGCCTTCGCGATCGGGGCCGTCGTCGCTCCACCCGATGCCGTCGCCGCGACCGCGATTGCCCGCCGGATCGGGCTGCCGCGTCGCGTGGTGACCATCCTCGAGGGCGAGTCGCTGCTCAACGACGCGACGGCGCTCGTGGCCCTGCGCACGGCGATCGCCGCGGTGGCCGGGGGAGTGTCGGCCGCCGAGATCGGGCGCGACTTCGTCGTCGCGGCCGGGGGCGGGGTGCTCGTCGGGCTCGTCGTCTTCATGCTCGTCGCGGCGGTGCGCAAGCGGGTGCACGACCCGCTGCTCGACACGGGGATCTCCTTCGTCACGCCGTTCGCGGCTTACCTGCCGGCCGAGCAGGTGCACGCCTCCGGGGTCATCGCCGTCGTCGTCGCGGGGCTGCTGCTCGGGCACAAGGCACCGATCGTGCAGACGGCCCAGTCGCGCATCACCGAGCGGATCACCTGGGCCAGCTTGGCCTTCCTCCTGGAAAACACTGTCTTCCTGCTCATCGGCCTGCAGGCACGCCGGCTCATCACCGACGTCCTCGACGGAGACATCGGGCTCGGTGGTGTCGTGCTCGTCTGCGTCGTCGCCCTCGTCGTCGTCATCGCGACGAGACTCGCGTGGGTCTTTGCCACGCGCCTGCTGCTCGTCACGCGGCGACGCGAGCCGGCCCTGAGTGCGGGGGAGACCTTCGTCGTCGGGTGGGCAGGGATGCGCGGAGTCGTCACACTGGCCGCAGCCTTCATCATCCCGACGACGACCCCGCACCGCCCGGTCCTGCTGCTGCTGGCCTTCGCGGTCGTGGCCGGGACGCTGTTCTTCCAGGGGCTGAGCCTGCCGTGGGTCACCCGCCGGCTGCGGGTGCCCTCACCCGACCCGGCCGTCGACGCGCTGGCCCGGGCGACCCTGCTGCAGCAGGCGACCAAGGCGGGCTTCGTGCGGCTCGACGAGGTGAGTGAGGGGCTGGACGACCACGGGGTGGTCGAGGTCATCCGGGCGCGCCTCGAGCAGCGCAGCTTCGCCGCGTGGGAGCGGCTCGGCACCCGTGCCGACGCCGAGACACCCTCGGAGCTCTATGCCCGGCTGCGTGGCGAGATGATCGAGTCCGAGCGGGCCCGGGTGCTGCAGATCCGCAGCGAGGGTCAGGTGCCCGCCGATGTCGTGCGCGAGGTGCTCGGGATGCTCGACATCGAGGAGTCCATGCTCGACGCCGGAGAGGCCGAGCGATCGACGATCCGCAGCGCCGCCGCGACCGAGCTGGTCGGGCGCGACGGCTGTGACGACCTCGAGGCGCACCCGGCACGGCATACCCGATCCGATCCGGCATGCGAGCGGTGCCTCGCCGAGGGGACCACGTGGGTGGCCCTGCGCGAGTGCCTCGACTGTGGGCACATCGGGTGCTGTGACTCGTCGGTGGGGCGACACGCGACCGGGCACTTCCACGAGACCCAGCACCCGGTCATGCAGTCGGCCGAGCCGGGCGAGGCGTGGCGCTGGTGCTACATCCACCACGCGACCGGTTGACGGGTGAGGATGGGGGCATGAGCGACCTGCGACCGGCGATCGTCCTCGTCGCGCCCGAGCACCGTGAGGTCCTCGAGAGCCAATTCGGGCGGTATGCCGCGGAATACGACCTGCGCAGCGTCGGCGGTCTGCTGGCCGCGAAGGCGCTCACGGCGCAATTGCACGAGGTCGGCGTGCCCGTGGCGCTTTTCGTCGTCGAGTCCCAGCTGCCCGACGCCGAGCCCATCCAGGCCGTGGCGGTGCTGCGCGCCGTCGAGCCGACCTCGCGTCGGATCATCGTCTCGCCGATGGGCCGCTTCGCCGCCGAGGGGCCGGCCCTGCGCGGGGGAATGGTCACCGGCAAATACGACGCCTTCCTGCTGCTGCCCCGGGGAGTGCGCGACGAGGAATTCCACAGTGCCGTCGTCGAATTGCTCAACGACTGGGGCTCGACCGTCGTCGCGCCCTCGCTTGAGGCGGTGCGTGTCGTCACGCCCGGTGACGAGCCGCTTACCCCGGCGCTCGTCGACTATTTGCACCGGGTCGGCGCGCCGGCCGGCGTCCACCATCCCGACAGCGAGATCGGTCGCGGGGTGGTCGAGCGCTTCGGCGGGCCGGGTGATCTGTGGCCGATCGTCGAGACGCTCGACGGGCAGATCGGGCACCTGGGCAGCGTCCGTGAGCTCGCCTCGCGGCTTTACGGCCGTCCCGACGACATCGACGTCACGGAGGTCATCGACTTCGCCATCGTCGGTGCCGGTCCCGCCGGTCTCGCCGCGAGTGTGTATGCCGCGAGCGAGGGCCTCTCGACGGTGACGATCGAGGCCGAGGCGATCGGCGGGCAGGCGGGCACCAGCTCGATGATCCGCAACTACCTGGGCTTCCCGCGGGGGATCTCGGGGATGCGGCTGGCGCAGCGCGCGCGTAACCAGGCCATCCGCTTTGGCACGCGCTTCTTCACCGGGTGGCCGGTCGGGCAGCTGGTCATCGGGTCGGCCGACGAGCCGCACCGGCTGTGCACCGAGGGCGGTGACGTGCGCGCCTGGGCGGTCCTGCTGGCGCCCGGGGTCACCTATCGGCGGCTGGGCATCGATGCTGTCGAAGCGCTCGTCGGGCACGGCGTCTTCTATGGCGCAGCGATGACCGCCGCGGCCGAGGTCGCCGGTCAGGATGTCGTCGTCGTCGGCGGGGGCAACTCCGCAGGGCAGGCCGCCGTGCACCTGGCGCGCTTCGCCCGCTCGGTGACGATCCTCGTGCGTCGGCCAGACCTCGCCAGCACGATGTCGGCCTATCTCGTCAACGAGATCCGCTACAACCCGCGGATCTCGGTCCGCGGCGACGCGCGGATCGTCGACGGGGGAGCCGACGAGGGCCGGCTCGCCTGGCTCACCGTCGAGGATGTCCGCTCGGGCGCGCTCGAGCAGCTGCCGGCGCGCGGGCTCTTCCTGCTGCTCGGGGCGGTGCCGCAGGTCGACTGGCTGCCCGAGGCCATCGCCCGCGACGAGCAGGGCTTCGTCCTGACCGGGCGCGACGTGCCCCGGTCGGCGTGGGCCGGGGACCGGCCGCCGGCCGAGCTGGCCACCACCGTCGCGGGGGTCTTCGCCGCCGGAGACATCCGGGCTGGGTCGATGAAGCGGGTCGCCTCGGCCACCGGTGAGGGTGCCTCGGCGGTGTCGCTCGTGCACGGCTGGCTGGACACGGTCCGGCGCAGTTGAGCCGACCAGAACGGCGCCCACAGCTCGTCCCTGGCACGAGCTGCGGGCGCCGCGGTCCCTGGAGGGGTCTGGGGGGGTGGTCAGCCCACCTTGTGCAGCCAGCGCACGGGGGCACCGTCACCGGCATACCTGAAGGGCTCGAGCTCGCGGTCCCACGGCGCGCCCATGAGGGCGTCGAGGGCGGCCGCGAGCGCGTGGCTGTCACCGGCATACTCCTGGACGGTCTCGCGCAGCCGGTCCTCGTTGACGACCGCGTCGCCGGCTGCGGAGGTCCACGTGTGGTGGATGCCGAGGCTGGGGGTGTAGGACCAGCGGGAGCCGTCGCAGCCGGGCGAGGGCTCCTCGGTGATCTCGTAGCGCAGGTTGTCCCAGCCGCGCAGCGCGCTGGCCAGGCGCGCGCCGAGGCCCGCCTCGCCGGACCACGAGAGCTCCGCGCGCACCATGCGGGCGCCGGCGCGCTGGATCGTCCAATCGAGGCGCACGGCCGAGCCGAGCACCGACTCGAGCGCCCAGGTGATGTGCGGGCACAACGCAGTGGGGGTCGAGTGAATGAACACGACCCCGCGCGTCACGGCCCTGGTGGGGGCGGCAGACATCCGGTGTTCCTTCCGTGCGAGGGACGTCTTCCCCAACGTGCTCGCTCGTGGATCACTCGGATCAGGTATGCCGGCCGGTCACCCGCCCGTGTCGCGCTCGGGAGTGGTGTGGTCCTCGGGTGGCCCGCTGGTCGCGGAGCCGTGCGACGACTGCACCATCCGTCACGCAGCTGTCATTGTGCCCCAAACGCCACTCCCGCACCAGCCATGGTGGCTGATGCGGGAGTGGGTGGTCGGCGGCCTGCTGCGCCGCGACCCGGCGGGTCAGGTGCGTCAGGTGGCCGACGGGGTGCTCGTCGCCGCCGGCTTGTCCTTGCCGGCACCGCGGACGGGGGCGTTGTCGACCGAGGTCACCGAGAAGTTGCCGTCGATGACGAGGATGATGCGGGTGCCGTCCGGGCGCATCATGTGGGCGCGGTAGGTGCCATCGGTCGCCTTCCAGACCCGCAGCAGGTATGCCGTGGGCTCCTTGGCGGTCGCGGCCTCGGTGACCTTGACGGCGGTGTCGCCGGTCAGCCCGTGCTGGGCGACGAGGTCCTTGAGCTTGGCGGGGTCGACCTTGCCGGCGCCCTGCCCGGCCCCCTGCCCGGCGCCCTGCCCGCGGCCGACTCGGGCGCCGAGGCCCTGGCCGGCCCCGGGAGCGCCAGTGGCCTGGACGCTGGAATAGCTCGTCGGGGTCGTGTTGCCGGCCCGCGCCAACGACGCGCCGCCGAAGGCGATCCCTCCCGCCGCCACGAGGGCTGCCGCCGTGGTGACGATCGTCTGCTGCTTCACCGTGTGCTCCTTGAGTGTCTGGGTTTGTCGCTATCGGACACCCTCAGGTTGGGCGGGGTCTGTCAACAGATTCCGTCACGTTCCTGTGAAAACGGTATGTGCGGGGAGTGTTAAGGAGCTCGGCGTCCACCATCCCGACCGCGAGATCGGTCGCGGGGTGGGCTCGGGCCCAGGGCGCAACGGACGGGGTGGGCGCGGCATACGCCACAAGGGGCGGCGTGGGCGGCGTGGGCGGCGCGCCGGTGCCGTCGCGGTGCGACACCGTCGCCCCGTCGCGCCGTTGGCCGCTCTAGGGGAGCGTTATGCACCTGAGAGGTGCATAACGCTCCCCCTAGAGCGACTTCCGACAGCGCCCCGGGGAGTGGTGGGGTTTGGGGTGACGGCGCGGCGTCCTGGGT
>CAZLGB010000158.1:0-8171 GCA_964558825.1 uncultured Intrasporangiaceae bacterium
GCACCGCCTCGCTCGAGCCGCACGAGCTCGAGGACAGCTACTTCATGCTCCGCGTCCGCATCGACGCCGGCGCTCTGACCCGTGAGCAGCTGCGGGTCGTGGCCGGCATCTCGCGGGACTTCGCCCGCGACACGGCCGACATCAGCGACCGGCAGAACATCCAATATCACTGGATCCGCGTCGAGGACGTGCCCGAGATCTGGCGGCGTCTGGAGGCGGTCGGCCTGCAGACGACCGAGGCCTGCGGCGACACCCCGCGGGTCATCCTCGGCTCACCGCTCGCCGGGGTCGCCGACGACGAGATCATCGACCCCACGCCGGTCATCGACGAGATCCAGCGCCGCTTCATCGGCGACCCCGAGCTGGCCAACCTTCCCCGCAAGTTCAAGAGCGCGATCACCGGGCACCCCAGCCTCGACGTCGTCCACGAGATCAACGACATCTCCCTGGTCGGGGTCGTCCACCCGCAGCTCGGCCCCGGCTATGACCTGTGGGTCGGCGGCGGGCTATCGACCGCTCCGCGACTGGCCGAGCGGCTCGGCGCCTTCGTGCCGCCCGACCAGGCCGCTGAGGTCTGGTATGCCGTGATCCGCCTCTTCCGCGACTACGGCTTCCGGCGGCTGCGCAACAAAGCCCGGCTGAAGTTCCTCCTCGCCGAGTGGGGTGCCGAGCGTTTCCGCGAGGTGCTCGAGACGGAGTTCCTCGGGCATCCCCTGCCGGACGGGCCGGCACCGGCCCCCGCGGCATACCCGGGGGATCATGTCGGGGTCCACGCCCAAAAGGACGGCCGCGCCTATGTCGGCGCGGCCCCCATCGTCGGGCGTGTCAGCGGCACGGTCCTTGCCGGTCTCGCCGACGCGATGGAGCGGGCCGGCACCGAGCGGCTGCGCCTCACCCCGCACCAGAAGCTCGTCGTCCTCGACGTCCCGACCGACCGGGTCGACGCGCTGGTCACCGACCTCGACGCCCTCGGCCTGTCGGTCGCGCCCTCCCCCTTCCGTCGCTCGACGATGGCCTGCACGGGGATCGAGTTCTGCAAACTGGCCATCGTCGAGACCAAGGCGACCGCCTCGATCGCGGTGGCCGAGCTCGAGCAGCGGCTGGCCGGCGTGGCCATCGAGCCGCCGATCACGGTGCACGTCAACGGTTGTCCCAACAGCTGCGCCCGCATCCAGACGGCCGACATCGGCCTCAAGGGCCAGATCGTCACCGTCGACGGCGAGCAGGTGCCCGGCTTCCAGGTCCACCTCGGCGGAGGCCTCGCGTCGGCCGACCGCGACGAGGCCGGGCTGGGTCGCACCGTCCGCGGTCTCAAGGTCACCGCCGACGAGCTGCCCGACTACGTCGAGCGGGTCGTGCGGCGCTTCCTGGCAGCGCGGGTCGGCGACGAGACCTTCGCCGCGTGGGTCCAGCGCACCGACGAGGAGGAGCTGTTGTGAGCCGCCGCACCGAGGCCCAGCTGCGCGAGCTCGTCGCGCAGGGCGAGCAAGAGCTTGTCGATGCCACAGCCGAGCAGGCAATCGCCTGGGCGGCAACGCATTTCCCGACCTCACTGGCCGTGGCCTGCTCGATGGCCGATGCCGTCCTGCCCGGGCTGGTCGCCGACGCCCTACCCGGCGTCGACGTCCTCTTCCTCGACACCGGCTATCACTTCAGCGAGACGCTCGTGACCCGCGACCTCGTCGCCGAGGAGCTCGACGTGCGGATCGTCGACGTCCGCCCGCGCCTGCGCGTCGCCGAGCAGGACACGGCATACGGCCCCGAGCTGTGGCGCCGCGACCCGGGCGCCTGCTGCCGCATGCGCAAGGTCGAGCCGCTGCGTGCGGCGCTGGGCGGCTACGAGGCGTGGATCACCGGCGTGCGCCGCGACGAGGGGCCCACCCGGGCCGACACGCCGATCGTCACGTGGGACGAGAGCTTTGGTCTGGTCAAGGTCAACCCGCTCGTCGACTGGACCTTCGAGCATCTCTTGACGTATGCCGCGTCCCACCGCCTTCCCGTCAATCTCCTTGTGGGCCATGGATATCCGTCGATCGGCTGCGAGCCCTGCACCCAGCCGGTCGCCGAGGGCGACGACCCGCGGGCAGGGCGCTGGGCGGGCTTCGCCAAGACCGAATGTGGGTTGCACGCATGACGATCACGACGACATCGGCGCCGGCGAGCCCCCCGGCCGCGCCAGCCCCCGACCCACTCGCGCCTGGACCGACCGGCATACGCACCCTCAGCCAGCTCGATGCGCTCGAGGCCGAGGGGATCGCCGTCATCCGCGAGATCGCCGCGGAGCTCGAGCGGCCGGTGCTGCTCTTCAGCGGCGGCAAGGACTCGGTCGTCATGCTCCACCTCGCGAGCAAGGCCTTCTGGCCGGCGCCAATCCCCTTCCCCGTCATGCACATTGACACGGGCCACAACTTCCCTGAGGTGCTCGCCTATCGCGACGCCACCGTGGAGCGGCTCGGGCTGCGCCTCGTCGTCGCCTCGGTGCAGGACTGGATCGACGACGGCCGGCTGCAGGAGCGAGCCGACGGCACCCGCAACCCCCTGCAGACCCAGCCACTGCTCGCGGCCATCGCCGAGCACCGCTTCGACGGGGTCTTCGGCGGCGGTCGGCGCGACGAGGAGAAGGCCCGCGCCAAGGAGCGGGTCGTCAGCCTGCGCGACGCCTTCGGCCAGTGGGACCCCAAGAATCAGCGCCCCGAGCTCTGGACGCTCTACAACCCGCGCCACCGCCCAGGCGAGCACGTGCGGGTCTTCCCGCTGTCCAACTGGACCGAGCTCGACGTCTGGCGTTACATCGAGCGCGAGGCGATCGAGCTGCCGACGCTCTATTACGCCCACCGCCGTGAGGTTTTCGCGCGGGACGGGATGTGGCTGGCCGTGGGGCCGTGGTCGACCCCACGCCCCGGCGAGACCGTGCAGGAGCGGGTCGTGCGCTATCGCACCGTCGGTGACATGTCGTGCACCGGTGCTGTCGAGAGCCCCGCGGCGACGGTCGCCGAGGTCGTCGCCGAGGTTGCCGCATCGACGCTCACCGAGCGGGGCGCGACCCGCGCCGACGACCGACTCTCCGAGGCCGCCATGGAGGACCGCAAGAAGGAAGGCTATTTCTGATGTCCACCCTCCTGCGCCTGGCCACGGCGGGCTCGGTCGACGACGGCAAGTCGACCCTCGTCGGCCGGCTGCTGCACGACACCAAGTCGGTGCTCTCCGACCAGCTCGCGGCGGTCGAGCGGGTCTCCCGTGACCGCGGGCTCACCGCGGCTGACCTCGCCCTGCTCACCGACGGGCTGCGCGCCGAGCGCGAGCAGGGCATCACCATCGACGTGGCATATCGCTACTTTGCTACGGCTGCAAGGAGTTTCATCCTTGCCGACTGCCCGGGTCATGTGCAATACACCCGCAACACGGTGACTGGATCCTCGACCGCCGATGTCGTCGTGCTGCTGGTGGACGCGCGCCACGGGGTCGTCGAGCAGACCCGCCGCCACCTCGCCGTCGTCGCGCTGCTGCGCGTCCCCCACGTCATCATCGCGGTCAACAAGATCGACCTCGTCGGCTTCTCGGCCGAGGTCTATCACCATGTCCAGGACGAAGTGCGCGCTGTCGCAACGGAGCTCGGCCTCCGCGACGTCCAGACGATCCCGGTCAGCGCCCTCGACGGCGACAACATCGTCGAGCGCTCGGCTCGCCTGCCCTGGCATGTCGGCCCGTCGCTGCTCGAGCTGCTCGAGGCCATCCCCGGCGCCGACGATCCCGCGCACGAGGCCTTCCGGCTGCCGGTGCAGCTGGTCATCCGCCCCCAGTCGGCGGTCCTCGACGGGGCCAGCGCCGACTATCGCGGCTATGCCGGTCAGGTCGCCTCGGGTGTGGTCAGCGTCGGCGACGAGGTCGTCGTGCTGCCGTCGGGACGCCGGTCGTCGGTCGTCGGGATCGACCTCGGAGCACAGTCACTGACCGAGGCACATGCCCCTCAGTCGGTGACCCTGCGCCTCGCCGACGACATCGACATCTCCCGCGGCGACGTCATCGCCGCGGCCGCCGAGGCACCTGAGCCCGTCGGCGAGACCACCGCAGTGGTCTGCTGGCTCGGCGACGCTCCGCTGCGCCCCGACGCGCGGCTGCTGCTCAAGCACGGCACCCGCACGGTGCGCGCGATCGTCGCCACGATCGACAGCCGCCTCGACCTCGACGCCCTCGCCCCCGTGCCGGCGGAGTCGTTGTCGCTCAATGACATCGGGCGCGTCACCGTCCGCATCGCGGCCCCCCTCCCGCTCGAGCCGTATGCCGTGTCCCGCCACGGCGGCTCCTTCCTGCTCATCGACCCCGCGAGCGGCGCGACCGTGGCGGCCGGGATGGTCGGCGACCACGACGTCGTCAGCGCAGCCCCCCAGAGCAACGCCGACGAGACCGACGAGGACTGGGACTTCTGATGGCGCTGCCCCTGGCGCTCGACGTGGCCGACCGTCTCGTCGTCGCGGTCGGCGGCGGACCGGTCGCAGCCCGACGGGTGCGCGCACTGCTCGACGAGGGAGCTCACGTGCGCGTCATCGCTCCGTGGCTCTGCGAGGAGCTGCGCGGCCTCGCCGACACCGGAGAGATCGCCTGGCGACCCCGCGACTATGCCGGCCCCGAGGACCTCGGCGGCGCCTGGCTCGTCCACACCGCCACCGGTGATCGGGTCACCGACGAGGCGGTCCGGCGCGACGCCTCGGACGCGCGCATCTGGTGCGTCGATGCGACATCGGCGTCCGCATCTCCGGCCGCGGTCATGGCACGGACGACGGTGAGCACTCCCGACGGCGCCATCAGTGTCGCCGCCCACGCCGACGGAGATCCGCGCTTGGCCGCCTCGGTCCGCAACCACGTGGCGACCGAGCTGGCGAGCGGCCGGATCACGTTGCAACGCAAGCGCACTCGCGCCGACGGGACGCGTGGCTGGGTCGCCCTCGTCGGCGGCGGTCCCGGCGCCGACGGCCTGCTCACCGCCCGCGGTCACGAGCTGCTCGCCGCAGCGGACGTGGTCGTCCTCGACCGGCTGGCGCCCCAAGCGGTGGTCGAGCGACTCCCCGAGACTGTCCGGGTCATCGACGTCGGCAAGGCACCGGGGCACCACGCCCTCCCCCAGGAGGACATCAACGACCTGCTCGTCGAGCAGGCCCGCGCCGGCTATGCCGTGGTGCGACTCAAAGGCGGCGACCCCTACGTCCTCGGCCGCGGAGGCGAGGAGCGACTCGCCTGCGAGGCGGCCGGCATACCCGTCGAGGTCGCGCCTGGCGTGACGAGTGCCATCGCGGTCCCCGCGGCGGCCGGCATACCAGTGACCCATCGCGGGGTGGCCCGCGGTTTCACGGTCGTCTCCGCACACAACGACCTGCCCGACCTGCCGCCCGGCAGCGACCACACGCTCGTCCTGCTCATGGGGGTGGCGACCCTCGCCCGCAGCGTCGAGCTGCTCATCGCCGGCGGCCGCGACCCCGACTGCCCCGTCGCGGTCATCGAGCGCGGCTGTATGCCGGCCCAGCGCACGACGATCGCCACCTTGCGCACCATCGCGGAGGTCGCCTCCGCGGCCGGAGTCGACAATCCGGCCGTCATCGTCATCGGTGACGTGGTGCGGCTCAGCCCGCACTACACGGTCGACTGACCGCGGCGGTCGACGCCGATGGAGCAGCTCGTCGCGGTTGACCCGATGCCCAGCCCCCTTGTCCCGACGGTCTCGGCGCGACCGGTCGTGCTCGCCGCGCACGGCACCGCCGACCCGCAGGGACTGCGCACCCTCGAGGCGATCCGCGACGCCGTCGCGGATCGCCTCGGGGTCGCTGTCACGCTGGGCTTCGTCGACGTCGCGAGCCCCTCACTCGACGAGGTCCTGGTGGGGACGCCCGGAGCGCTCGTCGTGCCGCTCTTCGTCACCGGGGGCTATCACGTCGAGGTCGACGTGCCGGCCGCGGCCAGCGCCGGCGCCCGCGCGATCGTCACGGACCATCTCGGAGCCGGCGCGGCGCTGGCCAGCGCTCTGCTGGCCAGCGTGCGAGAGGTGCACCCCGCCCCGCAGGCGATCGCGCTGCTCGCTGCAGGATCGTCGCGGGTCTCCGCCCGCGCGGAGATCGACGAGCTCGCGGCGCATCTCGCCGGTCTCGCAGGCGTCCCGGTCGCGGTGGGATTTCTCACAGGATCGGGGCCGACGGCCTCCGCCGCCCTCGAGCAGGTCCACGGCGCTGCGGACGCCGTGGCCGTGCCCGCCCTGCTCGCACCCGGCCTCTTCGCGACTCGGGCGGCGCAGCTCGCTGACATGCACGGCATACGCATCGCACCGGTGCTCGGAGCTCAGCCGGCCGTCATCGATCTCATCGTGGACCGCGTCGCGACCTGGTCGCCACGCCTAGCCGCCGCGGCTCCCCGCACCACCCAAGCAGGCCCCCGAGGATGACCACGGACACCAAAACCGTTATGCGACAAGGGTGTCGACAAGCCGCGCTCGATGACACGGCGTGCAAAGCACTCAGCTCCGAGGTCTACCATCGCGGCGTGCCCCTCTTGGTCGTCGGTGCCAGCCACCATCAGCTCGGGTCGGAGGACCTCGCCGCGCTGCGGCTGCACGGTCGGCAGATCGCGGCCCGGCTCAGTGCGGCGACGGACGTCATCACCGGGCATGTCCTGCTCGCGACATGCAACCGTTTCGAGCTCTATCTCGACTCGCACACCTTCCACGGCGGAGTGGATGCAGCCCTGGCCGCCATCGGCTCGGCCGTGCCCGATCGCCCGGGCCTGGTCGATGCGATGCAGGTCCATGCCGGCGACAGTGTCGTCGAGCACCTCTTCTCGGTGGCCTGTGGCCTCGACTCGATGGTCGTCGGCGAGGCCCAGATCGCGGGCCAGGTGCGCGCGGCGCTCGCCGACCCCGACTCCCGGGCGACCCCCGGCCTGCGCCGGCTCTTCCAAGACGCCCTGCAGACCGCCAAAGCCGTGGCGACCGACACCGGGCTGGGCTCGTCGGGTCGCTCCCTCGCCTCGGTCGGCGTCGACCTCGTCGAGCAGCGTCACGGGCCCGTCGGCGGGCGGCGCACCCTCGTCGTGGGGACTGGTGACTTCGCGGGCGTCGTCGTCGCCGATCTCGCTCGACGCGGCGCTCATCCAGTCGAGGTCTACTCGCGCACCGGCCGGGCCGAGGCCTTCGCCCAGACTCACCCCGCCGTCCAGGCGGTGTCCCCCGGCGGCCTGGCTGAGGCGCTCGCCCGGGCCGACGTCCTCGTCATGTGCAGCCGGCCCGGTGCGCAGCCACTCGACGCCGCGACGGTGACTCGCGCCCGCTCGGGCGCGAGGGCAGTGCTGCCGGTGCTCGACCTGTCGACCTCCGGCGAGCTCACCCCCGAGGCCGCCGGGCTCGTCCACGTCGACGTGCTGACGCTCGACGAGATCGGCGCCCACGCTCCGGACGAGCACGCGAGCGCCCTCGTCGCGGCCCAAGACCTCGTCGAGCGGGGCGTCACGGCATACCTCCATCTCGAGGAGGGCCGCACCGCCGCGCCGGCCGTGACGGCGATGCGCGCCTACGTCAGCGGGATCATCGCGCGCGAGGCCGAGTTGGCGACCCGACGTCATCCGCCGGAGACGGCCGACGCGATCGCCCGCTCGTTGCGGCGCGTGTCGGGCGCGCTGCTGCACACGCCGAGCATCCGCGCCGCCGAGCTCGCCCGCCAAGGCGAGCTCGCGGACTACCTCCAGGCGATGAACACCCTCTTCGGCATCGTCGTCGAGGAGCGCTGATGCTGCGGCTCGGCACGCGAGCCAGCCTGCTCGCCCGCACTCAGTCCACCGCCGTGGCACAGCTCGTCGAGGCCGCGCTCGGTGAGCCCTGCGAGTTGGTCGCGATCCGCACGGATGGCGACGACCCGGCGCTGCGTCTGGACGCCCCCAACCGGCCCGGCATCTTCGTCACGACGCTGCGCGAGGCCGTGCTCGCCGGCACGGTCGACCTGGTCGTCCATTCCTTCAAAGACCTGCCGTCGGCCCCGGTGGCTGGCCTGCTCGTCGCCGCAGTCCCCGAGCGAGCGGATGCCCGTGACGTGCTCGTCGCCGTCGACGAGGCGACCCTCGACCAACTCCCGCCCGGCGCCCGGGTCGGCACGAGCAGTCCGCGCCGCGCCGCGGCCCTGCTGCGCGCCCGCCCCGAT
>CAZLGB010000159.1:0-8140 GCA_964558825.1 uncultured Intrasporangiaceae bacterium
AACCCCTAACCTTCTGATCCGTAGTCAGATGCTCTATCCGTTGAGCTACGGGCGCAGGTGGCCACACCCTCCGAGCCGCTTGCGCGGCCGCACCGGCGAGTGCACCGAGGGGCAAGCCTAGCGGCATACCTCCCCGGGCCGGAAATCCATAGTCGGACGACCGGGACAAGCGCGCGCCCACCCGCGCGCACGGCATACGCCCGATATGCCAAACGTGCGCCACCCGTCACCTTCTGCATAGCCGCAGCCCCGAGGCGCCGGCCACCACACGACCGCCCGGCGCATACCCGACGGCTTGTGAGGGGACTCACCAGTCAAGGACATTCGGCCCGTATGCCGGTCCAACAGGGTCGGGATACGGTGGAGCTGACCGCGGCGTCCGGCTGGATCGCTCGGCTCGTTCCTTGTTCCGCAGCGCCGGACGCCCGACACCGAATTCGGCATGCGATGCCTTGCGCACGGCTGGTGCATCGCGGGAAGGGATGGGTCCATGAGCACGACACACCAGGGGTTGGCCGCGTGGGTTGACGAGGTCGCCGCGCTCTGCCAGCCCGACTCGGTCCACTGGGTCACGGGCACGCCCGAGGAGATCGAGGGCATGAACCAGGCCCTCGTGGACAGCGGCACCTTCATCAAGCTCAACGAGGACAAGAAGCCCAACAGCTACTGGTGCGCGTCCGACCCCAGCGACGTCGCCCGGGTCGAGGACCGCACCTACATCGCCTCGCTCAAGCAGGAGGACGCTGGCCCGACCAACAACTGGGTCGACCCGGCCGAGCTCAAGAAGACGATGACCGCCTTGTATGCCGGCTGCATGAAGGGCCGCGTCATGTACGTCATCCCCTTCGTCATGGGCCACCTCGAGGCGACCGTCCCGATGTTCGGCGTCGAGATCACCGACTCGGCATACGTCGTGACGAACATGAACATCATGGCCCGCATCGGCGCGCCGGTCCTGGCCAAGATGGAGGAGATCGACGCCGACTTCGTCAAGGGTCTGCACTCGGTCGGCGCCCCGCTCGCCGACGGCCAGGCCGACGTGCCATGGCCCTGCAACGACACGAAGTACATCGCGCACTTCCCCGAGACCCGCGAGATCTGGTCCTACGGCTCGGGCTACGGCGGCAACGCCCTGCTCGGCAAGAAGTGCTATGCGCTGCGCATCGCCTCGGCCATGGCCCACGACGAGGGCTGGATGGCCGAGCACATGCTCATCCTCAAGCTCACCTCCCCCAAGGGAAAGGTCCACTACGTCGCCGGCGCCTTCCCCAGCCAGTGCGGCAAGACCAACCTCGCCATGCTCGAGCCCACCATCCCCGGCTGGAAGGCCGAGATGATCGGTGACGACATCGCGTGGATGCGGTTCGGCCCCGACGGCCGGTTGTATGCCGTGAACCCCGAGTTCGGGCTCTTCGGCGTCGCCCCCGGCACGGGCATGAACACCAACCCGATGGCGATGCGCACCATCGAGATGGGCAACTCGATCTTCACCAACGTCGCCCGCACCGATGACGGTGACGTGTGGTGGGAGGGCATCTCCAAGGAGAAGCCGGCTCACCTCATCGACTGGAAGAACCGCGACTGGACGCCCGACAACGGCGAGCTCTCGGCGCACCCCAACAGCCGCTTCACCACCCCGGCCAAGCAGTGCCCGATGATCGCGCCCGAATACGACAACCCCGACGGCGTGCCGATCTCGGCGATCCTCTTCGGCGGCCGCCGGGCCACGACGGTCCCGCTGGTCTACGAATCGCGCAACTGGACCCACGGCACCTTCGTCGGCGCCACGCTCTCCTCGGAGACGACCGCCGCCGCCACCGGCGCGGTCGGCGTCGTGCGCCGCGACCCGATGGCCATGCTGCCCTTCATCGGCTACCACGCCGGCGACTACATGGGCCACTGGATCTCCATCGGCAAGCAGGCCGACGAGTCCAAGCTCCCGCGGATCTACCAGGTCAACTGGTTCCGCAAGGACGCTGACGGCAAGTGGCTGTGGCCGGGCTTCGGCGACAACAGCCGCGTGCTCAAGTGGATCGTCGAGCGGCTCGAGGGTGAGGCCGAGGCCGTCGAGACCCCCATCGGCCTGGTGCCGGCGCCCGGTGCGCTCGACATCTCCGGCATGGGTGAGTCCGAGGAGGACGTCGCCAAGGCCGTGGCCGTCAACGCCGACGAGTGGCGCAAGGAGCTGCCGCTGATCGAGGAGTGGTTCGCCAAGATCGGCGACAAGCTCCCCGAGCAGCTGCGCGCAGAGCTCGACGGGCTCAAGGAGCGTCTGGCCAACGCCTGACCTTGCCCGCGAAACGGGGCCCCGGCCAGTGCCGGGGCCCCGTCTGGCTGCAACACCCCACCTCGGTGAGGTTCTCGGCACTCCATGAGGCTGCGACCTCACTGAAGTGCGGTGAAGGTCACCGACGTCGGACGTGAGACCACAACGCCCCGTCCGGACGCTCCCGCGGGTTATGGTCAGCCCGTCATCCTCACCGACCGCGATCCGGCCCCGGGTGAGCCGCCCCACAAAGGAGTCACGATGGGTCCCCACCCCACCCGCCGCTGGACCCGCTCGACCCTCACCACCTGTGCCGTCGCCACCGCACTGGTTTCCTCCGCGCTCGCGGCCGCCTCCCCTGCCCAGGCGGCCAAGCCGACGCCGGGCACGTCGACGGGCACAGCCCAGGTCTTCATGGTCAACCCGGTCCAGTCGAGCGGCATCGAGACCCTCACCGACCAGAACGACGCCGACAAGGCGGTGCCGGACACGGCATACGCCATCGTGGCGCTGCGCAATCTCGACGGCTCGGGCTATCTGCGCGGCGCCTGGGTCAACGTCCAATCGGCCACGGGCACACCGGCATTCAGCGCGACCAACACCTTCGTCTACACCCGCCATGCCGACCAGTTCGAGCAGGTCATGGGCTACTTCTGGATCAACCAGGCGCAGGAATACCTGCAGAGCCTCGGCTTCGACGGCACGACCTTCCCGGGCATCGTCCACCAGCCCATCGACCTCAAGATCGACCAGTTCGGCGGCGACAACAGCTATCAGACCGACCAGCCCTTCCGGCTGCGCTTCGGCAAGGGCGGGGTCGACGACGCCGAGGACGCGGAGGTCATCGTCCACGAATACGGCCACGCGGTGCACCAGTCGCAGGTGCCCGGCTTCGGCCAGAGCGTGCAGGCCGGCTCGATCGGCGAGGCCTGGGGCGACTACCTTGGCGTCACCGTCGGTCTCGCGGCCGCCGCGCAATATGGCTGGCCGGTCAACGCCCCCGAGGCCTGCCCGATGGACTGGGACTCGACCTCTTACACGAGCGGCCCGATCCACTGCATCCGCAGCTTCCACGCCAACCTCACCGTCGCCGACTCCATCGGCGAGGTCCACTACGACGGGCAGATCTGGTCGCAGGCGCTGTGGGACATCCGCCAGGCGTATGCCGGTCTCGGCCTCGGCACCCGGGCGTGGGACACCACGCTGGTGCTGAGCCAGTTCGACTATGCCGTCGACACGAGCTTCGACGCGGCTGCCACGGCGACCTATCGCGTCGCGCTCGCCCGCGACGGGTCCGCTGCTGCCGCCGCCGTCAAGGCTGCCTTCGCGGCCCGGGGCATCACGGTCAGCTGATCTCGCGCGCAGCGATGGCTCGGCCCAGCGGCCGGGCCATCGCTGTCTCTGCAGCCGGTTGCGCCGGTCCGGGCGGCCGCTCCGAAAACGACTGGCCGACCTGCGCGACCCGGGGGCACCCTGGATGCCATGGACATCCAGCCTCTCGATCTCGAGGACGCCGCCCAGGTGGCCGAGGCGCACGCCATCGGCGTCGCGGCCAACGAGCGCGACGTGCCCTGGCTGCTCCACCCCGGACTGATCAACTTCGCGGGGATGCTGCGCCACGGCTTCGACGGAGAGGCCCCGGTCTACGTCGTCGGACGCGACCACGGTCGGATCGTCGCCACCGGCAGCATCTGGGCCAGCGAGCTGGACAACCTCGACCTGGCCTGGCTCGGGGTGCAGGTCCACCCCGATCACCGCCGCCGGGGCCACGGCCAGGCCATGCTCGAGCACCTCGAGGCCACCTCGGTGGCCATGGGACGACACAGCGTCGGCCTCGACTGCTGGGAGAGCCAGGCGCTGACCGAGCCGCTCGCCCGTCGCGGCTACCCCCTCGTCTTCACCTCCGTATGCCGTCGCCTCACCCTCGACGCGCAGGCGGCGGCGCGCGGCGAGGCGGCATACGAGCAGGCGCAGGCGGCCCCGCGAGCCGGGGACTACGAACTCGTGCGGGTCGCCGGGGCGCTGCCCGACGAGCTCATGGAGGCCTCGCTCGCCGCGCGGGTGGCGCTCAACGACGCACCCACCGAGGACCTCGACATCGAGGACGAGATCCCCACGCCGGAGCGGGTCCGTGCCTACGAGCACGCCCACGAGGTGCGCGGGATGCGGATCTATCAGGTGCTGGCGATCCATCGCGAGACCGGGGCGGGCGCCGGGCACACCATCGTCGCCGTCGACCGGGAGCGAGGGATGGCGGCCCAGCACGACACCTCGGTCGTGCCCGCCCATCGGGGCCATCGGCTCGGCCTCGCGCTCAAGGCCGAGATGCTCCGGCTGCTGGCGGCGGACGAGCCCGAGCTCGGCTACATCGACACCTTCAACGCCCAGTCCAACGAGCACATGGTCGCCGTCAACGACGCGCTCGGCTTCGTCGCGATGGGACGCGAGTTGTCCTTCCAGCGCACGCTGACCGCGTCGTGAGCGAGCCAGCCGCCAGCAAGCCAGCGGCGCCGCCCGGGTTGGACCCGGACGGCGCCGATTGCTGTCAGTGTGGGGTGACTACTTGACGATCCGGGTCAACGCCCCCGGGGTGTAGGGCGAGGACGCCGTGAGGTATGCCGCGAAGGCATCGATGTCCAGGCCACCGAAGTAGCGGTTCGTCCCGAGCTTGAAGCTCGGGAAGTTGTCGCCACCGTCGGCCAGGAAGTTGTTCGTCACGACCCGGTAGGTCGCGGACGGGTTGAGCGCGACGCCGTTGATCGTCACGCTGCCGGGGACCGCGCCGGTCGCGCCCATCGTGTAGTGGACGCTGGAGGACACCTGGAGGATCTTGTTGGCGGTGCCGGCGTTGAGACCGGTGACCTGTTGGGTGAACAGATCGAGGATCTGCTGACCGGTGAGGTCGAGCGTGACGAGGTAGTTGTTGAACGGCTGGACCGTGAAGGCCTCGTCGAAGGTGATGTCACCCGGAGCCTCGCTGTAGGGCGAGGCGGCATAGGTGAGATCGGCACGGATGCCACCGGGGTTCATCAGCGCGAGGTCGGGCTTCTTGCCCCCGGTCACCACGCTCGGATCGGCGGCCATGGCATCGGCGATGAGGTCACCGAGCGCCGACTCACCCGAGCCGCTGGTCGTTCCACGGGTGACGTCGGTGGTGATGTGTCCGACGACGCGGCTCGCGATCGGCTTCACCAGGGCCTTGTAGGTGGCGATGATCGAGGTCTGCGTCGGGTCCTTGGCGACGTCACGGGTGACGAGCATGTTGGTGCCCTTGACCGAGGCGCGGACGATGTCCTGGGTGCGCCGGTCGTAGGTGAGCGTCGTCTCGGTGAACAGCCGCCCGAAGGACGAGGCCGAGGTCACCAGACGCGGCTGGCCGGCCGGGTCGGGGATGTTGCAGACATAGGGCTGGTGGGTGTGGCCCGAGACGACCATGTCGATGGCCGGGTCGAGCTTCTGGGCGATCGGGATGATCGGCGAGAGCGGGTCGAGCTGCGCGCCGTTGTCGCAGGTCGCGGCATACGTCGGGTTGACCTTGTAGGACGTGCCGTTGGGGCCGTACCACGTCTCCTGGCCGGGGGTGCCACCCTGGTGGATGAGCACGACGATGGCATTGACGCCCTGGGCCTTGAGCACCGGCACGAGCGCGTTGGCGGTCGCGACCTCGTCGGAGAACTCGAGTCCGGCGACACCCGACGCGGTGACGATCGAGGGAGTGTCCTTGAGGGTCATCCCGATGAAGCCGATCTTGGCGCCCTTGAGATTCTTGATGGCGTATGCCGGCAGGATCGTGGTGTTGGTGCCGGCGTACTTGACGTTGGCCGCCAGGTAGTCGAAGTTGGCGCCGGTGAAGGTGTGCGCGGCGCAGGAGTTCTGGTTGTTCTGGCCGGCACCGTCATCGATGCAGCCGCCGTTGGCCATCCGCTGGAGCTCGAGGTAGCCCTCGTCGAACTCGTGGTTGCCCACGGCCGAGACGTCGAGCCCGAGGGCGTTCATCGCCTCGATCGTCGGCTCGTCGTGGAAGGCCGCCGAGAGGAACGGCGACGCGCCGATGAGGTCGCCCGCAGCGACGGTCAGCGAGAAGGGGTGGCCCGCGCGCGCCTCGGCGAGGTGGGTGGCCAGGTATTCGGCGCCGCCGAGCCCAGGCGGCGTAAGGCTGTCGGACGTCACGTCGGTCGGCTTGGTCGCGCCCGCCGCGAGCGTGTGGCCGATGACCAGGCGGGCCGAGGATCCGCTCGGGGGCTCGAGGTTGCCGTGGAAGTCGTTGAAGGACAGCAGCTGGATGTCCATCGTCGGTCCGAGGGGCGCACCCCCGTTGCCGTAGCTGTTGCCGTTGCCGGCGGCCTGCGAGCTGGTGGCGACGGCACACGCGAGCGCGGCCGTGAGGCCGACCAGAGCGAGCGCCGATGCACCACGACGTTGTGGAACGGGCATGTAGACACCTCTCACAAGAGCACGGCGACCGCCCGGTCAGGGCGTCGCCTGATGACCTTCGGAGGTTAGCCCACCCGCCCCCGTCGCACACCGGTTGGGGGGGTCGAGTTTGGGGTATGCCGGTGGTGCTCCCGGATCGTCTCCGGCTCCCCCGGGTCTTCCGGCTCCCCCGAGGGGCTAGTGGGTGGTCTGGGCCTGCGGATCGGTGGGAGGCACAAGCTGGTTCTGGGGGTCGAGCTGACCTTGCTGGCCCTGCTGACCTTGCTGGCCCTGCGGACCGAACTGGCCCGGCAGCTGACCCTGCGGTCCAGGCGGGAAGCCGCCCCGGCCGCCCGGGCCACCCCGCCCACCAGGGCCAGTCTGGTCGCTCGGTGCGGCGATGCCATTGGGCGTGGCGGCAGCAGCAGCGACACCACCGACCGCGGACAGACCGAGCACGCCGGCCGCGACCAACGCGGTGGTCCGCCCGCTCCAGCGCCGGGGAGGCGCAACCACGGGGGTCGTCCCGACGCCCGGGCGGGCCACCGTCGCAGCCTCGGAAGTGTCGACCCGGTCGACTCCGGGCACCTCGGTGGGCACCTGGGGGAAGCGGGCCTGCGGAAGCTGGGACACGGCATACCTCTCGTCGGGACACAGGACGTTGCGGGCGAGCCTGGCGAGGGCGGCTGTGATGACCCTGTGACCGACCTGTCGCCACCCACTGACCTAGCATCGTCTCTCACAGGAAGTGCACAGCAGGCCCACACGAGGCGGACACCTCCCGCCGAGAGAGTGCTCTCATGACAACGAACCCGGTCAAGCCGCAGAAGCTCGAGCGCCCCGACGGCACTCCGCCTCGCGTGCTCGTCGTCGACGACGAGCACAACCTCACCGAGTTGCTCTCGATGGCCCTGCGCTATGAGGGCTGGGAGGTCAAGTCGGCGGCGACCGGGATGGCCGCGGTGCGGGCCGCCCGCGAGTTCGAGCCCGATGCCGTGGCGCTCGACATGATGCTGCCCGACATGGACGGGCTCGAGGTGCTGCGCCGCATGCGTGAGCACAACGAACGCATCCCCGTGCTCTTCCTCACCGCCCGTGACGCCGTCGAAGACCGCATCGCCGGGCTCACCGCAGGCGGTGACGACTACGTCACCAAGCCCTTCAGCCTCGAGGAGGTTGTCGCCCGGCTCCGCGCGCTCATGCGCCGCACCGTGCTCGTGGCCGCCGATGACGACGACTCGCTGCTGGTCGTCGGTGACCTCACTCTCGACGAGGACTCCCACGAGGTCACCCGCGCGGGTGCCCAGATCCAGCTCACCGCAACGGAATTCGAGCTGCTCCGCTATCTCATGCGCAACCCCAAGCGGGTGCTCTCCAAGGCGCAGATCCTCGACCGGGTCTGGAATTACGACTTCGGCGGCCAGGCCAATGTCGTCGAGCTCTACATCTCCTACCTGCGCA
>CAZLGB010000160.1:0-8104 GCA_964558825.1 uncultured Intrasporangiaceae bacterium
CCGGGTCGTTGTGCTTGACCGAGATCTTGAAGTCGTGGAAGTCGTGCTCCTCGAAGAGGCTGGCCTCCCTGACGGCCGACTCGACGAGCGCCTCAGGGGTGGCCTTGCCGTATTTGGCGAGCAGCCGCTTGTCGAGGCTGCCGGCGTTGACGCCGATGCGGATGGAGACGCCGGCCTCCTTGGCGCGCCGGGCGATCTCGCCGACCTGGTCGTCGAACTGGCGGATGTTGCCGGGGTTGACCCGCACCCCCGCGCAGCCGGCGTCGATGGCGGCATAGACGTATTTGGGCTGGAAGTGGATGTCGGCGATGACCGGGATCTTGCTCTTGTGGGCGATCGCGGAGAGGGCGTCGGCGTCGTCCTGACTCGGGCAGGCGACGCGCACGATGTCACAGCCTGCGGCGGTCAGCTCGGCGATCTGCTGCAGCGTCGCATTGACGTCGGCGGTGAGGGTCGTGCACATCGACTGGACGCTGACGGGCGCGTCGCCGCCGACCTCGACGCTGCCGACCCGGATCTTGCGGGACGCGCGCCGGGGGGCGATGAGGGCGGAATCACCCGAGGCGGAGGGGATCGACGGCATACCCAAGGAGACGGCCATGCCGACCATTCTCCCCCTAGTCGCGACCGAGGATCGCCACGAGGAAGTCCGAGTCGGCTGCGTAGGGGCGCAGGTCCCAGGTCGACAGCAGCACCTCGGGGGTCAGCCCGCTCGCGGCCGCGTCGGCGAGGAAGTCGGCCACGGCATACTCCCGGTCGGTGCCGAAGCCCACGACCGCGCGGCCCTCGGGCGCGAGGTGCCGACGGAAGCCATCGAGGACCGCACGATGGGTCCCGGGCGCGACGAAGGTCATGACATTGCCCGCGCAGACGATCGCGTCGAAGGGCTCGGGTATGCCGTGCGCCGCGAGATCAAGGGCGGCCAGGTCGCCCACCAGCCAGGTCGCCCCGGGATGGTCGGCCGCAGCGGTGGCGATGAGGTGCGGGTCGATGTCGACGCCGACCACGGTGTGCCCGAGCGCCGCGAGGTGGCCCCCGACGCGACCAAAGCCACAGCCGGCGTCGAGCACGCGAGCCTGGCGGGGCAGCATCGCGTCGATCGTGCGGGCCTCACCGACGATGTCCTTGCCCCCCGCGACCAGCCGGCGGAAGCGCTCGACATACCAGGCCGAGTGGCCCGGGTCCGCGGCGATCTTGCGCTCCCACAGGGTGGTGCGGTCGGCGGGATCGCGCAGCGGCTCGGGCGGCGGCTGGCCGACGATGCCGTCGCTCACCGGACCTCGATCCCGTCGGCGCGCAAGGCGTCCTTGACCTCGGCGACGGTGAGCTCGCCGAAGTGGAAGACGCTCGCGGCGAGCACGGCGTCGGCGCCGGCGTGGACGGCAGGGGCGAAGTCCTCGACCCGCCCTGCTCCCCCGCTGGCGATGAGCGGGATGCTCACCTCGGCGCGCACGGCGCGGATGAGCTCGAGGTCGAAGCCCTCCTTGGTGCCGTCGGCGTCCATGGAGTTGAGCAGGATCTCGCCGGCGCCGAGCTCGGCCGCCCGAGCGCACCACTCGACGGCATCGAGGTCGACCGCCACCCGACCCCCGTGCGTGGTCATGACGAATCCGCCTGCGAAAGAGCCGTCCTCGTTGCGACGGCGGCGCACATCGGCCGAGAGCACGAGCACCTGAGCACCGAAGCGGTCGGCGATCTCGGCGATGACCTCCGGCCGGGCGATCGCGCCGGTGTTGATGCCGACCTTGTCGGCGCCGGCCCGCAAGAGCCGGTCGACGTCGTCGACCGAGCGCACGCCGCCGCCCACGGTCAGCGGGATGAAGACCTGCTCGGCGGTGCGCCCGACGACCTCGTAGGTCGTCTCGCGGCCCGCCGAGCTGGCGGTCACGTCGAGGAAGGTCAGCTCGTCGACGCCCTGGCGGTCATAGGTCTTGGCGAGCTCGACCGGGTCTCCGGCGTCGCGCAGGTTGGCGAAGTTGACGCCCTTGACCACGCGGCCGGCGTCGACGTCGAGGCAGGCGATGACCCGGATGGCGACGCTCATGCTCACCACTGTAGGTCGCCGCCTACGATGCGGCGTATGCCGTCCACGGCCGCCTCCTCCCCCACCGAGCCCGCCGAGCCCGGCCACGGCGCCGGCCCCTCAGCCGCCAGCCGCACAACGACGCAGGGTGCCGATCCGGGCGATGTCGCTGCCGTGGTGCGCCTCGTCGATGCGGCCCGGCCGCGCTGCGGCGAGGTCGTCGTCGTCGCCGTCGACGGACCAAGCGGCTCCGGCAAGACGACCCTGGGCGGCGCGGTCTGCGCCGCGCTGCGGGGCGCCGGCCATCGTCCGGAGCTCGTCCACATGGACGATCTCTATCCGGGCTGGGACGGCCTGGCGGCCGCGACGGAGCTGCTCGACACCCAGGTCCTCGAGCCGCTCGCCCGCGGGGAGGACGCGGCATACCGCCGCTGGGACTGGCACGAGAGCCGTTGGGGGGCAACGGTGTCCGTGCCCTGGACGCCGCTGCTCGTCGTGGAGGGATGCGGGTGCAGTGTGCGCCCGGCCGGGGACCGGGCGGCGGTCCGCGTCTGGGTCGAGGCCACGACGCCGGTGCGGATGGCCCGCGGCATCGCCCGCGACGGCGAGGCCTATCGTCCGCACTGGGAGCGGTGGGCCGCGCAGGAGCTGGCGCTCTTCGCGGCCGACGGCACGCGCGAGCGCGCCGACCTGCGGGTGGACACGACCCCGGCCGCCCCGGTGCCCTAGCCTCGGAGCATGGGTCCGGCCCGCGCGCTCCTGCCAACGGTCGCCGCGGTGTCCCTCGGAGGCGCGTGCGGCGCCCTCGCGCGCTATGCCGCTGGCGCCCAATGGCCCACGCAGGCAGGCGGATTCCCGTGGACCACGCTGCTGGTCAACACGCTCGGGTGCGCGCTCATCGGCATCCTCATGGTCACCGTCGTCGCGCGCTGGCCGCATCGGCGGCTGCTGCGCCCCTTCTGGGGCACCGGGGTGCTCGGCGGCTTCACGACCTTCTCGACGTATGCCGTCGACGTCGAGCGCCTCGCGACGGGCGGGGCGATCGCGACGGCCACGGCATACCTGCTGCTGACCCCGGTGCTGGCGATCCTCGCGGCGACCCTGGCCGCGCGGGCGGGGCGGCGGGTCCTCGATCGGAGGGTGACATGACACTGCAGGGACGCGCGGTCCGACTGACGATCATGGTCGGCGAGTCCGACCAGTGGCACCACCGGCCGGTCTTCAGCGAGATCGTCCATCGCGCCCAGGCCGCGGGGCTGGCGGGGGCAACGGTGTTGCGCGGCATCGAGTCCTTCGGCGCCAGCAGTCGCATCCACACGGCTCGGCTGCTCAGCCTCAGCGAGGACCTGCCCGTCGTCGTCATCGTCGTCGACACCGAGGAGCGGGTCCGCGCCTTCCTGCCCCAGCTGGACGAGCTGGGCATCGAGGGGCTGGTCATCCTCGAGGAGGTCGAGGTCATCCGCTATGTCGGGCGCGGGCCGGGTCCGGGCGCGACCGGCTCCACCGACGAAGCCGGCGGAGCGGGCGAGACCGGCGAGTCGGGCGGGACCAGCGAGGCCGCGGCGCCGTGACGCATGCGTGGCTCGTCGTCCTCGGGGCCGCGGTGGGGGCCCCGGCGCGCTATCTCACCGACCGTGCCCTGCAGACTCGCCAGGCTCGCCGCGGTGGGGTTTTCCCCTGGGGCACCTTCGTCGTCAACGTCGTCGGGTCGCTGCTGCTGGGGCTCATCGCCGGGCGGGTGTCCGCGCCGGCGCAGGCGCTCATCGGGACGGGCTTCTGCGGGGCCCTGACGACCTATTCGACCTTCTCCTACGAGACGCTGCGCCTGGCCGAGGCCGGCTCGCTGCTGTATGCCGTGCTCAACGTCGCGGGGTCGGTCACCGCCGGGGTGGCCGCCGCAGCGGCTGGTGCCTGGCTCGGCTCGATGCTGCTCAGCTGACGACGAGTCGGCATACCCGACCTTCGGGGCGTCCTCGCGGCAGCACTGTCGCCAGCTCGGAGCGAAACCCACTCCTGAGGTGGGTTTCGCTCCTTTTCGAGCCCTCGGCCCCGGTCGCGACGCCAGCGCCCCGGCGCCTCAGTCGGCGGAACGGGCCTCGCCCAGGCCCTGGATCAGCGCGTTGAGCCGGGCGGCCTCCTGGACCGAGCGCGTCCCGTCCGAGCGCTGGATCGCCATCACCGCGAGGGTGTCGGTGTCGTTGAGCTCGAGGGTGGGCCACGGCATACCCTGCCCGAACTGGATGCCGACGACCTGCGGCCAGCTGACCTTGCGGGTGAGGAAGAGATTGCGCACGACCAGGCCCTCGCGGGTGGGGGTCGCCTTGATCGTCGCGTAGCGGTAAAAGAGCAACGCGAGCACCCAGCCGATGGAGGCGAAGAGGATGCGGTCGTAGATCTGGAAGTTGCGCACGACCGTGGCCTTCATCGTCGCGCCGATGACGGTGAAGAGGAGGATCGCTGCGACGGCCAGCACGATGGCGACGGCTCGGCCGCGGCGGGGCTGGAAGGCGGCGAATGGATCGGTCTCGCTCATCAAGGGCTCTCTCTCACAACCGGCACGCAGCGATGTGCGTGACGAGTATGCCGCGTGCCCCGAGCTCGAAGAGCTCGTCCATCACGCGGTTGGTCCCCTTGCGCGGGACCATGGCGCGCACGGCCACCCACGCCGGGTCGTGCAGCGGCGAGACCGTCGGTGACTCCAGCCCCGGGGTGATCTCGCAGGCCGCCTCGACGAGCGCGGCCGGCACGTCATAGTCGAGCAGGACGTAGTCGCGGGCGGTCACGACCCCGAGCAGCCGCCTGCGCAGCACCCCGATGCCGTTGTCCTCGGGCACCTCGGCGCGACGGATGAGCACCGCTTCGGAGGTGAGGATCGGCTCGCCGAAAACCGCCAGTCCCTGGCTGCGCAGCGTCGCGCCGGTCTCGACGACGTCGGCGATGACGTCGGCCACACCGAGGGTGATCGCGGTTTCGACCGCCCCGTCGAGGCGCACGACCTTCGCCTGCACTCCGGCATTCGCCAGATGCGCCTGGACCAGCCCGGCATAGCTCGTCGCCACCCGCTTGCCGGAGATGTCGGCGAGGGTCGTCGCCGACCCGGCGACGGCGGCATACCGGAAGGTCGAGCGGCCGAATCCGAGCCCGAGCACCTCGACCGCGTCGGAGCCGCTGTCGAGCAGCAGGTCACGCCCGGTGATGCCCGCATCGACGGTGCCCGAGCCGACATAGACGGCGATGTCGCGGGGGCGCAGATAAAAGAGCTCGACGTCGTTGTCGGGGTCGCTGACGACGAGCTCCTTGGGGTCGCGGCGCACCTTGTAGCCCGCCTCGCGGAGCATCTCGGCGGCCGGCTCGGCCAGAGAGCCCTTGTTGGGCACGGCGATTCGCAGCATGAGGCGTCCAGTTCGGGGATCGGCGGCGATCCGGGGTCAGAGGTGGGCGTAGACATCGTCGAGGGTGATCCCCCGGGCGATCATGAGGACCTGCAGGTGATAGAGCAGCTGGCTGATCTCCTCGGCGGTGCGATCGGTCGACTCGTATTCCGCGGCCATCCACACCTCGGCCGCCTCCTCGACGATCTTCTTGCCGATGGCGTGCACGCCCGCGTCGAGCTGCGCCACGGTGCCCGACCCGGCCGGGCGCGCGACCGCCTTGGCCAACAACTCGGCATACAGGCCCTCGAAGCTCTTCACAACCGGACAGCCTACCGAGCGGGGTATGCCGTCCGCCCCCGCTCCAGGGGTCGGACGGCATACCCGCCGGGGTGTCGACTGGGTGAGCGTGGCTCAGGCCGAGGCGGACGCCTTGTCCGGCGCCGCGGCGGTGCCGGAGCCGCGCTCGGCCCGCGTCACCTTGACCCACTGGGTGAAGCCGTAGATGACGAAGAAGCCGTAGAAGGTGTACATCACCGCCGTGGGGACATAACCGGTGGCGAAGCCCATCGGCACCCCGACGAGGTCGACGGCGATCCAGGCCAGCCAGAACTCGTTCCACCCGCGCGCCATCGCATAGGTCGCCACCATCGAGCCGACGAAGATCCAGGCGTCGCACCAGAAGTACCACCACTGCGGCGTCCAATAGGGGTTGGGCGCGAGGTTGGTGAGGTAGACGAAGACCTGGTGGGCGATGATCGTGCCGACGATCCAGAAGGCGCCGACGAGCAGCCGCTCGCGAGCGGTCGCCCAGCGGGGGGTGATGGCGGGGGCATCGGCGCCTGCGCCGCTGGCGAGGCGGGCCTGACGCGACTGGTTCCACCGCCACCAGCCGTAGGCGCTGGTCGCGAAGAGGAAGACCTGCCGACCCGACTGGCCATAGAGCGGCACCCGCGAGTCGGCGCCGAAGGCCGCGCCGATGTAGACGAAGAACAGCATGACGTTGGCGATGATGCCGATCGGCCAGGCCCACACCTTGCGCTTCATGCCGTACCACGCCGAGACGACGCCGATGAGCACGCCGATGAGCTCGAGCCAGTGCAGCTGATAGCTCCCGATGGGGATCGCTGCGTCGATGAGCTGTTGGAAGAAGTTGGAGTTGTTCATGAGTTGGTGTTCGTCCTCGAGAGTCGTTCCTACAGGGACGAACTCCGGGGAACACACTCGACGCACCACGAGCCGCCGTCGGTGCGCCCAACCCGGGCACCCGGCATACGACGCCGTGAGGCGACGAAACGCGCTGCCTACCATCCGGACTTTCACCGTCGGTCCTGGAATCCCACCAGGTCAACCGGCCGCTGGCTGCGGTCGGGTCGCGGACTGTCACCGCCGGTTCGGAGTTACACCGACCCCGGAGCACGTGAGGGCAAGTATGCCGCAGCAGCGGGTGCGCGACCGAATTGCGCCGCTGCCGTGGGCAGCGGCAACCACGGCGGCGACGACGGGGCGACCCTCAGTGCGGGTGGCGTCGGACGAGCTCACGCAGCAGCTCGACCTGGGCGGCAGCGTCCTCGGCGGCAAAGACCGCCGACCCGGCGACGAAGACATCGGCACCGGCGTCGGCGCACTGTTCGATGGTCGCGGCGCTCACCCCCCCGTCGACCTGGATCCACACCTCGCCACCGTGTCGGCGCACCGACTCGCGCACCGCTGCGACCTTGGGCATCTGGTCGGCCATGAACGACTGCCCTCCGAAACCCGGCTCGACGGTCATGACGAGCACCATGTCGAGCTCGGGCAGCAGCTCCTCATAGGGCGCCCACGGCGTCGCCGGCTTGAGCGCCATCCCCGAGCGCGCCCCCGCGGCGCGCAGCTCGCGGGCGAGCTTGCGGGGGTCGGCGGCGGCCTCGACGTGGAAGGTCACCGACCCGGCGCCCGCCTCGGCGTATGCCGGTGCCCACCGATCGGGGTCGGCGATCATCAGGTGGCAGTCGATGGGCAGCGGGCTCACCCGCAGCAGCGCCTCGACGACCGGCAGCCCGAGGGTGAGGTTAGGGACGAAGTGGTTGTCCATGACGTCGACGTGCGCCCAGTCGGCGTTGGCCACGGACTCGAGCGCCGCCTGCAGGTTGGCGAAGTCGGCCGACAGGATGCTCGGTGAGATCTGCACGCCCACACCCTACGGTGGCGGCGCGCCCGACTCGTCAGCCGAGCTTGCGCAGCAACGCGAAGAACATCGCGTCGGTGCCGTGGACGTCGGGCCACAGCTGGACGAAAGGCCCGTCCCCGGTGTCGGGGAGGGCGCGAGAGTCCTTGTCGCGCAACCATTCGCGCGCATCGAGCAGCTCGACGTCGCCACGCCGCTTGACGACATCGCGCACGGCGAAGACCGTCTCGGCCAGGTGCGGGCTGCAGGTCGCATAGCCGACCACCCCGCCCGGTCGCGTCGCACCCAGGGCGCTGACGAGCAGCTCGCGCTGCAGCTTGGTCAGCACGGGCAGGTCGGCGGGGGTGCGTCGCCACCGCGCCTCGGGCCGACGACGCAGGGCACCGAGCCCCGTGCACGGCGCGTCGACGAGCACCCGGTCGTATGCCGCGGGCTCGAGCTCGCCGACCTCGCGCCCGTCGCCCACCTGAATGCGCAACTGGCCCGCTGCGGCCGCGGCCAGGCCCGCGCGCAGGGTATGCCGCACCAGCTCGGCCCGGTGCT
>CAZLGB010000161.1:0-8025 GCA_964558825.1 uncultured Intrasporangiaceae bacterium
CCACGGCGGGCGCGGGCGCGGCGACCGGCGCCGGTGAAGCGTCGGTGACGACCGTGCGGGCGTGAGTCTCGGAGGCGGCCGCCTCGGTCGCCTCGCGGGCCCGGCGCGCCTCGGCCTTGGCCTCGGCCTTCTTCTTGGTCGGGCCGATGACCATGACCATGTTGCGCCCGTCCTGCTTGGGCGAGGACTCGACGAAGCCGAGCTCGGCGATGTCCTCGGCGAGCTTCTGCAGCAGGCGGAAGCCCAACTCGGGGCGCGACTGCTCGCGCCCGCGGAACATGATCGTCACCTTGACCTTGTCGCCGCCCTTGAGGAAGCGCTCGACGTGGCCCTTCTTGGTGCCGTAGTCGTGCGGGTCGATCTTCGGGCGGAGCTTGATCTCCTTGATGACCGTGTTGACCTGGTTCTTGCGGGCCTCACGGGCCTTCAGAGCCGCTTCGTACTTGTACTTGCCGAAGTCCATGAGCTTGGCCACCGGCGGACGCGCCATCGGCGCGACCTCGACGAGGTCGAGATCGGCCTCGGCCGCCAGGCGCAGCGCGTCTTCGACGCGCACGATGCCGACCTGCTCGCCGTTGGGTCCGACCAGACGCACCTCGGGGACCCGGATGCGCTCGTTGATACGAGGCTCGCTGATGTGGTGCTCCTTCATCGTCTGCGGTGTGGACCCCGGGCAACGAGAGAAGGCCCCTCGCCACCGTCGGTGCGCAAGGAGCCTTCGCCTGTCCGGCGCGTATGCCGGGCAGTCGCCTGCCGCGCATCGCGCGTGATCCTGGCTGCCCGGCATACCCCTGGGGTATGCCGTCGGCCTCCGGCTCGGCGCGGACGCGGACTTGCCGCGACCACCTCCGGTGCTGCCGGGTGGATCCGGACCTGACCCGGCGACCTCACGGTCGGCGCGGGTGGAAGCTGGTGCTCCTCTTGCACGTCACGCCTGGGCTGCTCGAAAGCAAGCTCAGACGAGACTGGTCGACCGCCAAGAATACCAGGTCTGCGGGTGGCGCCCCGCCCGCTGCCGCCCCGGTGCCGAGGTCGGCGAGGTCGGCCGGGTCGGCGACGGGGTCAGCGCGGAGCGAAACCCACGCAGGACGTGGGTTTCGCTCCGAGTGGGCAGCTAGGAGTGGGCAGTTCCGAGTGGGCAGCTCCGCCGCTGCGCCTTAGCCGCGCTCGGCCTCGGCCACCTCGCGCAGCAGGTCGACGACGAAGCTGAGCGGCAGCTCGTCGAGCCCGACGTCCCACGTCTCGTCGTCCTCACCCGCGAGCAGGCAGATCGTCTCCTCGTCACGCGACCAGAAGACCGGCGCACCGAGCAACGTCCCCGCCTGGATGCTCCCCCGGTCCACCCACCGGTGCGATCGCAGGACTCGGTGCAGGCGCCCCGACTGGACGAGGGCCTCGAGGGCCTGCGCCTCACCGCGCCGGAACCTGAGGTTGACCTCCACCGAAGGCCCTTGCCCCTTGACCGCGACGAACTCGCCGTCGGCATCCTCGAAGGCTTCCGCCGTCACATCCCACATGGTCGGGAGGCTACGGGCGTCCTGCTGCCGATCCACCGGACTCGGGGGCGGCGGGGTCGGCGCGGAGCGAAACCCACGTAGGCGGAGGGTTTCGCTCCGCGCAGCCAGGGCGGTCACTCGCCGCCGCATCCGATGGCGGACCGAGCGGCGCTGGGTGGGGTATGCCGTGCTCAGGTGCTCGGAAGAACGGCCTCAGCGCGGATGGGCCCGTCCGGCGCGCTCGCGGCCCGGGCGCGGCGCAGCCGGGTGGCCGCTCCCCCTGCGACGGCCAGGACGACCCCGACGAGCGAGACCGAGGCGAACCCCCAGCCCCACCCGCCCCGGTCGATGGCGAAACCCGCCAAGGGCGCGCCGAGGGCCTGGCCCGCGGTCATCGCCGAGCCGTGCCAGCCCATCGCCTCCCCGCGCGAGTGCTCAGGCACCAACCGCGAGAGGTGATCGACCGTCGCGGTGATGGTGGGAGCGCAGAGCACCCCGCAGACGAAGAGCAGCACGACCAGCCAGGGCAGCGACCCGGCGAGCGCGACCGGCAGCGTCGAGGCCGCCAGCCCGCCGAGCAGCCAGAAGACCGAGATCGACCGGTGCCAGGCGCCGTAGACCAGACCTCCGACGAGCGAACCGAAGCCCCAGACACTGAGCACCCAGCCCATGGCCCAGACGTCGCCGGTCGCGCGCAGCGCCGCGACGATCGACACATCGGTGCCGCCGAGGACGATGGTGCTGGCCGCTGCCGCCACGAGGACAGCGAGCACGCCGACGGTCACCCAGCGCGCGCGAGGCACGGCATCGCCAACCGGCCCTCCAGCGGCGGACGACTCCCCCGCCGCGGCCGACTCTCTTGACGCGTCCGTGCGCAAGGGCGGGTTGACCACCCAGATCGACACGGCCGCAACGACATTGAGCAGCGCGAGCACGACGAGCACCCAGCGGGTGTCATAGCTCGCCGCCGCCCACACGGCGACCGCCGGGCCGATCATGAAGGACAGCTCAGTGAAGACCGAGTCGAGCGACAGCGCGCTGCGCCGACGCTCGTCGGGCACAGCGGCGATGAGCGATTGGCGCAGGATCGAGAAGCTCGGCACCGCGAAGAGCCCGCTGAGGACGCTGGCCGGCAGGAGCACGGCATACGGCAGGAAGGGCATCGCGGTCCACACGAGCGCGGTGGCGACGATCGACGGCGCGACGACCCGGCGCAACCCGTGCCGATCAAGCAGCCGCCCGCGCCAGGGCGCCGAGATCGCCAGCGCCACGGTGAAGCAGGCCGAGACCAGCCCTGCCTCGCCATAGCTGCGAAACAGCGACGAGACGACATGGATGGTGAGGACGATGCCGGTGGCGAACATCGGCATGCGCGCGAGGAAGCCGAGCAGCAGCACCGAGCGCGCGCCCGCGAGGGACACGACATCGCGGTAGGGGGTCAGCTGCATCCGGCCAGCTTCTCACCGCCCACCGACAGCGCCCAACTCGGTTTCCCGAGCGCTCACCCGGCCCCGGAGGTATGCCGGGTGCTCACCCCCCGCTCGCGGCCCACCAAGCCTCGGCGCGCGCGAGGACCTCCTCGGGCGACTGCTCGGCCACCTGGAGCGGCACGTTGACGAGGCGCCCCGTGGTCGCCTTTTGCGAGCGCAGGGCATTGCGGATGACCGCACCACGGGTCGCGAGGAAGGCCGCTCAGCTCACCAGCGCGGCCCAGCCGCCGGCCGGCGCGGTGCCGACCGGCAAGGCCTGCAGGCGCGCCAACACCGCCGGGTCCTGCGCGTCGAGCCAGTCGCACAGCTGCCGCATCGACACGAAGTGCACATCCGGTTGGGTCGCCATCTCGGCAAGCGCCTGATCGAGCGCGGCGAGATAGATCCCGCCGTTCCAGCTCTCGAAGTGGTTGCCGACGATGAGCGGTGCGCGGTTGCCGGCATACGCCCGCTGGAAGCCGGCGCGGTAGGCCGCGAGCGTCTCGGCCTGCCACTGGGCATACCGCGTGGCGTCGCGGGTCGAATTGCCCGACTGGTTGGCCATGAAGCTGTAGTCCATCGCGAGGACCTCGAAAAAGTGTCCCGGGAAGGGCAGCAGGTCCATCGACAGATCCCACAGCCCCGTGCCGGCGAGCTTGCCCGGCCAGACCTGGCGGGTCGTGCCGGAGGAGTCGTAGCGCCACGTGCGCAGGTGGTCGGCCTGCAACAGCGCGGCCCGGCCCTCGAGGCACGGGGTGCGGCCACCGACGAGCTCGCTCAGATAGTCGAAGGGCAGCTCCGGCAGGTCGGCGCTGTCACTCGTCGTGCGCCAATCGGTGACGAGGGTGATGGCCTGCTCGATCTCGCTGTCCCAGTCAGCGGGAGTCCATGATCCGATGCCGCCGGCGCCGCAGAAGTGCCCGTTGAAGTGGGTGCCGATCTCGTCGCCCTCGGTGGCGGCCAGGGCCACCTGCTGCATCGTCGCGCGGACGCTCGTGCGGGAGAGGAAACCGATGTCCGACGCTCCGGGTGCGCGCCGCGGCGGCTGATAGACGCTGCGCTTCTCGGCCGGCACGGCATAGATCCCGGTGAGGAAGAAGGTCATCGAGCCGGACAGCTGGCGGGCGAGCGCGCGATAGTGCGCGAAGAGCTCGTCGGTCGCCCCGGCTCCGTCCCACGAGACGACGACGAACTGCGGGGGTGTCTCCCCGGGGCGCAGCCGGGTGGCTCCGGGCCACCTCCCGCTCACGGGTATGCCGGTCGGCCTGCTCGTCGGGGCATCCGTCGCACTCGTCGGCGAGCCACCGGTGGACCCCGAGCCGGTGGAGCGCGTGGGTATGCCGGACCGCGACCCTGCGGATGTCCCGCCCTCCGGGGGTGGTGGGGTGCCCGCCGTGCAGCCGGTCATCACGACGGCGAGGGCCAGTCCGATCAGTCGCCACCGGAGCACCCTGGTGGTCAGGTTGGGCGTGCGCATCGGACCCTCGATCCTCGGGCTGCCCCCTGTGACAACCCGTCACGATCAAGACGCGCGAGCCGGCGGCGGGGTTGCCTCGGCCTGCCGAGAGCGGCCGGGGGTGCCTCGCCCTGCCGACAGCCGCGGGGGTGCCTCAGCGTGCTGAAGATCAGTGGCCGGCGAGGACGGTGATCGTGTGGATGAGCACCCCGACGAGACCGCCGACGATGGTGCCGTTGATCCGGATGAACTGCAGGTCGCGCCCGACGTGCAGCTCGACCTTCTCGGCAGTCTCCTGGCCGTCCCACCGCTCGATGGTGTGGCTGATAACCGTCGTGATCTCGGTGCCGTAGCGGTTGACGACGAAGGCGGCGAGGTCGGCGGCATACCCGTCGAGGCGATCGCGCAGCGTGGCGTCGTCGCGCACGTGCTCGGCGAAAGACCGCAGCTGGCCCTCGATCCGGTCGCGCAGGGGCGACTCGCCGTCGGTCAGCGACCGGATGAGCGCCTTGCGGAAGGCCGACCAGAGCGAGGTCGCGGTGTCGAGCAGCTGGGGGTGGGCCAGCATCCGCAGCTTGAGCCGCTCGGCCCGCTCCATCGTCTCTGGGTCCTCGAGCAGATCCCTGGCGAGCTGGGTGAGCAGGTCGTCGAGGGCGAGGCGGGCATGGTGATAGGGGTTGTCGCGGATGTCCTCGACCCAGGCGATCGCCTCGGTGTGCAGCCGCTTGACGACCAACTCGTTGACGCGGGTCGGCGCCCACCAGGGAGCGCGCTCGACGAGGACGGCCGAGAAGGTGTCCTCGTTGGCCAGCAGCCAGCGATGCGCCTCGGCGACGGCGAGGTCGACCAATCCATGGTGGGCCTTGTCGCGGACCACCTCGCCGAGGAAAGTCCCGGCGATCGGGCTGATCGGCTCCTCGCGCAGCCGGGGCAGGATCGCCTCGTCGAGCAGCCCCGCGACCGAGTCGTCGCGCAGGCGATGCAGCGCGGCGATGGTCACGGAGACGAGCTCGTCGGTGGCTCGGCGGGTGTTGGCGGGGACCAGCGCCCAGGTGGCGGCGCGCTCGGCGATGCGGGCCGCGAGCACCCGGTCGCGGATGATCTCCTCGCGCAGGAAGTTGGCGGCCATGAACTCCTGCAGGCTGGCCGCGAGCGCGTCCTTCTTCGTCGGGATGATCGCCGTGTGCGGCACCGGCAGCCCGAGCGGGTGACGGAAGAGCGCGGTCACGGCGAACCAGTCGGCCATCGCGCCGACCATGGAGGCCTCGGCGCCGGCGTTGACGAAGCCCCAGACCCCGGTGCGGCCGAGGGTGGCGATGTAGACGATCGCGGCGAGCACGAGCAGCCCGAGGGCGACCAGGCGCATCCGGCGCAGCCCTTGGCGGCGCGCCTCGTCGCCGCTCGTGTCGGTCACGACACTCACCGTGGACACGCGCTCCATCCTTTCCACACCAATGCCGTCGTGGCGCGCAACGCTCCGACGGGCCGACTGCAGCAACGTCGCGCGGGCCGCGGTCGTTCCGCGGTCGTGTCGCTCGCGTCCTGACACCACGTCCTGACACCACGAACTTGACACCACGAACTGAACCGACGTCCTGACACAACCCTGACACGACCGCAATGCGCCCGTGACCCGGGGGCACCCTCCCCCTCCCTACCATGGGGCGGTGGCGGACACGGCGATGCGACCCGGCGCGGTGCAGACCGTCCCTCGACTCGTGCTCGTCGTCGAGGACGACCCGGTCATCGCCGACCTGCTCGTCCTGCATCTCGAGCATGCGGGCTACCGGACCCGGGTCGAGCGCGACGGTGAGGCCGCGCTGGCAGCGGTCGCACGGCATACCCCGGCCGTCGTCTTGCTCGACATCGGGCTGCCCGGCCGCGACGGCATCGAGGTATGCCGCGCGATGCGGGCCGCGGGCGACTGGACGCCGGTGCTCTTCGTCACCGCGCGCGACGACCACGTCGACAGGGTCGTCGGGCTGGAGCTCGGGGCCGACGACTACGTGACCAAGCCCTTCTCGCCCCGCGAGGTCACCGCTCGGGTCGCGGCGGTGCTGCGTCGCGCCGACGGGGCGCGCGAGCACTCGGCTGCGATCGAAGTGGTGCGGTCCGGAGCCGTCGAGTGTCTGCCCATGGAGCGACGAGTCCTCGTTCAAGGCGTCGAAGTGCCTTTCACTGCAACCGAATTCGAGCTGCTGCACTTCCTGCTCTGCACGCCGGGACGGGTCTTCAGCCGCAGTCAGTTGCTCCGCAACGTGTGGGGCCAGGACAACCTCGCCGGCGAGCGCACCGTCGACGTCCACGTCGCTCAGGTGCGCGCGAAGCTCGCGCCGCACGAGGTCATCCGCACCGTGCGCGGCGTGGGGTATGCCGCGCTGACCGAGCGCGAGCGGCGCCCGTGAGCGGGGCCCGCGGCTGGCTCGGCTCGCTCACCGCGCGGATCACCGCCCTCACGCTGCTCGCGGTGCTGCTCACCGCCGGAGTCGGCACGACTGCCGCCGTCGTGCTCGTCCAACGGGCCAACGACCAATCGGCCGTGCGTGCTCTCTCGGCGCTGGCTGACGCCGCCGACACCATGGCCGGCCAATCGACCAACCCGGAGCTCGGCTTGGGGCGGGCACGGCGGGCCATGGACAGCATGGGCATCCAGGTGGCCGTCGTCCGCGTCCTCGCGGGACGCACCGTCGTCACCGGTGATGCACTGGCGCGGCGGGTGGCCGACGGGAGCGTCCAAGAGCGGCTCGTCGCCGGCACCGACATCTCCGAGGAGACCACCCTCGACGGCGCCCGCGTGCTCATCGAGGGGCGGGCGTCTGGCTCGGGCGGGATCGTGCTAGCCCAACGGCGCTCCGACGCCGTGGCGCTGGGTCAGACCGCGGTCGTGCGGATGGTGTGGGCCTTCGCCGGGGTCGCGTTGCTTGCGGTGCTCGTCGGCTGGCTCGTCTCCCGTCGGGTCGCCGAGCCGTTGCGCCGCACCGCCGCCGCCGCGACCGAGCTCGCGGCGGGGCGTCGAGAGGTCGCCGTCGAGAGCACCGGCCCGCGCGAGGTCGACGAGGTCGCCGAGGCGGTCAACAACCTCGCGCGCTCGCTCGCCCACTCCGAGGCGCGCCAACGCGAGTTCCTCCTCTCGGTGTCCCACGACCTGCGCACGCCGCTCACCGCCGTGCGAGGGTATGCCGAGTCGCTCGCCGACGGCATCATCCCCGTCGAGCGGGTGCCCGAGATCGGGCGCATCGTCGGCGCCGAAGCCGAGCGGCTCGAGCGGATGGTCGGCGACCTGCTCGACCTGGCCCGTCTCGATGCCCACGAGGCGACCCTCACCCTGGCGCCGGTCGACCTCGGCGAGCTGCTGCGCAGCGCGACGCCGGTGTGGCAGCACCGGTGCGACGCCGTCGGAGTCGAGCTGTCCGTCGTCGGGCCCGATCAGCCGCTCGTCGTGCGGGCCGACCCCGACCGGCTGCGCCAGGCCGTCGACGGCCTGCTCGACAACGCCTTGCGAGTGACCCCGGCCGGCCGGCCGATCGTCGTCGCGGCTCGCGCCCACGCCGACGTGGCCCGAGGCGGCACTGACGCAGCGGTGCTCGAGGTCCGCGACGGCGGG
>CAZLGB010000162.1:0-7940 GCA_964558825.1 uncultured Intrasporangiaceae bacterium
TAGAGCACCGCTCTCCTAAAGCGGGTGTCGCGCGTTCGATTCGCGCCGGGGGCACAGCACGTTTCCGCAGGTCAGCGGCTTGCGCGGCGTCGCGCGAGCTCGTCAACGGGCTGTTCGACCGGTCCGCAGGTACCCGTGAGGTACCCAGACGACGAGGGGGATTCGGAGTCAACCGTTACCACCGGCACCTCGTCGGTCTCACCCGGCGTCGACGGGGCAACTGCTGAGACCGCATCGGGACCGGTGGTGACGGTGGTTTGGATGCGGTTGACCCTCTCGATGGCGGCCCGGTCCGCGTCGGTCCCCATGAGGTGGCCGTAGGTGTCGAGGGTGAGTTTGGCGGTCGAGTGGCCGAGCCACGCGGAGACGGTCTTGATGTCGACCCCCGCGGCGATCCACAGGCTGGCGGCAGTATGCCGCAGGTCGTGAGGCCGCCGGCCCAGGCCCGTGGTGTCCCAACGCACCATCCGCCGCCAATTCTGGGAGTGCAGGAAGCCGCCCTCGGGGGCGGGGAACAGCAGGTCGTCAGGCGCCTTGCCGTTCGCCCAGGCAGCGACGACGGGCTGCACGAGCACGGACAGCGGCACCACCCGGACGCGCCCGCCCTTGGTCGTGGACCGCTCGATCACCCTGCCGGTGCGCGCCGACTGGGGCAGCGACCGCTTCACGACGAAGCTTGGGTAGGGCACGGAGGCGTAGTCACGAACCCGCAGCCCCCGGAGCTCGCCCAGGCGCACGCCCGTGAGCCCGAGCACGAGGGTGAGATCCGCGTAGTCGCCAGCCGTCGACCGCTGACCCTCAACGACCTCCAGCAGAAGGTCGAGCGGGAAGGGCTCGAACTCCACGACTTTGCCGGTCCGCGAGTCCGGCCGCGGCAGCGGCACCGACTCGGCGGGCGAGTGACGAAGCCGCCGGGTCCGGACGGCATACGCGAACATGCCCCGAGTGGTCACCCGGATCTTCGCCGCCGTGCGCACCGACCGCGTCGTGGCGAGGCGGGCTAGGAAGCGCTCGATGTGCATCGACGTGATCGCCGAGACGGGCAGCTTGCCGAACTCGGGCACGATGTGGACCCGCAGGTTGGACTCGTCGGACTCCCACGTCCGGATCGCGACCTGGCCGATGCGGGCCTCGCGATACTCGTCCGCCAACTCGCGGACCGTCAGGCTGCCGGCCGCGGGCGAAATGAAGTCGCCGTCATGGAGCAACCGCTTCTGCTCGGTCTCCCACCGGACGGCGTCGGCGCGTCTGTCGAAGACACGTTCGGCGACGATCACGCCCTTGTACTTGACCCGCACCCGCCACTTGCCGTTGGGCTGCTTGAGGATCATGCCGGTTCCCGCTGAGCGTGGATCCACGCGTTGAGGTCCTCAGCCATCCAGGACCGGAGCTTGCCCATCCGTACCGCGGGGGCGAGCGGTCGAGTCGCCCGCGCGCGAACATCTGTGGCTCACGATCCTGGATTGCGTCTGCACGAAGGGCACGGCATACACGAACCCGCTCGGGTCGCGCAGTCTCGTCATGGTGACCGAGGACTACTCCTCGATCGAGCTCATCGCCGTCATGGAGTGGATCATCGCGAACGAGGCTGAAGCCCGCGCGACGGAGCCTGTGCCGCTCTTCATTCGGCTGCGTGGCCAAGCGACCCGCGGGTGCAACGGCTCCGGCCGCGCCGCGCAGGCCGACCAGCTGCGCGGCCTCACCAACGTCTCGCCCGGCAACCCCGTGAGATTCGCCCCGGAGTCGCTGGACGTCGCGTCATGACTGCGCAGGCGTTCGGCGACTGGGTCCGCACCGAGCTGGACCTCACCGCACAGGAGACCGAAGCGATCCGACTGCAACCGGCCTTCGAGATCCTGCTCTCCCGGATCGAAGCCGCCCGCCGGCGCCGCGCAGTCGACCCGCTCGTGACGATCACCTCGAAGCGAGCGGGCGGCAACTCTCGCGACGCCACGAAGCGGATGCTGTTGCAGTTGGGCTACACGCCGGCTCAGCGCCGCGCCATGCATCGGCTGTTGGCGGGCTCCCCGTCCGGCTGGCCAGGGCTGCTGCGCCTGTTCGTGTGCAACGAGTCGGCGACCGACGCCCAGCGCGGTTACGCCCGCAGCCAGGTCGCCGCCATCCTCAGGGCCGACCCGGCCCGATCTGCCGCAGGGGTGCCAGCGCGGGGTGGCCGCTGAGCGCTGGTATGCCGTACAGCGCCGCGACCCCGGCCACCGCCACGACGGCCGTGCCCGAGCCCATGAGCAGGCGCGGGCTGCCGTCGCCGAAGTCCACGACAACCTGCCCGCGATTGAGGTCGGCCTCGAAGCCGACCATCGACCCCCACCACAACGAGCCCAGGCTCGCGTCCGGCATACGCACGATCAACCGCCGGTCGGTGACCACCAGCGTGCAGTCCACCCCGCCGACCCACGCGCCCTGCCACCACCATAGCCGCGCGACCGTCGCCCGGGGCGCCCGCTCGCCGGGCTCGAGGACCACCCGCACGCCGATCTGGTCGATCTGTCGCTCGGGGGCGAGACCGGCCAGCTCGAGCGCGAGCAGGCGAGCGTCCTCGGCGTCGGCAGCGCCGATGGCCGGCTCGGCCGTCGCCTTCCTGCGCCGCATGGTCTGCCCCGTCATTCGCACGACCCGGACACGCACCAGTCTGGGGCACCGCCTGCGGGCACGCGACCGCGATGGTGCCCCGGCTCGGCTCGTATGCCGCCCATGGGTTTCGAACGCGTGCTCGTCGGCGGCGCTGCAGCGCTCGTACTGGCCGCCGGCTCGCTCGGCGCTCTGGCGGCGACCAGCCTCGCCTCCCCACAGACCACGCGTATGCCGTTGTGCCTCACCTCCGGTCCGGTCGCCGGGCTGACCGACGCTCAGGCGGCCAACGCGCGGATCGTGGCCGGTGTCGCGTCCGGGCGGGCGGGCCACGCGGGTTCGCTGATTGCCGTGATGACCGCGATGCCGGAGTCCGGGCTTCTGATTCTGTCCAACCCGAACGACCCCGCAGGCAACGGGCTGCCCAGCCAAGGAGTGGGCTACGACCACGACTCGCTGGGCCTATTCCAGCAGCGCCCAAGCTGGGGCACCGCCGCCCAACGGATGGACCCGGTCGAGTCGACCAACCTGTTCCTGGACGCGCTGCTCAAGCTGGATGGGTGGGCCGACCTGGCTCCGTGGGAGGCCGCGCAGGCCGTGCAGCGCTCGGCGTTCACCGGCAGTCCCTCGCCGACGAACCGTTGGTCCGCCGTCGTCGGCGGCAACTACCTCGCCCACCTGCCGCAAGCCCAAGGCGTCCTTGCCGTCGTCGACGGCGACGCCGGCGCCCTGGACTGCGGGGCGAGCGACGAGGCACTGCAGCCCGGGGACGCCATCCATTTCGGGCTGCCCCAGGAATACGCCATCCCTGCCGATGCCAGCCCACGCGCCCGCGTCGCCATCACCTACGCGCTGGCCCAACTCGGCAAGCCCTACCTCTGGGGCGGCACCGGCCCCGCTGCATTCGACTGCTCCGGCCTCACCCAGGAAGCCTGGCTTCACGCCGGCGTCTCGATCGGGCGGACCACCGGCGACCAGGTCCACGCTGGCACCCCCACGACATACCAATTGCTTCAGCCGGGGGATCTCATCCTCATCCCGGGAGCTCACGGGACGATTGCCGCCCCGGGCCACGTCGGCATGTACCTCGGCTTGGGCCTCGTCATCCACGCCCCCAAGACCGGCGACGTCATCCACGTGACCAACTTGAGTGCCTTCACACACGGCGGCGTGTCCGCCCTCCGTTCCCCCGACCACCCGAGCAGGACATTCTTAGCGTCTCTGGCTGCTCAAGAGATGAAATCTGAGGTTGGTTCGTTGGCTCGAGCCCCCGACGTCATGAGGCCCGCGGTGGGGTCGCCCTCCGGTCAATCGGAGCGGAACGCCGAACCCTTAGCAGCGCGTGCGGCGACCTTTTCGATGATGCGGTCGATGACTCGATCTGGCGCCTTCCACTTCATCGCGAGCCGGTCGTGATCCATTCCGTGCTCGGCAACGATGTCGCGAAGTTGGTCGAGATCGAGCTCTCGAAGGCGGTTCCGCAGGCCAGCTTCGCCCGACTCGGCATGGACGGCGAAAGGGTCGAGCGCGCCAGGTGCACGGCGACCTGTACGCTTGAACCTTGTTCCGCCGCCATTCACCGACGATGCAATCGCAACGGTGAGGGCATTCGCGAAGCGCGGCGTGCGGGTGGCCTCGTTGGCCACCGCAGAGATAAGCTCGGCAAGCGCCGCAGCGAGCTCGGGACGAGATCGGCCGAGATTCAGGAGACTCTCTGCGGCCTTTTCGGCAGGAGTGAACGTGCGCTCGTCTGCTCGATTCATGCGATCGCCTCGACCGCGGAAATGAACTCCTTGGCGAGAGCACGGAAGACTTCGTAACCTCCCTGGTAGGCATACTTCTGGCGCAGCGTGGAAGTGGGCGAGAATTCGGCCGACGCCGCGATCGCATTCCCCTCCGGAATCACGGTTTCGAACACGACCGGAAGGTTCTGATCGTTCTCGAGCCGCCGAACTGTATTGACATGAACCGTCGAGGCGGCGCGATATTTCGTGATCACGATGCCAACTTCGTGGATATCCTCGCCGACGTTGCTGGCGAACCCCTTCACGCGCGACTGGATCTGCGGGATCCCGTAGGTGCTCAGCACATCCGGTATTGTTGGGACGATGTAGCCGTCGCTGATCCGCAGACCGTTGAGTGTCACGATGCCCAGGTTCGGGGGGCAGTCAACGAGCACGTAGTCGTAGTCGTCAAGGATCGGTCTAACAGCCCGGCGCAGCAAATCAGTGGGGTTATTGGAGTAGTAGCGCCCCGAGGGCATCGACGCGAGCCGGTCTTGGACGTTGATCAGGTCAAGTGACGAGGGCAATAGGTCGACGCTTCGAACCTCCGAAACCGGGCTCACCTTTCGCTGCAGCGTCCTGTCGAGATCGAATTCAGGCTGCTGGTCCTCGCTCCGCAAGGCATCCTCGAACAGAGTGGCGAGCGTGTAGCCTTTGCTATTTAGTTTGCGCCACCGATCCTCCCCGATCAGCACGGTGGTGGCGTTGGTCTGTGGGTCGAGGTCGATAACCAGGACCCTCTTACTAAACTCCGCCGAAAGAAACTCGGCGAGTCCGACGGTAGTCGTGGTCTTGCCGACGCCGCCCTTGAGATTAATCGTTGAGATGATATGGGCCATGGGGCGCCCCCTTCTTCGCAGGTACTTCTCGATCGATTCGCGGCCGAAGACCGGCCCGCTGCGCAAGTCAGCGACCGGCGTTGGGAACCTGCTGTCGCGGACTCGCCAGTTGGAGACCACAGTCCGGCTCACCCGGGCCATGTCCGCCACCTCGGCGAGGCCGACCAGCTCCTCTGCCACAGGACTCCTTGTGAACGTCATTCACATGCCAAGCATAGTGTGAACGACGTCCACGGTTTCGTCAATAGCTGCCCTCAACTGGCTGCGCCGGTGCGTCCAGACGCAACCGCGCCTCTTGGCGCGCGGAGGTCAGGAGCCTCGACGGACGAGCGGCTGCCCCCTGGGACCAGCCGGCGATTCAGGTCTCCCACGGCGAAGTCACAGATCAGCGCCCTCCGGGACGGGCAGCATCCTTGGCGAGGGCCGGAGCGGATCTGAAGTCCGCCTTGGGGGCGAATGGCGTTAGTGCCCCGAGCCGGCCGTGGGGTGGCCACGCGCCGGGTCTGGTCTGGCGCCAGCTGCGAAGGGGTCACTCCTATGCCGTCTCTCCACCTGTCACATCCGACGATCGACATTCAGCCGAACCCGAACGGCTTGCCGGGGTTGAGCAGCGCTGAGCAGATCGTCGGCGCCTTGCTGATGTTCGGGTTGGTCGCCGCGGTCGCCGGGATCGCCCTGTCCGGCATCACCTGGGCGATCGGCTCGCACTCAGCGAACCCCCACATCGCGGGCCGAGGCAAGACCGGTGTCCTCGTCTCGCTCGGGGCGGCGATGCTGATCGGGGCGGCGAACACGCTGGTGACGTTCTTCAACAACGCGGGTGCGGCGGTGCACTGATGGCCACCCGGCATCCCCGCCGACTGCTGGGAGTCGGCGCCGCGGTGGTGACAGTCGTTCTGGTCGCCGGCCTGTGGCTCGCCTCCCGTGTCGCGGTTCCCGGGGTCAGCGCGAAGGCGCAACCCGACCCGACCGTCGTCGTAGCCGCGCCCAGAGCTCCGGGCGGTTCGGCTCCGTCCGACGGGTCCGCCGACACACCGTCGAGGGCGGCGGCCGAGTTGGACCGCCTGCGCGCCCAGCCGGTTGTCACCGCGAGTTCCACGGCTCGGATCAGCGGCGATGCGACCCTGCAGCCGGACCTGTATGCCGCAGAGTTCGTCCGACGGCTCCTGACCCACGACTACCGCACCGCCCGCTCCGACCTGATCGCTTGGGTGCAGGCGGAGTCCGCCCAGTCGGCCGACCCGCTGGTGATCGGCCTGGTGCCGCCCGAGCTACGGGATCGGCTGGCCGTCTATTCGGTGACGGACACCGCGAGCGGTCCCGCCCCCATCCCCACCGAGAAGGAGTGGGCCGCCCTCGCCGCGGCCGACGCGACCCAGACCGTGCAGGTAGACGCAGTGCGGATCCCGTTGGCGTGGTCCAACGCCGTCGCGGCGGGGCGGATCACCGACCCGGGGGTGACCGGGCGTGAGGTGGCGGCGACGGTGACACGGCATACCGGCTCGAGCGTGACTCGCTGGTCGGTGGCGTTGACCCTCAACCTGGAAGGCCCACCGACCCGGGCCACGTGGGGGTTCGTCACCATGGTGACCTACCGGGTCGTGCAGATCGGGGCGGGCACGTGAGCTGCGACGGCATCCAGGCCCTCAACCCGCTGTGCGTCGCCTCCGACGCACTGTCGAACACGACCGGCAGCCTGGCCGATTCGGCGCTGTCGCACATGGCCGGGTTCTTCGGCCTGTCCGCCCTGTCGGCGACCGACTCGATGTGGCAGTCGATCAGCGACGCCACCACCCTCGACCTGGGCTCGGCATCGCTGCGCCAGGAGATGACGCTGGTCGGCGGGATCGCCGTGGTCGTGTGCTTCGCCCTGTTCCTCATCCAGGTCATCACCGCCGCGATCCGCGGCCGGGCACTCGCACTGGGTCGGGCGGCGACCGGGCTGGGGGTGAGCTTCATCGGCAGCGCCCTGGCATTGGCCACGACCCGGCTGCTGCTCGGGGTGGTCGACGAGCTGTCCAACGGGATCCTGCAGGCCACCATGGGGACCAACATCGAAGGGGTCGGCAAGAAGCTGACCTTCGTGCAGCTGACCACCCTGGCCAACCCCGTCACCGTCCTGCTGCTGTCCTGCGTGATCATCGCCGCGGTCGTGGTGATCTGGGCGTCGATGATGGTCCGCAAGGTCGTCATCATCGTCGCCGCGGTCCTGGCCCCACTGGCCTTCGCCGGCGCGACCGCCGACATCACCCGAGCGTGGGTGCGCAAGTGGATCGAGCTGGTGGCGGCGATGGTCTTCGCGAAACTGCTACTGGTCATCGTGCTCAGCATCGGGGTTAACGTCCTCAACGGCGCCGGCCAGACCGGACCAGGAGCCACCCAGAACGGCACCCAGATCGCCGGCGGCACCTTGCTGCTCCTGCTCGGGGGGCTGTCCCCGTGGGTGGCGGTGAAGTTCTTCCACTTCACCGGCGACGCCCTGTATGCCGCCCACGCCGCCGCCGGGCACGCGACCACCGGTGGCCGCAGTGTTATTGCCGCTCCGGCGAAGATCAGCCGGATCCGCGGCACTGCCCGCTCGCTGGCCCCTTCCCTGCCGTCCTCCCGCGGCGGGTCCGCGCCCGCGGTCGCCCGGGCTACCCCGCAGGTGTCACCGCGACCCGCGAGTCTTCCCCCGCCACCGGCGGCCGGGGGAACCACGGCGGGGACGGCCGCCACCGGAGGTGTC
>CAZLGB010000163.1:0-7940 GCA_964558825.1 uncultured Intrasporangiaceae bacterium
CGAGCGCGCGACCGAGTCGTCGCGGGTCGGGGCGACGACGCGCTCGGGCAGGCTCACGCCCACAGGGTATGCCGTGTGCCTGGCAGCGCCCGGCAGCTCACCGTGCCTGGTCGGCCCGGGCAGCAGGGTCGGCAGCTCACCGCCGCGCGCAGCGGCTCAGCCGATCGGCGGCGGGGTGATCGTCGGCTTGCCGCCACCGCCGCCACCGCCGCCTCCTCCGCCTCCACCACCGGTGGTCTTGGTGGGGATCGGCGCCGTGGTCGGCGGGGTGGACGGCTCCGGCGGCACCACGGGGGTCGTGGGCTCGGGGACCGGCACGTCGGTCGGCGCACTCGTCGAGGTGGCCGTGGACGACGGGGCCGCCGTGTGGACCTTGTCATCGCCGATGCCGACCCGCTTGGGGAAGTCGGTCTTGGGGGTGCCCTCGAGCGCGCCGCGCATGAAGTCGACCCAGATCGTCGTCGGGATGGCACTGCCCTGGGCGCCGTCATTGCCGACGAGGTCGCTGAGCGCTCCCGGCGTGCCGTTGACATCGCGATACATGCCCACCGCCGCGGCGAGATCCGGGCTGAAGCCGCTGAACCACACCGACATGACCTTGTCGGTCGTGCCGGTCTTGCCGGCGACCGGCCGGCCCAGCGCCGCCGCCCGCGCTGCGGTGCCGCCGGTGCGGGTGACCTGCGCGAGCGCGTCGGTCGTGTCGGCGGTGACATCGGCGCTGATGGCATCGACGACGCTGGGGGTGACCTTGTAGTCGATGTCGGTCGCGTTGGAGGTGACCCGGCTGATCAGGTAGGGCGTGGCCCGCTTGCCCTGGGCGGCGATCGTCGCGTAGGCGTTGGCCAGGTCGATGACGCGCGGCGATGCGGTGCCGAGCACGTTGGTCGGATTGTCGTCCAGGCCCGGGGTGTCAGCAGGTATGCCGGCCTGGATCGCCGCCGCCTTGGTGGCCGCCGGACCCATCTTGATGTTGAGCCGCAGGAAGGCCGTGTTGATCGACTGGGCGGTCGCCTTGCGCAGGTCGACGGTGCCATAGGACACGCCGCCGGCGTTCTTGACCGTCGTGCCCGCGCCGAGCGCCGGGTCCTTCATCGGGCTGGATCCGTCGAAGGTCGTCCTGGTCGAAATCCCTTGCTGCAGAGCGGCAATGAGCGCGAAGGCCTTGAAGGTCGAGCCGGCCTGCATGCGGGCGTCGGTCGCCGACGAGAGCTGGCGCTGCTGATAGTCGGCCCCGCCGTAGAGCGCGGTGACCGCGCCGTCACCCGGGCGGACGGCGACCAGCCCGGCATACACGTTGGCGATGTTGCCGGTCTTGGGGAAGTCCTTGGCGACCGCCCCCTCCGCCGCGGCCTGCGCCTTGGCGTTGATCGTCGTCGTGATCCGCAGGCCACCGCGGTCGATGTCGTCACTCTGCAGCTTGAGCTTGTCGATGAGCTCCTGGCGGACCGCCGCGACGATATAGCCGGTGGGGCCGGAGAGCGCGCGCGAGGGACCCTTGGGCTGGATGGCCGGCATCGTCGTGGCCGCGCGCTCGGCCGGAGTGAGCCATCCCATCGTCACCATGCCGTCGAGGACGTAGCCGAAGCGCGCCTTGAGGTTGGTCAGCTGCTTGTCGCCGAGCGCGGGGTCGTAGAGGCTCGGCGCGTTGAGGACGCTCGCGATGACCGCACCCTCGGCGACGGTCAGCTGGGAGACGTCCTTGTTGAAGTAGGCCTTCGCGGCGGTCTGGATGCCGTAGGCGCCGCGGCCGTAGTAGATCGTGTTGAGGTAGCCCTCGAGGATCTGGTCCTTGGACATGTCCCGGTCGACCTTGACCGAGATGACCCATTCCTTGAGCTTGCGGTCGAGGGTGCGGTCCTGGGTGAGGAAGTAGTTCTTCACGTATTGCTGGGTGATCGTCGAGCCGCTGCCCCCGACCTCTCCGCCCTTGATGGAGCTCCAGATCGAGCGGGCGATGCCTTGCGGCGAGATCCCGTTGTTGGTGTAAAAGTCGCGGTCCTCGGCGGCGATGACGGCGTGCTGCACCTGGATCGGCACCTGCGTCAGCGGCACCGGCACCCGGTCGAGCTCGGCGATGCGGGCCATCTCGGTCTTGCCGTCGTCGTAATAGACGATCGATGTCTCGGCATCCGCGGTCGCGTTGGGGATGTCCGGCACGTCGACGGTCGCAAAGGCGTATGCCGCTGCCGCCAGCCCGAGCGCGACGACCATCGCCACGCCGAAGACCCCGCGCTTGAGCCAGGCCCTCCAGCCGGCCCGCCACCACGAGCGCTGGGCGCCGCCCGGGCGGCCGGAACCTCCGGGGCGGCGCGAACCTCGGCCCGCACGTGTGCCGGAGGCGGCCAGCGCGGCAGCCTTGGCATCGCGGCGAGTCGTGGGTCCGTTGACCGAGGCGCTGCGCGACCCGCGGTGGGTGCGGCCGGCGCCGTCGTTGGTGCTCACGGTGGAGTGACCTCCTTCGGGGGACCGCGCGCGCGAGCGTGGAGCCGCACCGCCGCATCCGGACCCGACTGCCCAGTATGCGGCGTTGCTCTGTGCCAGCCCAATCCCGCGGGGGAGGTCTGGCGGTCGGGTGAGCGCCTGAGCGACACGCCGACACATCGGGCTGATGTATCGCACCGATATATCTCGTGCTAGCGTATGCCGTGTTCGGACCACGCACGCGCGTAACCACTCGAAGGTGCGGAGCCGACACAACAGCCGGGACGGGCACGCGCGTGGGTCACCACGAAGGTGAACGGATCGGCACCCGCCGGATCGCACGCGCGTGGGACCACCACGAAGGTGCGACGCCCGGCATACGCCAAGACCTGCACGCGCGTGGGTCACCACGAAGGTGAACGGATCGGCACCCGCCGGATCGCACGCGCGTGGGACCACCACGAAGGTGCGACGCCCGGCATACGCCAAGACCTGCACGCGCGTAACCATTCGAAGGTGCGGGGCTCGGCAGCCACCGGCCCGTCGCGGGTCGGCATACCGGATCGGGACGAGCCTGGGACCAGGCGAAGGAGGTGAGGACGTCATGACTCGCAGGGGAGAACTGCTCGAGTTCGCCGTCCTCGGCCTGTTGCACGAGACGCCGATGCACGGCTACGAGCTGCGCAAGCGGCTCAACTCCGCGCTGGGCGCCTTCCGCGCGCTGTCCTATGGGTCGCTCTACCCGTGTCTGCAGGGGCTGCTCGCCAAGGGCTGGATCGGGGAGGCGGGCGAGCCGGGGCGGGGGCCGGTCATCGGCGACTCGGGCAGCAAGCGCGCCCGGATCGTCTATGAGCTGACGGCCGAGGGCAAGGAACGCTTCCAGACCATGGCCGACACGGCCGGGCCGGCCAGCTGGGACGACGAGGTCTTCGATGTCCACCTGGCCTTCTTCGCCCGGACGCCCGCCGAGGTGCGGCTGCGCATCCTCGAGGGACGCCGGTCGCGGCTGGAGGAGCGCCTCGCCAACATCCGCGAGGCAGCGACACGCAGCCGGGAGCGGATGGACAGTTACACGGCGGCCCTGCAACGGCATGGCGAGGAGTCGGCCGAGCGCGAGGTCCGCTGGCTCGAGGAGCTCATCTCCACCGAGCGCCGCAGCCGGCCGGGACCGGGCTGAGCCTCGTCCCCCACGGGCCGCATTACCTGCAACACCCCGCGAAACGGCCGCCGACCAAGCCCTGGAGGACCCACCCGGCGTCCGGCCTGCACAACCAGATGAACACGAAAAGTCTTACCGGACAACCGAAGCCGGCCACACGGCATACACAAGGAGAGACCCTCATGGGATCGGTGCGCGTCGCCATCGTCGGCGTCGGCAACTGCGCGAGCTCGCTCGTGCAGGGCGTGGAGTACTACAAGAATGCGGACGCCAAGGCGACCGTCCCCGGTCTGATGCACGTGCAGTTCGGGCCCTACCACGTCAGTGACGTGCAATTCGTCGCGGCCTTCGACGTCGACGACAAGAAGGTCGGCAAGGACCTCTCCGAGGCCATCAACGCCTCCGAGAACAACACCATCAAGATCTGCGACGTGCCGACCCTCGGGGTCGAGGTCCAGCGCGGCCACACCCTCGACGGGCTCGGCAAGTACTACCGGCTGACCATCGACGAGTCGGCGGCCGAGCCGGTCGACGTCGTCGCGGCGCTCAAGGCGGCCAAGGTCGACGTGCTCGTGTCCTACCTGCCGGTGGGCTCGGAGGACGCCGACAAGTTCTACGCGCAGTGCGCGATCGACGCGGGCGTCGGCTTCGTCAACGCGCTGCCGGTCTTCATCGCGAGCGACCCCGAGTGGGCGGCGAAGTTCGAGCAGGCCGGGGTGCCGATCGTCGGCGACGACATCAAGAGCCAGGTCGGCGCGACCATCACCCACCGGGTCATGGCCAAGCTCTTCGAGGACCGCGGCGTCACGCTGGACCGCACCTACCAGCTCAACGTCGGCGGCAACATGGACTTCAAGAACATGCTCGAGCGCGAGCGGCTGGAGTCCAAGAAGGTCTCCAAGACCCAGGCCGTCACCTCCAACCTCACCGGTGAGCTGGCCGGCAAGAAGGACGACCGCAACGTCCACATCGGTCCCTCGGACTATGTGGCGTGGCTCGACGACCGCAAGTGGGCGTATGTCCGGCTGGAGGGGCGGGCATTCGGCGACGTGCCGTTGAACCTGGAGTACAAGCTCGAGGTCTGGGACTCCCCCAACTCGGCGGGCATCATCATCGACGCCATCCGCGCCGCCAAGATCGGCCTGGACCGTGGCATCGGTGGCCCGCTCATCTCGGCCTCGTCCTACCTGATGAAGTCGCCGCCGGTGCAGCGCGAGGACAACGAGGGTCGCGCCAAGCTCGAGGCCTTCATCGCGGGGTCCGAGGAGCGCTGACGAAGCGTCGCTGCGAGGCACGAGCAGTGACCGAGGAAGCGCGACCGACAACTCAGTCGCGCTGACGATCAAATGCAGCGGCCCAACTGAACGATCGTGGAAGCCCATGGCCCGTCAAGGGCCATGGGCTTACTCGTTGTCGGTATGCCGTGCCCGCCAGCGCCAGACGAAGCCTCCGAGCAAGTCCAGACAAACCCCGACGGGTGTATGCCGGCGCGGCTACCCTGGAAGCCACGCGGCCGCCACCTCTCCCATCGCGCGGCCACCGACCTCGGGGGACTGCGCGTGCGCGGCTATCCCTATGAGTTCCACGTCGCCCTCGACGGCAACGGCCTCGACGGGCTGGACGGTCGTGCCGGCGTGTGCTCCTTCCGCTACGACCCGGCGACGGGCGACCACGCCTACAAGGCAACCTATTTCGGCGGCGCGACCGGCGGGCATGCCCTGGCGATCGACCCGACGCGACGGCTCGGCTTCCTCGGCAACACCGGTCAGCATCTGCTCTTCTACGACCGGGCCAGCCTCGAGGAGGTCGAGCGGATCTCGACGCTGCGCTTCGAGGTGCCCGACAGCTCGATCCAGGGCAGCACCCACATCGCGTGGACGAGCGACACCGAGTTCCTCACCTGCATCGGCGAGTCGTTGTGGCGCTTCGATGTCAACCGGCTGGCCAAGGGCGAGCGGGTGGCGCCGCACGGCATACTCCTGCCGCACGCGCTCAAGCTCACCGCGAGCGGGAGGTATGCCGTCTACGGCGGCATGGATCACCCGACCCGGGGCGAGGCGCGCGAGGTCGGCATCCTCGACACGGTGACGGGCGACGTCCGGCGGGTGGCGTTGCCGACGACCTGCTGGCATCTCACCGTCCACCCGGTGCTCGACGTCGCCTATGCGCTGTCCTTCCGCGTCGGGCCGGCCGGCGGCGACGACTGGGGCCGTTGGGGGATGAGCTATCGCCGCCAATACGTCTACGAGATCGACCTGGAGACCGGCGAGATCGCTCGGCACTGGACCGGCGACCCGAGCCTGCCGATCCACATCAACTCCGACGTGACGATCTCCGACACCGAGCTCATCTTCTGCACCGGCGGCTCGCACACGGTCGTCATGCTCGACCTGCAGACCTTCACCCGCATCCGGGTCATCGACGAGCATCCAGGTGCGCTCGACTCGCTCGGCTGGTCACGCGAGTCGCTGACGACGGTGACCTCGGCCCTGGCCCGCGGCAACCCGTGGATCGACTGGCACCTCTACCTGTCCTCGTTGCAGGTCAGCCGTGGCTCGCTCATCGACGGGATCTACGCCTGCCAGCTCTCGGCAGACCAGACGCTGCTCTTCACCGCCAACCGCGGCCAGAACCACATCACCGTCTACGACTACCCGACCCTGGCCCTGCGCACCCGCGTCCACATGCCCGAGCTGTCCGAGATCGACACCCGGGTCGGCCGGTGGAGCGACCCGCGGCTCGGCTTCCACCACTCGACCCTGCTCAGCCCCCCGCCGACGTCGTCCCGGCTCACCGACCTCGCTCCCGCCCACGCCCACGGAGGCCCGCATGGCTGATTTCTCCTTCGACCAGATCGTCTCGGGCACCCTCGGGGCCAACGTCAACGCGACCCTCGCCGGCCTCGACAACATCCACACGACCCTCGACGGCGGACTGACGAGCACCCTCGCCGGGCACACCGACCACACGACGACCTCGACGGTGACGGTCACCCCCTTGTCGACGAGCTCGGACGTGCGCGTCGAGCTCGCCCCGGTCAAGGCGAGCACCGACAGCCGCATCGACCAGACCGTCGATCTCAAGCCGGTCGCCGTCGACTCGTGCGTGCGCGTTGTCCTCGGTGAGCTGCCCCCGACCGATCTGCACACCCCCTACGAGCAGACCTGGTCGTGGTCACTGCTCGGGCAGGAGCTCTTCAGCCTCACCGTGCGCGGCGAGACGACGACGCGCCTCTCGCCCGGCCAGCGCCGACCGCACGTCATCTGAAGGGCAGGAGCAGCCGTATGCCGTCTCGCCCTCGCCGCCCCGCCGCCGCGGTCGCTCCCCCGCTGCTGCTCACCGGACCGCCGAGCCGGGTCGCCGGCCTGGTCACCATCGCCAACACCGGCTCGCAGCCCCTCGCCGTGTCGGCCGCGCGGGTGCTGCACGCCGAGCTCGACGAGGCTCCCGCGACGCTCGCGGCCGTCGTCGCCCCGGGCAGCACACAGGCGGCGGAGGTCGTCGCGGCATACCCCCCGGGGACGCCGCCTGGGACGTATGCCGCGCACGTCGACGTCGGCGGTCAGCAGCGGGAGGCCCAAGTGGTCGTCGAGGCCAATGCGGCAAACACGGTGCGCCCCAACCGGATTTACCTCACCGGGCCCACCGCGCAGAGCGTCGATGTCGAGCTGGAGGTCACCAACACCGGCAATGTCGACCTGCCGCTCGCGCTCATCGCCACGGCTCCGCTGGTCGTCGTCGTCCCCTTCGGGATCGACCAAGGGCCGGAGGTCATGGTGGCCTTCAATGGGCTGGACCCCTTCTCGATCGTCGTCCCGCCCGGGCAGGCGCGCCGGCTCACCGCGACGGTCACCCTGCCCGACCAGCTCGACCGCACCCGCCGTCAGCAGGCGCTCGTGCCCGTGGGGATGGCCGACCTGCGGGTCTTCGTCCTGCCCCGCGATCTCGATCCGCTGCCGGCGCCGCGGGTCGAGACGACCAGTGCGCGCTCCACCTCGGCTCGCCGCGCCCCGGCCACCCGCGCCGCTCGCAGCTCCTCCTCCAGCACTGCTCCCCGCACCACCCGTCGCACGAGCAAGGAGTCGACATGAGCACCTCCCCCACCTCGCCACTCCTGCAGCAAGCCGAGCAGCTCTCCGGGCAGCTGGCCGCGGGTTGGGAGCAGGCCCAGGCAGCCGCCAAGCAATGGTGGGACGCCTCGTGGGAGGCCTCGGACCAGTGGTGGTCGGCCCTTGCCGGCGCCCAGCCCGGCGCCGCGTCGACCAGCGGCCCGGCACCCGGCGCGCGCCCCGGCCCGCAGGGGGGACCTGGTCACCACGGCCACCATGGGCACGACCGCCCACCACGTCACGAGCACGAC
>CAZLGB010000164.1:0-7933 GCA_964558825.1 uncultured Intrasporangiaceae bacterium
CCGGCGGCCACGACCGCGGGAGCCCCGCCCCGACGGCCCAGCAGCGCCCGCTTCCGGCGCCGGCGGCTCGCCGCACTGCTCGTGCTGCTCGTGCTCGGGTGGCTGGCCTTCATGGTCATCGTCCCGTTCGCGGCCTGGCAGCGCGTCGAGCGGGTCGACACCGCCCCGGCCAAGCGGCCCGCGGACACGGCCGGGCACACCTATCTGCTGGTCGGCTCGGACAGCCGCGAAGGGCTGACCCAGGCCCAGGAGCAGGAGCTGTCGACCGGGCCCGACGAGGGTGGCAAGCGCACCGACTCGATCATGCTCGTCCACGTGCCGAGCAGCGGCGGCAAGCCGGTCATCGTCTCGATCCCCCGCGACAGCTATGTGCCCATCCCCCGCAATGGCACCCACAAGATCAACGCAGCCTTCGCCCTCGGCGGCGGCAAGCTGCTCACCGAGACGATCGAGACGGCGACCGGGCTGCACGTCGACGGCTACCTGGAGATCGGCTTTGCCGGCTTCGCCGGGATCGTCGACAGTCTCGGCGGGGTCGACATCTGCGTCGCGCGCGACATGAACGACCCGCTCGCCGGCATCAACCTCAAGGCCGGCTGCCAGACCCTCGACGGCAAGAACGCCCTCGGCTATGTGCGCTCGCGGCACAACGACCCGCTGGGGGATCTCGGCCGGGCCGAGCGCCAGCGCCAGTTCCTCGGCGCGGTGATGAAGAAGGCCGTGACCCCGTCGACGGTCCTCGTCCCGTGGCGTTACAAGGCCTTCGCCGACGCCGCGTCGGCCGGGCTCACCGTCGGCTCGGACACCTCGCTCTCCGACGCCGTCGCCATCCTCCAGGCGTTGCGCTCGGTGGGCGGCGGTGACGGGCTGTCGCTGCAGGTGCCGATCGAGACGGCCGCGCTGCAGACGCCCAGCGACGGGGTCGCGGTCAAGTGGGACGCGACCAAGGCCAAGGCGCTGTTCACCGCGTTGAAGAACGACGAGCCGCTCACGGCTCCCCCGGCCGGCACTCAGCCGAAGTAAGCCGCGGGGCGCCGGCTCAGTCCGCGTCGCGCGCGAAGACCTTGCGGTATGCCGTGCGCCGCACCCCTTCGGGGACGACCCGGTAGACCCCGCGGACGAGGACATTGCGGGCGCTCTGAGGAGCGTTGGTGAAGCCCATCGCCCGGAAGCGCCGCTGCAGCGCGAGCTCGGAGCGCAACAACCCGAGGCCGCCGCGGCGGGCATAAGCCCCCTCGCCGACCCGATAGAGCAGCAGCGGCTCGGCGACATTGCCGACCCGCGCGCCGGCCTGGATCATCCTGGCGAAGAGCAGATAGTCCTCCAGCGAGGGCAGGTCCAGATAACCGCCCGCGGCGTGCACCGCGCTCGCCCGGAAGACAACCGTCGGATGGTTGAGCGTCTGGCGGAAGCGCATCCGCTCGGCGATGGCGGCCGGGTCGGTGACGACATCGCGGCGCGCGACGACATCGCCGGGATCGGCCCCGAACTCGAGCAGGGCCGACCCGACGATGTCCAGCCCGCCCTGCACGAGCGGCACCTGCACCGCGAAACGGTGGGGCAGCGAGATGTCGTCGGCGTCCATCCGGGCGACGATGTCGTGCCGGCTGGCCGCGAGGCCGGCCTGCAGGGCCGGCCCGAGGCCGAGGTTGACCGGCAGGCGCACCAGCGTGACCGGCACCGGCGAACCGGCCACGAGCTGCTCGACGCGGGCGCCGAGCGCGGCGGGCAGCGGCCCGTCGACGACGAGCACGAGCTGGTCGGGGCGCAGGGTCTGTTCGGTCGTCACCGAGGTGAAGGCCGCGGCGAGCGCGTCGGGCTGGTCGCCGCCGTAGACAGGCATGAGCACGGCGAAGCCCTCGGGCCGCACGCCCACGGGTGGGGGCGTCTCGGCAGGCTGGGGTACAGCAGGCTGGGGCACGGCATACCCGAGGGCGTCGGCGAGCACCGCGCGGGTGGGGCGGGGCGCCGAGCCGATCCCCTCGCGCAGGCCGTCGCGCAGCCCGGTGAGCAGCGTCGCGCGGTCGTGCGAGCGGGCGATGGTGCGCCCCCAGCGGCGCAGCGTCGCCGCGCCGTAGAGCGCCCGGTCGAGCGGGGTGAGGCCGCGGCTGCGGGTGAAGGTCCACACCTTGTTGCGGACCTCGAGGTGGAAACGCGGCCCCGGGTCGCCGTCGGTGCTGCCGAAGACCCGCGTCTCGTGGACGACCACCGAGGCGGGGCAATAGAGGCCGCGGCGGCCGCGCAGCAGGCGGGCGGTGTAGTCGAAGTCGTCGTTCCAGAGGAAGAAGGCCGCCTCGGGCAGCCCCACCGCGCGCGCCCGCGGCAGGTCGACGAGGATCGACACGAAGCTCGCCGTGCGGATCGGGATGCAGCCGATGCGCGACGCGGCGGCCCGCTCGGAGGCCAGCGCCGTCGGCTTGGCGCGGGGGGTGTTCATCGGGTGCTCGCGCCCGTCGGTCCAGACCGCGCGCGACGCGACGAGCGCGGGGGTCAGCCCCGCGTGCAGCTCGTATGCCGTGCGCGCCCGGACCAGCTCGGCCAGCGCCGTCGGGGTCGGGATGGTGTCGTCGTCGAGCAGCCAGACGGCGTCGCCAGAGCCGTCGAAGGCCGCCGAGATGCCCAGGGCGAAGCCGCCGGCGCCGCCGATGTTGCTCGTCGTGCGCACGACCTGGACGGGCGGGCGATCGCCGTGGCGACCGGCATACTCCTGCGCGAGCAGCGCCTCGGTGCCGTCATCGCTGGCGTTGTCGACGACGACGACGCGGCTGGGGGCGTGGGTCTGGCCGAGCACCGCGTCGAGGCAGCGGCGCAGCAGCTCGCGGCGGTTCCAGGTGACGACGACCGCGACCACCGAGACCCGCGCCTCGGTGGTGTGGGACATGCCCGTCATCCTACGAGCAGCCGGTCAGACGCCCGAAGCCAACTCGTAGGAGGGACATGCACCCTGGCGGTGCATTTCCCTCCGACGAATGGGGTTGCGGGTTGCCCGACGGGACGTCTGGGCACGCTCCTTGGCCGCGGCTGGCCGTCGTCGGCCGTGTGAGAATCGGCACATGCCCTTCTACCGACGGCGTTGGGAAGAGCCGCGTGGCGACGACCACAACGGCTGGGGCAACTCAACCTGGTACTTCTGGGTCGACAACGGGGCCGTCGAGGCGCAAATCGAGAAGTACGACAACGGGGTGACGCTGGCCTACGACCGCTATCACCGGGAGGACAGCTACGGCTTCCTCACGCAGGAGACCCTCAACCCCACCGAGTGGGACGGGTTTGAGATCGACATCGCCACCTTCCAGTCAGCAGTCGACGGTCAGCCTTTCAACCGTCGTTGAGCTGCTCGGGTGCGGCGGAAGAGCCTTGCGCGGATCACGCGGGCAGGTGACAGCTACCTGGTCGCCTCACGGCGGAGCGAAACCCACCTGTGCGGTGGGTTTCGCTCCGGCATGTCGGTCTCGGGTCAGCCTCGGGTGCCCAGAGCCTGCGCCCCGGGCCTGCGCTCAGGCCAGGACGTTGCGCGCCATGACGATGCGCTGGACCTGGTTGGTGCCCTCGTAGATCTGGGTGATCTTGGCGTCGCGCATCATCCGCTCGACCGGGAAGTCGCGGGTGTAGCCGACCCCGCCGAGCAACTGCACGGCGTCGGTGGTGACCTTCATCGCGACGTCGCTGGCGAAGCACTTGGCCGCAGCGCCGAAGAAGCCCAGGTCGCGGTCGCCGCGCTCGGACTTGCTCGCCGCGACATAGACGAGCTGGCGAGCGGCCTCCAGCTCCATGGCCATGTCGGCGAGCATGAACTGGATGCCCTGGAACTCGGCGATGTTCTTGCCGAACTGCTGGCGCTCCTTGACATAGGCGACGGCCCGGTCGAGCGCACCCTGCGCGACGCCGACGGCCTGCGCCCCGATGGTGATGCGGGTGTGGTCGAGGGTCTTGAGGGCGATCTTCAGGCCCTCGCCGCGCCCGCCGATCATCCGGTCGCCGGGGATGCTGCAGTTGTCGAACCACAGCTCACGAGTCGGGCTGCCCTTGATGCCGAGCTTGCGCTCCTTGGGGCCGAAAGTGAAGCCCGGGTCGCTGCGCTCGACGACGAAGGCGCTGATGTTGGCGCCGCGCCGGCCCTCGGGCTCGGTCACCGCGAGGACCGTGTAGTAGTCCATCGCGCCGGCGTTGGTGATCCACGCCTTGTGGCCGTTGAGCACCCACGAGCCGTCCTTCTGCTCGGTCGCGGTGCAGGTCATGCCGGTCGTGTCCGACCCGGCCTCGCGCTCGGACAGGCCGTAGCAGAAGCCCGTCTTGCCCTCGGCCATCGGCGTGAGGTAGCGGTGCTTGAGGTCCTCGCTCGCGGCGAGGATCAACGGCATACTCCCGAGCTTGTTGACCGCGGGGATGAGCGAGCTGGACACGCAGACCCGCGCGACCTCCTCGATGACCAGGCAGACCGCCAGCGCGTCGGCACCCGCGCCGCCGTATTCCTCCGGCACGTGCGGGGCGAAGAAGTCGGAGGCGACGAGCGCGTCGTGCGCCTCTTGGGGATAGCGCGCGTTCTCGTCGACATCGGCGGCATACGGCTCGATCTGCGCCTCGGAGAGCTCGCGCACGGCGGCGCGCAGCTGGCGGTGGAAGTCGGACAGCTGGAAGGCATCGAAGTCGGGGTTCACAGTCGCCAACCTACTCCGGGAGCATGCCGTGCGCTCGGGCTCTGCGGCAGGGCTCACTCACGAAGCCGCCCCACCGAGCCAGTGCTACTCGCTGACCTCGACGCCCTTCCAGAAGGCGACCCGACCGGCGACCATCGACGCCTCGGGCTTGGGGTCGGGATAGAACCAGACCGCGTCGCGGTTGAGCTCGCCGTCGACCTCGACCGAGTAGTAGCTCGCCGTGCCCTTCCACGGGCACACCGTATGGGTGTCGGACGGGCGCACCAGCTCGCGCCGCAGCGCCGCCTCGGGGAAGTAGTGATTGCCCTCGACGACGACGGTGTCGTCGCTCTCGGCCAACACGGTGTCGTGCCAGGTCGCCTTCATCGCGATCTCCTTCCGTGGTCGGTCATGACCCATTGCTCAGCCGGGCAGCCCGGCCTTGACTCCAGAGAGGGCCTCGCACAGTGACCAGAGCGCCCGCTGGGTCTCGCGGTCGTGCGAGGCGGCACTCGAGCCGACGATCCGGGGTGGCCCGGTCAGCTCGCCGCGCCCGGAGGGGCCGACATAGCACCCAGGCGGCAGGTCGGGTGAGGTCGCGGCATACAGCAGCGGCCAGGCCCCGGACTCGGCATCCTGGGCCATCCGCAACATCGACTGCGCCTGGCGGGCGATCGGCAGCGCCATCCAGCTCGCGTGCCGTTGCAGGTCGGTCTGCGCATAGCCCGGGTGCGCGGCATACGAGCGCACCGGCGACCCGGCCAAGGTGAGCCGACGCTGCAGCTCGTAGGCGAGCATGAGGTCGGCGAGCTTGCTCGAGCCGTATGCCGGCCACGACTGATAGCGGCGGTGGCGCCAGCTCGGGTCGGCGAGGGAGATGCGGCCCATCCGGTGCATGAGCGAGCTCACCCAGACGACCCGGTCGCTCAGCTGGCCGAGCAGCCCAGCCGTCAGCGCGAAGGGCCCGAGGACGTTGGTCGCGAAGTGCAGCTCGTGACCGTCGACCGACATCGTCTTGGGGACCGCCATGATGCCGGCGTTGTTGAGCAGCACGTCGATCGGCCGCCCGGCCAGGCCCGCGACACCTTCACGCACCGACTCGAGCGAGGCGAGGTCGACGTGGACGAGCTCGGTGCTGCCGGTGACCTGGCGCTGGGCCGCCTCCCCGCGCGCGAGGTCGCGCACGGCCATGATCACGTGGGCGCCGCGCGCGGCCAGCGCACGGGTGCACTCCAGCCCCAACCCGCCGCTCGCCCCGGTGATGAGCACGACCCGACCGGTCTGGTCGGGGATCTCCGCGACGGACCACACCGGTGGCTCAGCCCCTCAGGTCGGGCAGCACGGCCCGCTCGAAGGCCGCCATCCCCGTCGTGTCGTAGGCCGCCTCGGGGAAGTAGATGATCGCGTAGCCCAAGCCCGCATTCTCGTATGCCGCAAGGCTTTCGGCGATCTGCTCGGGGGTGCCGGCGGTGCCCGCGCGGACGAAGGAGTCAGCCTCCTTGCGGCACATCGCCTCGTCAAGGCCGGCGGCGACGCGGCGCGCGACATACTCGTCGATCCGTTCGCGGACCTCGACCTCGGTGTCGCCGATGAGCACGTTGAAGTTGGCCGAGCGGACGATCTCGCTCTCGTCGCGCCCGAGGGCCGTGCAGTGCTCCCTCAGGATGGCGTCCTTGCGCGAGAACTCCTCGACGTCGCCGAAGAAGTTGGTGTAGTCGGCATACTGCGCGGCGATCTTGAGGGTGACCTTCTCGCCGCCACCTGCCACCCACATCGGTATGCCGTTGTGCCGGCTCCCGGGGTGAGAGGTGCCCTGCAGCGGGCGCGGCGCACAGATCGCGCCGTCGACGGTGTAGTAGCGGCCGGCATACGTGGCCGTGCCCTGGGTCCACATCTGACGCATGATCTCGACGCCGTCGCGCAACGCGCCGAGCCGGTCGCGCGCCTCGGGGAAGCCGTAACCGTAGGCGCGCCACTCGTGTTCATACCATCCGGCTCCAATGCCCATCTCGACGCGACCGCCGCTGATGACATCGACGGTGGCGGCGACCTTGGCCAGATAGGCGGGATTGCGATAGGCCATGCACGTGCACATCTGGCCGAGGCGGATGCGCTCGGTCGACGCGGCGAAGGCCGCCATGAGCGACCAGGCCTCGTGGGTCGCCTCATCCGAGGGCTTGGGCACCGTGTGGAAGTGGTCGTAGACCCAGAGCGACTCCCAGTCGGGATTGGCGTCGAAGCGGCGGGCCAGCCCGTCCATGACTCCCCAGTGCATGACCGGGTCAATGCCGGCCAGGTCCATCCGCCAGCCCTGCGGGACGAACGCTCCGAAACGCATGAAGTCCTCCACGTGGTCGATGCCGCGAGTCCGCTCGCTCGCGCCATCATGTCACCCGCCGCGCGCGGTCTCCCCTGCGTATGCCGGGCTGGCTCGGCGCGACGCGTGGTGGCTCGTGACGCCCGCCGGCCGCCGTGTGAGACTGGCGCAGTGACGGCATACGACAACGACCCCGAGGTCATCCACGACCTGCTCGCCGACCCGGGCACCTGGGCGGTGGTGGGGTTGTCCGACAACCGGGCGCGCACGGCATACCGCATCGCGCAGTTCCTCCATGTCGAGCTGGACAAGCGGGTCGTCCCCATTCACCCGCGCGCGCCCTTCGCGCCGCCGCTCTTCGGCGAGGCGGGGTATGCCGACCTCGCGGCGGTCCCCGACGGCGAGCGGGTCGACGTTGTCGACTGCTTCGTCAACTCCGAGCTCGTGGGCGCGGTCGTCGACGCGGCGATCGCCGAGCGTGAGCGGCTCGGGATCCGGGCGGTGTGGCTGCAGCTCGGGGTGATCGACGAGGAGGCGGCCGGCCGGGCCCGCGAGGCGGGGCTCGACGTGGTCATGGACACCTGCCCGGCGATCGAGTGGCCGCGCCAGCGCCCAGGCGACTGAGTCGGCGCAAGCAGGCAATTGGGCGGCCTCGCCGATCTTGGGCGCTTCGAGCGGGCCGCGCCGAGCACGCTAGGCCCGAGCCCAGCGCCTCGGCCGCCCTGCACCCCAAGCGCACCTTGGCCCAGCGCCCAGCACCCCCAACGCCCGAGCGCCAACACAATCCAAGCGCCCAGGCGCGCCCCTCGCCCCTCGCCCCTAGAACGGGGGTGGGTCGTCGTCGGCAGGCGGGCCGGTCGCTCGGGCGCGGTCATCGATCGACTCACTCAGTGCGTTCAGCAACTCAGGCTCGCCGGGTGTCGCTGGTGGTCCGGCCAGGGGTGGGTCGTCGAGCTCGCGGTAGTCGTGGGGATGCGTC